>NZ_JBBLYU010000003.1:0-300000 GCF_037911135.1 Phaeobacter sp. A36a-5a | reverse complement strand
CTTGCTGCTCCAGCCTGGTGTTTTGATTTCCATCTGGCGCATGGTTTCCATCACCAGCTGCGATCCCATGGAATGGGCGACCAGAACGACGCGGTTTGACGCACCGGGCTTCAGATTGCGCAGGAGCTGCTCCAACCCGTCACGTGCAAACAACACGCTATCGCCATCATAGGCGTAACCCAGCGGGTTTCCTTGGCTGGGCCAGGAATAGATGATCGTGGCGCCGGGGATATTGATATCGTTGCTCAGCTGGGCAGCCCGGAACGCCGTTTCAGCCTGGGTGGAGTTGAACCCATGCACAAATACGGTGATATCACGCTCCCCAACCGGGTAGTTATCCAGTTCCCGCGCGACGCGATTGTTCAGTTCCGCCATATCGGCAACCTCTTCCCGGCCCGCCATGGTGAATTGCGTTTCGGGATCGGGTTCAGCATAGGCAAAATCCAGCTGTCCCGGTGAATGGTTCGGCGGGATTGAGACCGTCAGTTCCAGTAGGCGCAGCGTATCGGATCGCTCCGCGCCATAGGTTCCATTTGGAAGGGGCCGACGTGTCGTTGCGCCAAAAATGGTCTTGGCTTTGCCGATTTCCAAGGCTTCCGGCACAGTTGGGGTAAAGGATCTGTCGGTGCAGCCTGCTGCCACGATCAGAACCATGCTGATGCTGAACAGGACTCGTGAAAAATTCATGCGAGGGGCCATCTATTAACAATAGCGGCAGGCTACTGGCGGCCTGCCGCTATGTCCACAGATCGGGCAGATGCCCTGACGACCGTTAAAGCACATAGCGGCTGACATCAGCCGATTTGGTCAATTCACCGAGGTTCTTGCGGACAAAAGCAGCATCTACAACGACCGTTTCACCCGACCGATCCGGCGCGCTGAAAGACAGCTCCTCAAAGACACGTTCGATCACGGTATAGAGTCGCCGCGCCCCGATGTTCTCGACCGTCTGATTCACCTCGGCCGCGATCTTGGCGAGTGATGCGATGCCATCGTCGGTGAAGCTCACCTTGACATCCTCTGTCCCCAGAAGCGCCGTATATTGCAGAGTGAGCGCATTGTCGGTTTCGGTCAGAATGCGGACGAAGTCTTTCTCGCTCAGGGCACGAAGGTTCACGCGGATTGGCAGTCGCCCCTGCAATTCTGGCAGCAGGTCGGAGGGTTTCGCGATGTGAAACGCACCGGAGGCAATGAACAGGATATGGTCGGTCTTCACCGGGCCATGTTTGGTCGAAACGGTCGTTCCTTCGATCAGCGGTAGCAGGTCACGTTGCACACCTTCTCGGCTGACATCGCCGCCCCTCGCATCCTGACGTGCGCAGACCTTGTCGATCTCATCCAGGAAGACGATCCCGTTTTGTTCAACGGACTCCAACGCCGCCTTGGTGAGGGTTTCGTCGTCAAGCAGCTTGTCCGCTTCCTCACCAATCAGGATGTCGTAGCTGTCTGCGACGGTCATTTTCTTGCGGGTCGTCCGACCACCCATGGCTTTGCCGAACAGATCGCCAAGGTTCATCATCCCCATGTTGCCACCGGGCTGACCGGGGATTTCGAACATGGAACCCATCGGGTTCGAGCTGTCAGCGACATCCAGTTCGATGACAGTATCGTCCAGCTCGCCGGCTTTAAGCTTTTTACGGAACATCTCGCGGGTGGCGTCGCGGGCATCCTCGCCGGCGATGGCCTGGATGACTCGCTCCTCCGCCGCTTGGCGGGCCTTGGCCTTGACGTCCTCACGCATGTGTTCGCGGGTCTGAACAATGGCGATATCCACCAGATCACGGATGATCTGCTCTACGTCGCGGCCGACGTAACCGACCTCGGTGAACTTTGTCGCCTCGACCTTGATAAACGGCGCGCGGGCCAGTTTGGCCAGACGACGGGAAATCTCCGTTTTGCCGACGCCGGTGGGCCCGATCATCAGGATGTTCTTGGGATAGACTTCATCCCGAAGATCATCGCCCAGCTGCTTGCGACGCCAGCGATTGCGCAGCGCGACGGCAACGGCACGCTTTGCATCGGTCTGGCCGATGATAAAGCGATCAAGTTCGGAAACGATTTCGCGAGGGGTGAGATCAGTCATGAGGGGTCCGTTTCAGTGGGCGGGCGGCAGCCGGTCAAGCGGCAGCACCCGTGAGAGGGGGGAAATCAGCAGGGCCCGGATCCGCGCCCAGAACGCGCCGAGGATCACCAGGAACAGGCCCAGCACGAGAATGGTGGTCGCAGCGCCATCGCCGTCAAACACTGTCGCCGCGAGGGTGACGCTATAGCCGATGGCCGCAATCAGAAATGAGCGCCGGTCAATGATGATCGCGACCACGGCAAATGCAAACAGCACTGCCATCAGCGCCAGATTGGCCTCGGAGGTGCCGCTGTTAAGCAGGCTGAGCGCGATCGTATTAACCAGCGCCGGCGCCGCAACAACATGCAGCCAGAAGCCCTGCGCAGAGCGTCGTGTGACCCGATGCGGGTCGCTCAGGTCAAACATCATCGCGACGGCAAACACAGCGAGACCAACCAGCAATGTCACCCAGGCAAACGGGCCCGACGCAGAAAGCAGGAAGAGATCGCCAATGCCCGTCAGGCTGCCCGACTGATTTGCGGCCAGCATTAGGGCCAGCGCAAAGACACCAAGAGCGATCAGAGCCATGGCAAAAGGGACCCGAAAGCGCAGCCAGTAGACCGCGATGGCAACCGTTGTCAGCCCGAGGGGCAAGGGCAGGCTGCCATAGTCACCTTGCATGACCATGAACACCTGCGAAAATTCAGCCGTAAGTCCGACGCCTGCATTCAGCGTCCAGAGGATCGACAGTGCAATCGCCGGCGCCACCATGCGACGACGACGGATGAAATATTCGCTCAGCAGCCAAAGCACGACCGCGCCGATGATGGAGGACATGGTGGCTTTCTCAACCAGCCCGCCCAACCCTTCGGCCATGGAGATACCGGTAACAGCGGCCCAGCCCGTCGACAGAATGATCAAACCGATCACGATGAAGATCTCATTGAACCCTTTGAACAGCTCAAACGGCTCATCGCCCGGTGCCAGATTTTCACGCGCACCGCGTCTGCTGTGGGCCAGCGCCATAAGCGAGGCGGCCTGCGCCTCGCTGAGAAGGCCGGCACCAACCGCAGCCCGAATGTCGTTTTGATCGATATGGCTCATATCAGTCCTTCTGGCTGATCCGTTCGACTGTCAGACGTCCATTGGTGTAAACGCAGATATCAGCCGCGATGGCCATTGCGTCACGGGCCACGGCTTCGGCGTTGCGGTCACTGTCCATCATGCCGCGGGCAGCGGCCAGCGCGAAATTTCCACCCGATCCGATGGCGGCAACATCATGTTCTGGCTCCAGCACATCCCCGGCGCCGGTGATCACAAACATATCTGCCCCGTCGGTCACGATCAGCATCGCTTCCAATTTCTGGAGATATTTGTCGGTGCGCCAGTCCTTGGCCAATTCCACGCTGGCACGTGCGAGTTGACCGGGGGTGGCCTCAAGCTTGGCTTCAAGCCGCTCAAGCAAGGTGAAGGCATCGGCAGTGGAGCCGGCAAAACCCGCGACGACATCGAAACCTCCGGGCGACAGGCGGCGGACCTTGCGCGCCGTTCCCTTGATCACGGTCTGCCCAAGGGAAACTTGCCCGTCGCCGGCAATGACGACCTCGCCATCCTTCTTCACGCCGATGATTGTCGTACCGTGCCAGCCCGGGAATTGATCGTCTGCCATCGTGTTCTCCTTGTTTCCAGGCCTATATGGGCACTGGTTTTTTGTACCTCAACCGGGTGCTATCCGCTGCGGGTGCCGGGGATCAAGCGAATAGGCGCCCTGGCCGCGCCCTGGCTATGATCTTCTTGCAACGACCGACCGGACGGTTTTCACATGTGGTCATCTGATGATCGTCGCAGAGCCGACAATTTGTGCCCTGATGCGGGTATTTTGTTCAGGTGAAATGGAACAGGTGTTCGTCACGACTGGAACGCGCTGGGAGAGTTGCCTTTATCTGGGCAAAGCGCCCGAAATTCATGCTATGCAAAAACTGCAATTCGGAGCTGTCGAACCGGCAATTGTGTGACTCGGCAGGCCACCCTACATGAGGCTCACAACCGACATGGTGTCGGCTGGTTCTCATAAGGAATGCGCAAATGGCTACCACCGCAAACATCCATGCGCCGCTCGGAGCAGTCACCGTACTCCGCCTGGTGGACGCAGTCTACAACGCCAAGTCTTCGATCGTGGCTTGGAAAGAAGCACGTGACACCCGCAAGGCTCTGTCCGCGCTGACCGATACGCAGCTGGAAGACATCGGTCTGACCCGCGCGGATATCGCAAAGATCTGAGGACGCTCATCCTCAGTCACAAAGATGATTTGGCCGCTCCTTCCAGGGCGGCTTTTTCTTTTGCGTAGGATCACTAGGCCATCAGGAGCGTAGCCGGTAGCGCCCTGCCTGATCCGGGAGCCAAGCCTCAATAGCGGCGGTTGCAATAACATGTTTGCCGCCATCGGCATCATCAACCACATCCAGCCCTCCGTGTACGGCGCGCACTGTCGCACGCCCGCGGGGCAGATCGCCTGCCACCAGATCGCAATCTACCTTATCCGGTTCCTGAACGCCGATGGTAACCTCGACACGCATTTCGGCATGATCAATTCCCAATTTGGCAAATAGCGTGATTGATGAGTGGTGCAGCGCGTCCTGCACGGCGCGCCGGGCGGCTTTGGTGTAGTCCTGCCCGTAGAGATCGTTGCCGGTTCCCATCTCCAGAATAATGCGTTTCTCAGTCATGCAATCGGCTCCATATCAAATGAAACGATGATGGCGGCGTTGGCGATGACGGTCTGGCCGCCGCCCGGCTTGTCAATATCAAGCCCTCCCTCGCTCACGTGGATGTCTGGTGTACCATAAGGAAAGATCTCACAAAGCGCCGCCCGATCTACGGCCTCAGGGTTCTGCACGCCGATTTCAGCGCGGATTCGCATTGCTTCCTTGGGGAAATCGAACAGCTCCGCAACATTGACGGAGTTATGCCAGAGCGCGTCTCTGATTGCTCGTTTGGCGGCCTCGGTATAGTCATTTCGCCGCAGCGACGTGCCCATGCCAAATTCGACCAGTACCCGTGTTTCAGCCATGATGCGGCTCCTGTCCATTGGGTTGAAACCTAACCATAAAAAAGGCGCCCCGATGGGACGCCTCTGATCTCTTCGGCCTACCGGCGGTCTTAGATCGACTCGTCGATCCAGCTCTGCAAAGCAGCCTTGGGGGCCGCACCTGAGCGGTTGGACACGACCTGACCGTCCTTGAAGATGAACAGCGCAGGAATACCGCGCACGCCCATGGCCGCTGCGGAGTTCGGGTTGCTGTCTACATCGACCTTGGCGATCTTCACCTTGTCGCCATACTCAGCGGCCAGCTCTTCCAGAGCGGGGCCGATTTGTTTGCAGGGACCGCACCATTCGGCCCAGAAATCCACCACAACGGGGACTTCGGAATTTTTCACTTCGGCGTCAAAAGTGGCATCGGTTACGGCGACGGTGGACATGGGCATGTCTCCCTAAGAGTGTGGCAGTTCGGCTGTGAACCTATGAACGGCTTAACGGATCGTCAAGGTATCTCGCGGCGCTTAAGGGCGGATGACACAATATCGTGTGGCAAGGCCATCAGCGACGCAGTGCGGGTCCAGAGCAAAGCCGTCTCGATCTGCCGATCCGGATAGAGCGTGGCCAGAGCACGGGCGTAGGCCCCCATCTGCCGCAACAGCCCCTCCGGGCAGGTCTCAGGACGGCTCGGCACAGTGGCATTCGATTTGAAATCAATTGCCAGCACACGTTTTGGGGTGACAATCAGCCGATCAATCACGCCGTGGATCCTGCGACCATCCAGATCCGCTGATACGGCGACCTCTGCCAGGGTATCCGGGGCAAAGATCTCCTGCAATTCCGGTGTGGTCAGGACCCGCGTCGCCTCAGCCAATAGTTCAGCGGTGTCTTCGTGACCTGCCAGCAGCGTCTCAGCCAGTTGCGGCCACATCTCCTTGCCGGTGCCGGGCAGATGTTCCAGCAATCTGTGGAGTCGGCTGCCGCGCGCCTTGGCCGCTTCTTCATCCTGTCCCAGATCGCCCGGTAAGGCCTTCGCTCCGCCGAGATCCGATGGGCTTAGCGTTGGCACGGGCGGCGTGTAGGGAGGGGGTGCATGTCGGAACACATCCGGCAGCTGCGGCTGGAGAGGGACGACCGGCGCTGCAGAATGAAACGGCAGCCCGTCCCAATCGCCGTGTTGCAGGCGCAGCCCCTCACCATAGCTGGTCTGATAAGGGCTGGCACCTGCCTCTCTCAACGCGCGCTCAACCATCTGGTACCAGCTGTCACCGTCTTTGGACAGCTCGCCGGCAGCGGCGACGATCAGCCATTTTTCGGCCCGTGTCAGCGCCACATAGAGCAGTCGCAGCCGTTCGTTTCTGGCCTTGTCCTGCGCCGCTTCACGGGCGCCGTGCATCACTTGCGGCATCAGGGCGCTGGGCAGTTTCCACATCGGCCCGGCCTCGGCGCGCATGATTTCATCGTCGCGTGGCGGCTTGCGTTTGGCTGTGTCGGGCAGGATCACGATCGGCGCTTCCAGCCCCTTGGATCCATGCACTGACATCACCCGGATCATATTGCCCGCCGCCCCCATCTGGCGTTTGATTTCCAGATCATCGGCCTGCATCCAAACCAGAAACCCGGTGAGGCTCGGGATATCGGTGCGCTCGTAGGCGAGCGCCTGGCTGAGCAGGGCGTTGATGCCATCCTCCGCCTCGGGCCCCAATCGGCCGAGTAGGCGCTGGCGACCACCGTGGCGCGTCAGGATACGTTCGATCAGGTCATAAGGGCGCAGAAAATCGGTCTGGCCGCGCAGGTCGTCCAAAATTGCCATCGTGTCTGGATATTCCGCCGCCCGGTCGCGCAGAGCGGTCCAGAGGTAGCTGCCGCCCTCACGACGGTGAGCCAGATCGAACAAGGCCTGTTCGTTCCAACCAAACAAAGGTGATTTGAGGGCGGCGGCCAGTGACAGCGAATCCTCTGGCGTGGCGAGAAATGACAGCAAAGCGGCCAGATCCTTTACCGCCAGCTCGGCCCCGATTTTCAGTCGGTCCGCACCGGCAATAGGCAGTTCAGCCTTTTTGCAGGCACGGATGATCTCCGAAAATAATTCGGACCGGCGCTGCACTAGAATGAGAAAGTCACCTGCCTGTACAGGGCGGCGCTGAAAGCTGCCGCGCTCAGGGCCATCCTCGGGTAGCGTGACCTTGTTGTCGATCATCTCCTTGATGGTATTGGCGATCTGCTCGGCCAGAATGACCGTGTGGTGGCGGGCGCCGGGGCGATCTACCGGATCGGTCCAGTCACGCTCTTCTTCTGTGTCGATCTTGTCGACGACGGGCCAGAGGTCGACCCGTCCTGGCAGTTCTGATTTGAACGCGCGGTGCAGCGCGTCACGGTGAAAACCTGCGCCAGGGCTGTCCTTGAACACCAGATCGACCAGCCCCAGGATCGCTGCGGAGGAGCGAAAGGAGAACTCCAGCGCTGCATTCTGCAATGCGCTGCCTGTTTCCGCTAGCCGGTCGGCAAACTCAGCCTGCATTCGGTCAAAGGCGTCAGGATCGGCCCCCTGGAATGAGTAGATTGATTGTTTCTTGTCACCGACAACAAAAATGGTTCGCTCGACGTCGGATCGTGCGCCCTCGCCGGCGGTGAACTCTTGGGCCAGTTTTTCGATGACATCCCATTGCACCGGGCTGGTGTCCTGAGCCTCATCGACGAGGATGTGGTCAATCCCGCCGTCCAATCGGTAAAGAACCCAGGCCGCAACAGCCGGATCATTCAACAGCTGCCGGGCCTTCAGGATCAGATCGTCAAAATCCAGCCAGCCGCGCAGCTGTTTGCGGCGATCATATTCAGGCAGGAATACCGCAGCAAAATCGTGCAAAACCAGCGATTTATCGACCGCAGCCAAGGCAAGACGCTGGGCGCGTGCGGCCTCGACACGTCGCATCAGCGGTTCCAGCTGGTCCATCAGCGCAACGTTGTTTTCGCGCAGCTTCTTAGTGGGAAAGGCGTCGATCTTGGCACTGAAGGGTGCTTTGGCTGCCGCCCCCGTCAGAAAAACTGACTCAAGAATCGGCAGGTCCGCACAGGTTGGCTCCGTTATCTTGCGCAGCTTGGCTGCTGCCTTAATATCCGTGCTGCTGCCTTGCTCCAGCATGGTGCAGGTTTGCGCCAGACGATCCCCTTCACCCCCGAGAAACACGCCATCTTCCAACGCACCAGTGTCAAATCCTTCAGGCAGATCAAACAGCGTCAAAAGCCCCGCTCGATCGAGCGGGGCATCAAAATCAGACCGGCGTTGGCATATGGCAGCGGTCAGAGTCTCGAAATCGCTGTCTGTCACTTGCCGGGCCAGCTTACCAATCAGATCAGCCTCAAACCGATCGGCGCTTTCTGCGATCGCCTCCACAACCTCGGCCCGCAGCAGTACTGCCGCGCGGTCATCCATCTCTGAAAACTGCGGACTGACGCCTGCCTCCAGCGGAAAACGCCGCAGCAATGAGGCGCAGAAGGAGTGGATTGTCTGGATCTTCAGTCCACCGGGTGTCTCGATTGCGCGCGCGAACAGGGTGCGGGCCTGCGCCATTCCCTCCGCAGAGATTACATCCTGCGCACCCAGCTCCGTAAGCGCCGTGGTCAACGCCTCATCGCCGAGCATGGCCCATTCACCAAGCCGCTTGAACAGCCGGTTCTGCATCTCGCTGGCGGCGGCTTTGGTATAGGTCAGACAGAGGATATGCTGGGGTTGAACGCCGCGCAGCAACAGGCGCGCCACCCGGTCGGTCAGCACCTTGGTCTTGCCTGATCCGGCGTTTGCAGCCAGCCAGGTTGAGGCGTCCGGGCGGGCGGCCCGGAACTGCGCTTCGGAGGCGGCATCGCGGGCGGTCATGTCAGAATCTCCGGTTCCGGCGTTGCGCTTCGGTCCCATTCGCCATAGCGCGCCAGATGGTCATAATCGCCGGTCTGAGTGTCCTGAAACACCATGCGACGGCTGCTATATCCTTGATCAGGCTTAAAATATGCACCGATCAACTTGCTCAGTTCCTCCCAAACTTTGCCGGGAGGTTCGTCCAGAAGCGGGGCTGCGACCTCTTTCAGAGGGCTTTTGAGACCAAGGAATATGGCGCGCTCCACCCTGCCCTCACCATAGCGATCAAAGGCGCCGCGTTCCGCCATCGCAGCTTCAATCAGCAGCTGTTTCTCGAACGCTTTCTGTTGGTTCTCGGATGGTGGATCGCCGGTCTTATAGTCAAAAAGATGCAGGCCTCCACGTTCATCCACATCAATCCGATCTGCTGTGCCAGCAATTTCAAAATCAAACGGTGCCACCCGTACCGCACCAGAGACCTCGAACCCGGAGGGGCGTGCGTTGGCCTGCCGCTGGCGCTCACCATTAATGAAATCGTCAGCGATACGTTCCAGCCGGGCCAGCCAGAGGCTGCGCGCGATGGCCCAGGGCACCTTGGCTTCCAGATGAGAGGCGGCGATTGCGAGAAAATTTGGCACCGTCAACTGGCTTGGGTCGGCAACAGTGGCCTTGATGAAATCTTCCAGGATCTTGTGCAGAACGATGCCGCGCAGCAGGGCGTCGGGTTCCTGTACCAATGGATCGAGTGGGCGCAGCTTCAGCACATGCTTGGCATATATCGCGTATGGATCGCGGATCAGCCGAGGGATTTCAGTGATGGTCAGGCGCCGCGGGCGGGCAGCAACGGGTGGGCGCGGTGCTGGACGTTTTGCGGGATCCATCGGTACCGGTGCCTCAAGCGCGTCGGCCCAGCCGAGCCATTCCTTCCCGCGTGCCCGCATCTCCGCCAGTGCCGCCGGGCCGCCCTGCCCCGGCAGCCCGGACAACAGATTGGTCATACGGTTGAGCCAGCGCGACGGCACCGTATCCGCCTCATCCGACCGTTCGGAGCGGGTCATCCAGACCTGAGGGGCGGCGACCGCCTGTTGAAAATCATGGGCTGACAGTCCGATACGCCGCTCAGGAAGCAGCAGGCCCGCCTGATGGCGAAGCTGGCGGTTGAGCCAGGGATCGGGGGTGGCTGCCTCTGGCCAGCTGCCTTCATTGAGGCCACCGAGGATCACCAGATCGGCGCCCTGCACCCGTGCCTCCAGCGTGCCCCAGATCAGGATGGAGCCATAGGGTGCATCCCGGTCGCGGACCTCACCTTGCGACAGCAGCGCCCGCAGGAGATCGGCAAAGTCCCGAGCTGTCATTTCGCCGCCATATCCAGCCTCGGCGCGCAGGTTGTCCATGATTTCCAGCGCCTTGCGGCCGGCTTTCTTGTTCCACAGGCCACCGCTTGAAGCGTCCTGACTGCCCAGACTTATCGCCTCTGCCAGCTGCCGCAGGGTATCGACCCACCGGGACAGTGGCTGCGTTCCGCTGATGGGTTTGTCGGCAAAGCACCGGGACAGCCAACCGGTCCATCCCGACATCAGGTCGCGCCCGACTTCAAATGCGGCAAAGCTGTCGGCATCCGGGAAGGGAGGTCCGTAGCGGCGCAAGCGCAGTTCCAACTCGCGGGTGTGGCGCAGGTGATCGCCGCGCCCTGCCCCATCGTGGCAGAGAGGATGCTTCAGCAGGGTCAGCAGCGCATCGCAGGTAAGCGGTTTACAGAACAGCTCGGCAATATGGCGCAGAAAACGGCCCGGCGGCGACAGTTGCAAGGGCTGACCGGCGGAATCATCCGGCAGAATATCCCAGCGATCCAGCGCTGCGGCCACCTGTCTGGTCAACATACGATCCGGTGTGATGAGGGCGGCGGTCTGACCATCCTCGGCGGCTTGGCGCAGGCGCAGCGCGATGGCCAGTGCCTCCGCACGCGGGTTGGGCGCTTCGACCAGGGTAATCTCGGCGGTGGCACGGTCGATGTCGCGCAGTTCCGGTCCTTCGCGCATCCAGGCATCGGTGACCGGCGCTGGGCGCAACGCCAAGGATACCAATCTGTTACGGGCAACGGAGGCTGGTGATGTTGCGACCCATGGGAGAACATCATCCGCAGTCATGTCCAGATCGCGCATGATCTTGAAGAACCGATATTGCGGATGATCCTCGGACATCAGCGGGTCATCAAGATGCTCCCAGACATGCCGGGGCTGCTGGTCATCAAATCCTGGCAGGATCACGGCGCCCTGCGGCAGCCGCGCAATGGCCTCCATCAGCATCAGTGTGGTGCCGCGCGATCCGGTGGAACCTGCGAGGATGACAGGGTGTTCGGGCGGCTGCTCCTGCCAGTCTTCGATCAGATCCAGCACAACCTGCCGCTGGCGGGCCTGCGCGTCCATCGCGTTTGCATGGGTTTCTGCGAATTCATCTGCGATAGCGATGAACTGCTGCGCACGCGCCCAATGGCCCGACATATCGGAGACATCGAGTGATCGAATGGTGTCAGGGCTGACCCCTTCGCCCTGCATTTCGTCGAACAGTGCTGCCAGACTGTCGGAGAGATCGTAAAGCGAGGATCGCGCAGCCAGATCCGGCTGGGCATCCAGCAATTTGGCGATGAGCTGCGACAGCTCAAGTCGCCGCCGCAGCGGCGGCAATGCTGGCGGCAGACCACGCAGCGTCGCGCGCATATCAAGATCCGTGAGCAGAGAAATCTTGGGCAGCAACAGCGCTGGCCCTTGGTCAAACAGATCCCGCACCCGGCGCGCCATACGGGAGGTGTTGACGATCAGCTCCACCTTCGCCAGCGCTTCCGGTGGTGCGGCTCGGCTGCGTGTGATTAGCCCCTCAACAAGGGCGCGCGGGAAATCGACGCCGCAGGGAACGGCAAAGAGGCGTGGCGTGTCTTGCGGCTCAAATCTCATCTTGGGCTATCAGTTCCTCGGCCAGGGGGATCCCCTCGGGGGTGCCGACATCGCACCAATGACCGGGATATTCCAGCGCAAACAGGCGGTCCTCCTGTGCCATCAGATCCCAAAGTGTGTTCAGTGAGAAGACGGTTTCTTCGATCTCTGCCAATCGGTTGGTGCGCAGAAGTTGTACGCCGCCATAGACCAGATCGCCGCCCCGCTGCAGGCGCCCGTCACCATCGGTATGAAAGTCGCCACCACCGCTGCGCCCTATGGTACGAGCAATGGGAATACAGGCCAGCAGCGCGTCCATGCGTTCCGGATCCCAGGCAGCTCTTAGCAGGCGCAACGGGTTTGGCCGGCGCCAGACCACATCGGGATTCACGGTATAGACCGGCCCGTCTGGTGCGCCGAGCAGCGGCAAGGCCTGTCGCAGTCCACCCCCGGTATCAAGGATTTGTGGCTGTTCGGGGCTGATCACCACTTCACTGTCGGCAAGGTGGCGGGCCAGAATGTCGCCCTTATAGTGGCTGTTGGCCACTATCACAGTCGGTGCAACCTCTCGTGCCATGTCCAGAGCGCGATCGATCAAAGGACGGCCAGCGACCGGGATCATCGGTTTTGGCTGATCTGCGGTCAGATGGCGCATCCGGGTGCCAAAGCCCGCGGCGAAGATCATGACGGGATATCTGGGGTCTGCCATCAGCCGCGCAACCGGTCGAGGACCTCAGGGGTGGGCACCGGCATTTCACGATGCAGGAACTCCGCAAGCGGTGCCATTGCCGGGTGGTCGAGGCCCCGATGAAAATGATCCCACACACGCGGGATCAGATCGACGTATTGCGGTTTGCCATAATCCCTGCCCAAACGCGCAAAAACACCCAGAATGCGCATATTTCGCTGCACACCCAGCACGGTATACGCCGCGCGAAAGCTGCCTTCGTCGACACCGGTCGCGGTGACGTAGCGATCCATCATCTGCATCTCGATGGCGGCAGGCACATCCCTGCGGGCGTCCTGTAACAGAGACACGAGATCATAGGCCCGATGACCCGCACGGGCGGCCTGGAAATCCAGCAATCCGACTTTTGCGACGCCGGTGCGCTCGGGCAGCCAGATCAGGTTTTCCGCGTGATAGTCCCGCTGAACCAAAACAACGTCACCTTTGATCGTGCGGCGCAGGATATCCTCGAACTGGTTGGTGAAGCGGGCAAGATGCTCAGCCGACGTCTCCTCACGGATCACATCCCGGTATTTTTCAAACGCGAGGCCGGATAGTTCTGCCATCAGTCTGGGTCCCAGCGGCTCCAGCTCTGGCATCGGGGCGTCATGCAGGGCAATCAGAACATCAGTAGCGGCCTCATATAGCGCGCGTTCCTGTGCCGGATCATCGCGCATCACACGCGCAAAGATCGCATCGCCCAGATCTTCGATGATCAGGAACCCGTTTGTGCGGTCTTCGGCCAGAATCTCTGGTGCGCTCAGTCCCTGGTCGCGCAGGTAGGTCGCAATCTCCACAAATGGAGCAACATCCTCGTCCTGATCAGGCGGGGCATCCATCAGCACAACAGAGGTGCCATCGTGATGGCGCAGCCGTTCATAGCGCCGGTTGGACGCGTCGCCGGCCAGCGGCTCGCGCGTCCAGTCTTGCCAGGGGGTATCACTCAGAAAGGTTGAGATGAGATGGTTTCGGTCGGTCATGTGGAAATCTGCTTCATCAGGGTGTCCCAGCGCGGATCGCTCCATCGCAGGGTGGCGGTGCGGGCATCGTCATGGTCTGGGTCCAGCGCCAACGAAACATGCAGCGCGTCGCTTGGCGTGAGTTCCTCTAGGCGGTCCGGCCATTCAATCAGGCAAATAGCTGTTTCAAAAGCCGCAATCAGACCCAGCTCTTCGATTTCATCGAGGGCTGACAGACGGTAGAGATCGGCATGCCACAGCTCTCCGCCGGGCAGCTCATAGGTCTGAACCAGAGTGAATGTGGGCGAGGGGACATCCTCGGGCACGGTCATCTGAGATTGGATCAGGCTGCGGGCAAAATGGGTTTTACCGGCGCCGATGACGCCTTCCAGCAGCAGGCAATCGCCACCCTGCAGCTGGGCACCAATACGGGCGGCAAGCACGGCGGTGTGGTCGGGTGAGGGGAGAGGGATTACGAGCGTCTGGGTTGTCATGGGGCGACAATGCCGCCACGCGCGCAAGGCTGCAAGCCGGATCGAAAAAGCCCGGTATCGAACCGGGCTTTCCTGCTGATCGAAGGGCTGCCTACAGCGCTATTTTTCCTGCTTGGTAATCGCAAACCGCTGTTGGTCCACCGGCGCCGGCGCCGGGTCGGGGGAGCGGAAGCTGACCATGGTTGCCCCGTTCTGGATGGCGGTCACCTTGCAGATCAGCGGGGTGCCGTTGCGCAGCTGCACGTTTGCCCACCAGGGGGTGCGGCTGTCGCTACCTGCAACGAAATCGCGAACTTCTCCCCAGGCCGGTGTTGCGGCGCACATGTCCTGCCATACCCGACTGGAGTCCATGATGGTGATTTTGGCAAAGCTGCCGTCGGGATCCATCTGCCACAGATCGTGATAGGCGGCGTTGGAGAAGGTCATGGTACCGTCATTTGCAAAAACGGCGATGGCTTCGTCCATCTGATCCATGATCGACTGACCCATTTCAAGCTCGGAACGGAACTGGCGGGTCAGGGTGATCTCGGCGGTGATATCCTCAAACAGGAAGGCAATCGCGCCATCCGGATGCGGGCGGCCAGAGACGGAGTAGACTGACCCCGATGGCAGCGACCATGTTTCCTGATAGCGGCCCTCGGCCGCAGCTTCCAGAAGGTCGGCCATCTGATGGCGCCAGCTGGAGTAATTCTTGGGTTCCGGCATCATGCGTTGATCGCGCAGCCGGTCAAAGAAGGTCAGCAGGTTCGGCCGCGAGCTGAGGAAATTGGCGGGCAGGGCGGTCAGGTCGATCAGCACCGGATTGAACAGTACCAGCTGACGATTCCGGTCAAAAATCGCAAGACCGATAGAAAGCTGGGCAAATGTCTTTGCCAATGTCTGGACGAAGTTGCGCTGAGCGATTTCGGCGTCAACAACCGCATTCACATCCACCGCGTGGCACAACCAGCCGGCTTCGGTTTCGGTGGTCGAGATATTGTACCAGAGCTTCTTCTTGCTCTCGGGCATGGGGATCGAAATCCGTTCAGGTTTGCCGCTGGCCATCGGGTCATCAAGATTGGTGAACAGCGGTTCCGAGAAATCGACGTTGCGGCCACGGAGCTTCTGGCTGAGATCGTCATAGGCAAGATTGGACCAGGTAACCGCACCGTCATCTGATTGCAGCCAGACAGGATAGGGCGCCTGATGCACCGCTGAACGCAGGGTCGTAAGCTCTTGGTCGATGCTGTGATTATGCTCCTCGGATGTCGTGCTGCGAAGCTGTACCCGGGTGACACCATCAATCCATTCGCAGAGCGCCTCGCGGCTTTCGGCATTTGCAGTGCCCGAGAGCACCAGCGGTCCGACATCCTTCAGAAAGCCGGGAGACTGCGGCAGGCCCGGGTAGCTGCGGGCCAATTGCTCTCGCAGGTTGGCCCAGCTGAAGCTCTCCGCCTGTTCGCCCACGAACCGGCGCGCGCCGGAGGACCAGCCGATCAGCGTCGTGTCATCAAAGAGAAACACCGCATCAGAGCGCCCATCGCCCTGCAGCAGATCCTGCTCAAAGCCCTTGGGTTTGGGGTTCGGAGACAGCCACCATACAGCTGCTGCGGCCGTAGCCGCACAAAGCGTTGCCAATACAAGCCAGTCGGTCGATAGGATCTGCTGCATGATGTCCGTTACCCACAAGTGTTTTACTCTCCCGACCGATGTTTCCCGATAATGGTTAAATGAAGTTTAATTGGTTGCCTAAAAGTGAATAGTTAAATTTCTATACGTTTATTTTCCCCGATGGGAACGGCATTTTCGCCCGTCAGAGCGTCAATCTTGCTTCGGGGCCAGCTGACCTGCACCAATGCGCCACAACGTTCCGGATCACGGGTCAAGGTCTGATTGGGATCGGATCCATTTGCGAAAATCAGCTGAGCGCCGCTGCGTTCCAGCAATGTCTTGGCGATGAACAGTCCGAGACCCATGCCCTCATACTCGGGACGCTGGCGCCGGTCGCTGTCGCTACGACGCCGCCGCACGAAGGGGTCGCCGATCCGGCCCAGCAGATGTGACGGGTAGCCCCGACCATCGTCGCTGATGCGCAGGGTAATCGTCTCATCGTTCCAGCTGGCATCGATCCAGACTGTTGTTCGGGCAAAATCCACCGCGTTCTGCACGAGATTGCGCAGGCCGTGAATGATTTCCGGCTGGCGCAGGATGGTCGGATGCTGGGGATCGCCATCGCTTTCCGGGGCTTCCTCGAAGATCACGGTTTTGCCCCGGTACATATGCGGTTCTGCCGCCTCGTTTATCACGGTGGAAAGCGGGGCCTGGCGCAGATGCAGATCATCCTTGCCGGCGCGCCCCATGCCTCTGAGAATATCGCGACACCGGTCCGCCTGTTCACGGATCAGGGCGGCATCTTCGCGCAGGTCGGGCCGGTCATCCAATTCGTCGATCAACTCTGCGCTGGCCAGTTTGATCGTGGCCAGCGGTGTGCCCAACTCATGGGCCGCAGCGGCCACAACGCCGCCCAGATCGGTAAGCTTCTGTTCGCGCGACAGGGCCATCTGGGTCGCGGCCAGCGCATCCGACATAGAGCGGATCTCTGCACTAATCCGGTAGGAATAGGCGCCAATGAACAAGACCGCGATCACGATGGCAGTCCAGTTGCCAAAGACAAAGATATCCGGCACCCGTAGCACAAACCCCTGCGGCGTGCGCAGCGGCAGATGAAATTCCGCAAGCAGTGTTACCAGGATGATCGCGGTGGCACCGATAATCAGGGTCGAGCGCAGCCGCATCATCGAGGCGGAAATCGTCACCGGCCCCAGCACCAGTAGCGCGAAGGGGTTGTTCAATCCACCGGTCAGATAGAGCAGGAAGTTCAGCTGCAGGAGGTCAAAGAGAACCATCAGGAAGTTCTCGAATTCCGAGAGGCGTTTGTTCTGCGGGAACAGAATGATCGCAATGAGGTTGCCCAGAACCGAAACACCAATCGCGATATAGCAAAGCACGAGCTCCAGCTGCAGATTATAGAGCTGCTGTGCCACGGTGATGGCAGAGACCTGACCAGCTATCGCCACCCAGCGCAGCAGGATCAACGTGCGCAGGCGAATCCAGTGGCTCCGTTCCTGCCCGCTCAGCAGGTCAATATTTGTCGCGCTCATACCGCACTCCGTGCCGAGGGGATGGGGCCATTTTGTTTGGCTCCGGTCGGGATCTGGCTGACATATGGCCTGCTCTGGAACAAGACGAAACCAGACTGTCGCAGTATCCTCGCATTCCTGGCGCAGACAGACAATTGATCTGCTTTGGCGATGGCCTCCTTATACGGTGACTGTCGCCGGGATCGCCCGCGGCTGCGCTGATTTGTCCGTCTGGTCATTGGGGTAAGGCCTGCGATAGGTCGACCCTCGTGCAGGATCGCTGGACCACTTCTGGCCGATGCGCGGCGGCTGCTTCGCTCCGCCCGTTGCATCGCCTGAGATTCTTGGTAGGTCTGGCGCAGCCTGATGACCCATCTAATTCTTGCGCAAAGTGTGATCTCATGACCCGTCTCTATGCCATCCTTGCTGCCGTTGTTGTTGCTGCCCTGGTAGGGGGAGCCTGGTTTGCCACACGCGGAGGCGGCGCGGGTGATGACTTCGCCGAATGCCGCGCCAGTCAGATCGCAGGAGGGTCCGATACAATCGGCGGACCGTTTGAGCTGCTGAACGCCAAGGGTGAGACGGTGACGGATAAGGATGTGATCACCAAGCCGTCGCTGGTCTATTTCGGCTATACGTTTTGCCCTGATGTCTGCCCTCTGGATGTTGCCCGCAATGCCGAGGTCATCGATCTGCTGGATGAGCGTGGACAGGACGTGACACCGGTGTTCATCTCCATCGACCCGGATCGCGACACACCTGAGGTGGTGGGTGATTTTGCCGCCAATCTGCATGAACGGATGATTGGTCTGACGGGATCACACGAACAGGTTAAGGCCGCCAGCCGCGCCTACAAGACCTACTACAAGAAACATGACGGCGACGAAGACTACTATCTTGTTGATCACTCGACCTTTTCCTATCTGGTTTTGCCCGAGCAGGGATTTGTGGAGTTCTTTCGCCGTGACGAGACACCGGAACAGGTTGCTGACAAGGTCGGCTGCTTTCTGGAAAACCTGTAATCCTGATGAAGGTTTGACGTTTCGGAGGCGAGACGTAATATCAAGCCTCACGACCTGATAACATTGCGGGGGAGACCGACAGCATGGGCGAAGCTGCTATGCAGGAAATAGGACCGGACAAGACGCTCTTGCTGGTCGATGATGACGAGCCCTTTCTGCGGCGCTTGGCCAAGGCCATGGAAAAACGTGGCTTTGAGGTGGAGACAGCAGGATCTGTCGCAGCAGGCAGCGCCATAGCCACAGCCCGCCCTCCAGCCTTTGCGGTGGTCGATCTGCGGCTAGAGGACGGCAACGGGCTTGATGTGGTGGAGATCCTGCGAGAGCGCCGCCCCGACAGCCGAGTGGTTGTTCTGACTGGATATGGTGCCATTGCGACAGCCGTTGCAGCGGTGAAGATTGGTGCGACGGATTACCTGTCAAAACCTGCTGATGCGTCGGACATCATGAACGCGCTGCTCGCCAATGAAGAAGAGCTGCCGCCGCCGCCGGAAAATCCAATGAGTGCGGATCGTGTGCGGTGGGAGCATATTCAGCGGGTCTATGAACTATGCGACCGGAATGTATCGGAAACCGCGCGACGGCTGAACATGCACCGGCGCACGCTGCAGCGAATTCTCGCCAAACGCAGCCCCAAGTGAAGCGAAAGCCTCTCCAGATCGGGAGAGGCTTTTTCTTGGGATCAGAGCAGTGCCAAAAGATCGGCGTGCCGGGTGATGTAATCTTTGCGGACCTCGACTGGTGGTCGCAGGCGGATGGAAAGCCCTTCCATAAGCGCTTGATCCGGCTTTCCAAACAGGCGGTCGGCTTCGCTGCGGGAAAATCCGGCGATCTCGATTGCTTCCATCCAGGCGCTGATCCGATCTGCTTTCTTGATCTGGGCCTTGACCGTTTTAGGTAATACGGCAGGCAGACCAAAGCGGATATGAATCGCCGTCGTCAACCGCTGGTCCAATTCGCCGTAACTTGGGCCAACGGCATTCTTTACCGGCGAAATCATGTCTCCGATGACATATTCCGGCGCGTCGTGCAGCAGGGCCGCCAGCTTCCATCGCACCGGCGCCTTCGTGTTCAGGCGACCGTAGATCGTCTCCACCAGAAGCGAATGCTCTGCCACGGAATAGGCAAAATCACCAATGGTCTGGCCATTCCAGCGCGCCACAAAGGCCAGCCCATGGGCAATATCCTCGATTTCGACATCGACCGGAGTCGGATCAAGCAGGTCAAGGCGGCGACCGGAGAGCATCCTTTGCCAGGCGCGCGGAGGTTTGGGGGGCATGGTCAGTCTCTTCCTTTGGCGGTGGGTTCTGACTAGCCGGTGAGTGCGTGCAGCGCAATTGCCGGCACGGCGCCTAAGGCAGGCCGCCAACGGTGTTCTCGAGCCTATGTGGTGGCAGGATCACCTGCTGAGCACACATGGACACCACGAACAGTTGACCGGCCGGGATTTGATACCGGCCGGTTCTGGCCCCATATTTATAGGTACGACAGGGGCTCTTGCCCCCTTGGCAAGCCTCTTTCGTCGCTTTGGCACATGCGAAAGGAGATTGTCATGTTTAAACGTCTTGCCTGCACCTCGCTTATCTTTGGGATGCTTGCGACTGCGCCGCCGGTGCTTGCCGCTGGCTGCAGTCCCCGCGATCACCTGGTGGATCGTTTGCAATCCTCATACGCCGAGCGGTTGACTGCTGGCGGGCTGCAAGCCAGCCAGCCCGTTTCCACCGTGATCGAATTCTGGGCTTCAGCAACAACCGGCACTTTCACCGTGCTGGTTTCCCATCCCAACGGGTTGAGCTGTGTGGTGGCCTCCGGCACCGGGTTTTTCCAATTGACGGAAGACCCCAGGCCGCAAGGCACCCCCAGCTGACCTGTCCCCCCGGACCGTTGGGAAGGTCGGGGCGCACGACCTCCGGTCGCTGCGCCCCGGCGCTTTCGGGCATCTTCGTTGCTTATAAACCATTGCGGTGTTACCTGCTGCGGTAGACAAAATGTAACCGGAATGGAGCACGCAATGGCCGGGGATTATATCGTCAAGGACATCGCGCTGGCCGAGTTTGGCCGCAAGGAACTCGACATCGCTGAGACCGAAATGCCGGGGCTGATGGCCCTGCGTGACGAATATGGCGACAGCAAGCCGCTGAAAGGGGCCCGGATTGTCGGGTCGCTTCACATGACCATCCAGACTGCGGTTCTGATCGAAACGCTGGTGGCGCTGGGCGCGGATGTGCGCTGGGCCTCCTGCAACATCTTCTCGACCCAGGACCACGCTGCGGCCGCAATCGCGGCAGGCGGCACGCCTGTCTTTGCGATCAAGGGCCAGACCCTTGTAGAACATTGGGATTATCTGGATCGCTCGTTCCAGTTCCCTGAAGGCGCAAACCTCATTCTGGATGATGGTGGCGATGCAACGCTTTACGTGCTGCTTGGCGCGCGCGTAGAGGCTGGCGAAACCAATCTGATCGAAGTTCCGACCTCCGAAGAGGAAGAAGCGATCTTCAACCAGATCAAAAAGCGTATGGCCGAAAGCCCGGGCTGGTTCACCAAAACCCGTGAGGCGATCAAAGGCGTTTCCGAGGAAACCACCACCGGCGTTCACCGTCTTTATGAGCTGGTGAAAGAAGGGCAGCTGCCCTTCCCGGCGATCAACGTGAACGATTCGGTCACCAAGTCGAAGTTCGACAACAAATACGGCTGCAAGGAATCGCTGGTCGATGGTATCCGTCGCGCCACCGATACGATGATGGC
Source organism: Phaeobacter sp. A36a-5a (assembly GCF_037911135.1). NCBI lineage: Bacteria > Pseudomonadati > Pseudomonadota > Alphaproteobacteria > Rhodobacterales > Roseobacteraceae > Phaeobacter > Phaeobacter bryozoorum. The sequence continues at coordinate 279,054 of NZ_JBBLYU010000003.1, read as the reverse complement.
AGGCAAGGTCGCCGTAGTTTGCGGTTACGGCGATGTGGGCAAGGGCTCAGCTGCCTCCCTGCGCGGCGCCGGTGCCCGGGTCAAGGTCACCGAAGTGGACCCGATCTGCGCCCTGCAGGCCGCGATGGACGGTTTCGAAGTGGTCCTGCTGGAAGATGTAGTGGACAGCGCCGACATCTTCATCACCACCACCGGCAACAAGGATGTCATCCGCATCGAGCATATGCGCGAGATGAAGGATATGGCGATTGTTGGCAATATTGGCCACTTCGACAACGAGATCCAGGTCGCCAACCTCAAAAACCACAAGTGGACCAACATCAAGGAACAGGTCGACATGATCGAGATGCCCTCGGGCAACCGTCTGATCCTGCTCTCCGAAGGCCGCCTCTTGAACCTTGGCAACGCGACGGGTCACCCGTCTTTCGTGATGTCGGCCTCCTTCACCAACCAGGTGCTGGCGCAGATCGAGCTGTGGACCCGTGGTGAGGCCTACAAGAACGATGTCTACATCCTGCCCAAGCACCTGGACGAAAAAGTTGCTCGTCTGCACCTGGACCGGATCGGTGTGAAACTGTCGAAACTGGCCCCCGAACAAGCGGCCTATATCGGCGTCAAACCCGAGGGCCCGTTCAAGCCTGAGCACTATCGCTACTGATCCTATCTTCCTTCTGATTTTCGGAATGAAGTAAGCGTACAGAACACCCCGCCATCGGTGGGGTGTTTTCTTTTATGTGACTGATTTTTATTTGCCTTTTAATAGGACTGACCTAGCACGCACCGCGCGCGACAACGTTGTTTCGCGCTCAAAAGTTCCAATAATTTAATGTCGAGATTCCGGAAAAATCCGGGAACGTATTCGAGCGGCATGACGTTTGATTTCCGTACTTCAAACGAAGGAGAAAACGACATGACCGAACTGAAAACCAAAACCCGTATTCTTGCTGGTGTGACTGCTGCTGCCCTGATGGCTGGTGCTGGTATTGCGCAGGCTGGCACCTCGGTGCCGCGTGGCGAAAGCAAGGCCGACACCCAGATCGAAACTGTTGGTGGCCAGGAAACAACCGGCAGCGTGTCGCTCGACACCACCGAAGGCACCACCGTTCCGCGTGGTGAATACAAGGTAGATAGCGGCGTTGAGACCGTGAACGGCCAAACTCCGGCGGATGGCGATGAAAACGTCAATGTAAGCTCTGACGCTTCCACCACCATCCCGCGCGGCGAATATGATGCTTCGGATGCCGCTGGTGAACCTCTGCCGCCACTGGATGAGATGACCGTCGCTGATCTGGTCGGCAAAAACGTCTTCTCCGCGACCGGCGAGAATGTCGGTGAGATCGGCTATGTGATCGAACAGGACGGTAAGATCGCAGGTGTGATCGGCGTCGGCGGTTTCCTTGGCCTGAATGAATACACCGTTGCCGTGCCGTTGTCCGACATGGATTTCACCCGCAACGGTCAGCTGAAGCTGAGCACACGTACCGAGGCGGCTCTGCGCTCGATGCCGGAGATCGACGAAAACATGATCAAGCCGCTGCAGGATGATCGTCTCATCGGTGACCGCGTATAACGCGACTCTGCCACATTGAATCGGCACCTGATTGAGGTGTTGTGAGATGGCTTTGGCGCCCCTCATCCGAGGGGCGCCATTTCTGTCGTGTTCGGCGATTGTTCGTCGTTTCGCACAGAAATGAGAGTTTACCGCCGAAATTCCCGGTTGCCCTGTTCCGTTCTGCGACTAAGCTGCTGGAATAAGAACTGATCAGGCGCAGTGCCTGGCGATACCAGTAGTTCCGCTGAGTAACATGGGAGAGAGAGTTTTGGGAAAACGCGACGATCTGATCGAGCAATATGCAAGTGATCTGAAAACCAAATGTGGCATGGATCCGGATATGGACCTGCTCACCAAGGTCACCATCGGCTGTGGTCCGGCCATCTATGACGCCGACGCATCCACCGTAGCCTCCAGCCAGCCGGCAGAGCTGGAGACCGTCAAAAATAACTTCCTGATCAAGAAATTGGGCCTGTCCGATGGGCCCGAGCTGATGTCTGCAATCGATAGCGTGATCGAGACCTACGGGAAGTCTGAGCGGAACAAATACCGCGCAGTCGTCTACTATATGCTGACCAAGCACTTCGGAAAAGAATCCGTCTACGGCTGATCAGATTGCCTGAAGACCGCTGAGGATCGCCCGTCGGAAGCCCCCGGCGGGCGCTTTTCGTATATCATGATGTACGGTGGGGCGGCTTCTTCTAAGTCGTTCTGTCATTGGTTCGTGGAGGCACCGGGATTAACCGACATCACGGCGACACGGAACATGCCCCGGTTGTACATGTATTGCATTTTACCTGTATTGCCTTTGCGGAATCACCGCTGGTCGGCCTATCTTCTAGATACCGGTCAGGATGGCCAGGATCACAGATTTACGAACACGTGTGGTGGAATTGGAGCACGTGGGGTGAAAGGGAAGATCCTGTCATATGATCGGATCTTCCCTTTTTTGTGCATAGCGTTTCGCCAGCGAAGGGCGTCAGAACAACGTCAGCACGACACCAATCGCACCGCAGGCCAGCGTAGCGTAGCCGCCATCAATCATTGACAGGCGCAGCGGTCTGACAGCGTAGAGGTTATTGATCATGATCCATGGGGTGATGAAAAACAGCCCTACGCCCAGCCCGCCGACGAGGCCACCGCCCACGGTATCAATCCCCGACAGGGCAAAGACATGGCGCATCATGCCCGCAACAATGAGCTGAAGCACAAAGGTAGCAACAAAAACCGCCGGTGTTTGCCCACCTGTCGGTTTGCCGTTTTCATCGCGAGGCACCTTTGCCGCCTGCATCCAAGGCTCAGCCAGCACGCCATACCAGACCGCGCCCAGAACAAAGCCGGCAATCGCGGCTGCGATAACATTCAGTATTTCCATTGCACTCTCCCTGATACCAGCGCCAGCCTGAGAATTCTGTCAGATCAACCGGGATCTGTCTCCCCCAACGCGCAGATATGGGCCCATTCTTCAGCGGTGACAGGTTGTACCGAGAGGCGGGAGTTCTTGACCAGAACCATGTTTTCAAGCCGCGGATCGGCTTTTATCTGATCAAGTGTCACCGGTTTAGAGAAGCTGCGCACCGCTTTGATATTGACGCATTCCCAGCGCGGGTCATCCGTGGTGCTGTCTGGGTGGGCCTCGGCACAGATTTCGACGATCCCGACCACAGATTTCTCCTTCATCGAGTGATAAAAGAACCCGAGGTCGCCGATTTCCATGTCGCGCATGAAGTTGCGCGCCTGGTAGTTGCGGACGCCGTCCCACTCCTCACCCGCGTCACCTTTGGCTAGCTGATCAGCCCAGCCCCAGGTGGAGGGTTCGGATTTGAACAGCCAATAGGCCATCAGCCGACGACCTTTTTCCAGGTGATCAGCTCAACCGCTTCAAACAGTCCGGCCTTTGCATAGGGGTCGCTATCCGCCCAAGCCTGGCCCGCAGCCATGTCCTCGACATCAAGGATGATCAGCGAGCCGACCATGCCGCCGTCTTGATCCAGTAGCGGTCCCGCCTGCGCAACAACGCCGGTCTCCTCGATATAGGCCAGATGCGCGGCACGGTTGTCCATCCGGGTCTGCAAATGATCAGGTTTATCGCGCGCGATCAGGGCAATCAGCATGTCATTCCTCTTTTAGTGGTCTTGAAAGCAGTTGAGCGGTGGCATCGGCAATCGTCAAGCGCTGATCGAGCAGGGCGACGACGATAGCGGTGATAGGCATGTCCAGTTGCCGCGCCGTGGCCGCGGCATGGACCGCGCGTGCCGTGGCGGCGCCTTCGACTGTGATATTTGGATCGAAAGCCTCGCCGCGGCCGATGGCAAGCCCTAGGCGGTAGTTTCGCGACAGATCAGAGCTGCATGTGAGCGTCAGATCGCCAAAACCGGAGAGACCGGCCAGTGTCTCGGGGCGGGCCCCTGTGGCCAGCGCCATACGCTGCATCTCGGCATATCCCCGGGTCATCAGCGCGGCGCGGGCGCTATCGCCCAGACCGGCACCAATCACGGCGCCGCAGGCAATTGCGATAACATTTTTCAGCGCACCGCCAATCTCTGCGCCAATCGTATCTGTGGTGCGATAGAGCCGTAGGGTCTTGGTGGTCAGCTGTTGTTGTAATTCCCTGCCGGTCTCTGCGTTGCCACAGGCCAGCGTAAGGGCCGTTGGCAGGCCCCGTGCGATGTCAGCGGCGAAACTGGGGCCGGTCAGCAGCGCCGTTCGGGCCTCGGGCAGGCAGTCACGGATCACCGCCAATGGACCAAGCCCGGTTTTGAGCTCCATCCCTTTGCAGCAGGCCACAAGCCTGCGGTCGCGCAGTAAAGCGGCGTGAGCGGTTATGAACCCGCGCAGCGTCTGCATTGGCACCGCAAGCAGCACCGTTTCGGCCTGTGCGGCGCGTTCCAGATCGTTTGTCACCGTCAGCTTGTCCGGCAGCGCAGCATCTGGCAGGCGCCGACTGTTGCGGCGGGTTTCCTGCATCTGCAGCGCCTGGTCGGCGTCGCGCGCCCAGAGGGTGACCGGCCCGTTGGCTGCCAGCGATATCGCCAGAGCAGTGCCAAAGGCACCGGATCCGAGCACGGAAACACTCATGCCTTTGCTCCTTTCTTGCCGCTGCCCAACATGGCAGGGCTGCTTTGGTCCAGTGGCCAGCGTGGTCGCGCAGCAAGGTCCATGCCGTCGCGCTCGCCATTGCGAAACCGTTCCAGTCCGGCATAGGCAATCATCGCGGCATTGTCGGTACAAAGTGCCAGCGGCGGGGCAACGAACCGGGCGTCGAACTCGGCACAAACTGTCTCTAACGCGGCTCGAATGGAGGTATTGGCCGCGACACCTCCGGCAACGGCAACCGTGCGCGTGTTGGGGCTCTCCTCTAGGTAGAGCCGGATCGCCCGGCGCGTCTTCTCGGCCAGAACATCGGTGACAGCTGCCTGAAATCCGGCGCAGAGATCGGCCCGGTCCTGACGTGTCAGACCGCCTTTTTCGGCCATAACCTGATCGCGCATCCGCATCAGCGCTGTCTTGAGGCCGGAGAAGGACAGGTTACAATCTGGACGATCTAGCAAAGGGCGGGGGAAGCGGAAACGACGAGGATCACCGGTCTCCGCCTCAGCCTGTACGGATGGGCCACCCGGTTGCGGCAGACCCAGAAGGCGGGCGGTTTTATCGAAAGCCTCACCCGGAGCGTCGTCAATGGTGCCGCCAAGCCGTCTGAAATCGGCAGGCCCACGAACGATCAGGTACTGACAATGGCCGCCGGACACCAGAAGCATCAGATAGGGGTAAGGGACCGCATCGGTCAGCCGTGGAGTCAGCGCATGACCGGCAAGATGGTTCACGCCAATCAGGGGCAGCCCACTCGCGGCGGCCAACCCCTTTGCGCACATGACCCCCGAGATGACGCCGCCAATCAGCCCGGGACCTGCGGTGACCGCGATAGCATCCATATCCGACAATCTCAGGTCGGCGGCAGCCAGCGCATCACGAACGCAATGATCAAGTTTTTCAGCATGAGCGCGGGCCGCGATCTCCGGCACGACGCCTCCAAAGGCACTGTGAAGCTCGGTCTGGCCGAAAACGATGGAAGACAACACCTCCGCCGGGCCGTGTCCCGGATGGCGCACTACCGCTGCCGCCGTATCATCGCAGCTGCTTTCCAATCCCAGCAGGGTGAGGTCTCGTGTCATGGCGTTACCGTTGCATCATATCCCCGCTGGGGCTACCACCTATGGCAGTGGCGAACAATCCCGAGGGGCGTGTGATGGTCGGCCTATTGATGACACGCCCCCGCGCGGCGGCGGAACGGTTCGTTGCGGATCTTCCGGCATCCACCCGCTCGACGATGCAGGTGATCTACGCACCATTGCTTGATGCGCGGCCCGTTGATGTGCAACTGACTTCGCCCGTAACCGATCTCTATACTAGGGATGTGGTTTTTTCTTCCGCCAATGCAGTCCGGTTTGCCCCTAAGCCTCAGTCAGGTCAGCGGGCCTATTGTATCGGAGACCGCACGACCGACGTCGCCAGAGCAAAAGGGTGGCAGGCGAAATGCTGCGGGCAGGATGCCGATCAGCTGGTCCGGACGGTGACAGAGTTATCACCTGAAACCCCACTCGTTCATCTTCGCGGTGTCCACAGTCGCGGTGATATCGCAAAGCGGCTTTGTCAGGCGGGTATCAACTGCCAGGAACATGTGATCTACGATCAGGTTCTGCTGCGCTACGGCGATCAGGCCCGTGCGGCGCTGGATGCGCAAGCCTCGCTGATCGTGCCGCTTTTTTCGCCGCGCACTGCGGTGCAATTCGTCAAATTGGCACCATATCGCGCAGAGCTCCATCTGATCGCCTTCAGCAAAGCAGTGGCCGAGCCTTTGAACGTATTGAAATGCAAAGACTTACAGATATGTAACTCTCCAACGGCGAAGGATATGTGCGCATTGGTGCGTGATGCCGCAGCTGGTCTGGCGCGGGTTGAGGGTGGATCATCGGCACAGTAAGTTTATTGCCGAGTTGATGTTATGAGATTTTTAGAATCGAGGGGGATGTCGGCGTGGCTGACAAGAAAACATCCGATGAGATGCGGGCCGAGAGGGGCCAGACGTCTGTCTCCAAGCTGGACATCGACGAAACCGCAGCTGGCGACGATCCGTCCGAGCTGGTCGAAGCGACGCAAGCTGAGGACTCCAAATCCGAGGTGGATTCAGAGGCCGAAGACGTGCAGCCAAGCGAGCCGGTAAATGCTGAAACCGGCGCTGTCTCTGATGATCAGCGCGATCAACTTGACCCGCAGCAGGCAGAAACTGCCGAACTGGCCGAAGCCTCGACTGTGGAGACCGCCGCTACGGAGCGCAGTGCAGATGATCTGCCCCCCTTCACCCCACCGGCGCCCGAGGTTGAGCGTATCGTAGAGAGACGCGGCGGTTTTGGCGCAGCGGTTCTGGGAGGGGTCGTGGCGGCTGGGCTTGGGTTTGTGGCCGGGCAGTCGAATGTGCTGGACGGCTTCCTGCCCCCGTCGTGGCGCAGCGCCCCTTCGGTTGATGCCACGGCTCTGGAGGAGCTTCAGGAGCGCCTGAACACAAGGATTTCCGAGCTGGAAGACCGGATTGCCGCCACCGCTGACGATCTGAATCTAGCACCGCTGGCGGAACAGCTGGATACGCTGAAGCAGGAGGTGGCCGCGCTGCAATCCGGAGCGACCGCCGCAGGTGATACCGGTCTCGCGGACGCGCTGGATAGTCTGGCGATCCGCGTTGATGCGCTGGAAAGCCGTCCGATCACGGACGCGGCTAGCCCAGAGGCTGTTGCTGCCTTTGAGGCGGAACTGAACAAGCTTCAGGACAGCTTGGCTGCACAGCGGGCCGAGGTCGAAAAAATGGTCGATGAGGCGCGTGCAATGGATGCAGCCAGCGCCGAGGCCGCCCGAATCGCCAGTGCGCAAACAATTGTCGCGCGGCTGCGCTCGGCGCTTGATGCGGGGACAAGCTTCAGCGGTCTGCTGGATGAGCTGCGGGCGGTTGGTGTGACGCCGCCAGAGGCGCTGGCAGGCTCTGCAGAGGCTGGCGTCAGTACCCGCTCCAGCCTGCGCGATGGGTTTGCCCCGGCTGCACGTGAGGCGCTGGCTGCGGCACGTCAGGAAGCCAAGGGAACCGGTGGTATCGCCGCCTATATGCGGCGTCAGCTCGGGGCACGTTCGGTCGCACCGCGCGAAGGGGATGATCCTGATGCCGTTCTGTCCCGTGCCGAGGCGGCCGTCCAGAATGGCAATCTGCAGGACGCACTGATGGAACTTGAGGCCCTGCCCGAAACCGCGCTTGCGCCGCTCGCTGATTGGCAGGCTGCTGCACGCGCGCGCCTCTCGGCGGTTGCTGCCGTGAATGAACTGGCCCAAAGCCTGAACGCCAAATAAGGAAGCTGCCATGCTCTGGTCATTGTTGAAGATTCTCGTTTTCGTCGCCATCGTGGCGGTGCTCGCCTTTGGTGCCACATTGCTGACGGAAACCGCTGGCGGCGTTCAGATCACGGTCGCCGGCACCGAATACACCCTGAGCGCATTGCAGTCGGTCATTGCGCTTGCAGTTCTGGTTTTTGCCGTTTGGGTTGCATTCAAACTTCTCTCACTTCTTCTGGCGACGCTACGGTTCCTTAATGGCGATGAAACCGCGATTTCGCGCTATTTCGACAAGGGGCGCGAGCGCAAGGGCTATCAGGCGCTATCCGACGGGTTGATGGCGCTGGCTTCTGGCGAAGGGCGGTTGGCAATGGCCAAGGCTGCGCGCGCGGAGAAATATCTTGAAAAGCCGGAGCTGACGGACCTGCTGACAGCGCAGGCTGCGGAGCTGGCAGGCGACACCAAGAAGGCAGCGGAGGCCTATAAGCGGCTGGTGAGCAACCAGTCCACCCGCTTTGTCGGGGTGCGCGGCATCATGAAACAGAAGCTCTCCGAAGGGGATACCGATACGGCGCGTCAACTGGCCGAGAAGGCGCTTGCTCTGCGGCCCAAACATGAAGAGGTGCAGGATACGCTGCTGACACTTCAGGCGCGGGCGCAGGATTGGGCTGGTGCGCGCAAGACGCTGACGACGAAGTTGAAGACCGGCACCCTGCCGCGTGACGTCTACAAGCGCCGCGATGCGGTGCTGGCCCTGTCCGCCTCTCGCGCGATTGTCGAAGACGGGGCGACCGTCGAACAGCAGGAACAGGCGATCGAGGCCAACCGGCTTTCGCCGGATCTGGTCCCCGCGGCGGCCATGGCGGCCCGTGCCTATCTGGCGCGCGACAAGAAGCGCTACGCCATCCGGGTTCTCAAAAAAGCCTGGGAAGCGCAGCCGCACCCGGATCTGGCACATGCCTTTGCCGAGGTCGAGCCGAATGAAACCGCCGCGGAGCGGGTGAAACGCTTTGCTCAACTGTCGCGGCTGGCGCCGCAGCATGATGAAACCCGGCTGGTGATGGCCGAGCTGCATATCGTCGCCGAGGATTTTCCAGAGGCCCGTCGTGCGCTGGGCGATTTGGTCGAACGAAATCCCGATGCACGGGCGCTGACCTTGATGGCGGCCATCGAGAAGGGCGAGGGTGCCTCGGACGCGGTAATCCAGGGCTGGCTGGCACGGGCGTTGAATGCGCCACGCGGACCACAGTGGGTCTGTGATACCTGCAATCATATCCACGCGGAATGGGCGCCGGTCTGTGAAAACTGTTCTAGCTTCGACACACTCAGCTGGCGCCGCCCCGAGGCCCCCGAGATTGTCGGCGCCACTGGTGCGCAGGTGCTGCCCTTGATCACAGGCACGCCGGAAGGGGCCGCCGGACCTGATACAAGTGACATCCCCGAGGTCGAATTGCTGGAAAGTGACGATCCGGCGGCGGTACCGGATCCAGACAGCCCAGCATCCGACGCTTCCGAAGAGCCCAAGGGGAAATTCCAAGGCGCGAAATAGATCTTTTCCAAGAGGCGCGCCAATGCTAAAGCGCGCCGCACAGACCGCTGCGGGCCCTGACCCGCGCTGGTCGCCGCTGTAGCTCAGATGGTAGAGCACGTCATTCGTAATGATGGGGTCGGGGGTTCGAGTCCCTTCAGCGGCACCATACCACCACCGGCAAAAGATCATCGCGGCAGGATCGCCCGATTTAATATCGGTGGCCGATCTATAGCCGCGATCAATCAAAAGACCGCAGATATCTGCGAGACCCCCTGTTGCATTGGGCCTGCTCCACGCCAAAGCGGAGCCAATTGCCGGTGCCAGAGTTGAGTTTGCCTGCCGAAACCCCTATCTCGGGGCCAAACCCGTTGTACTTGCCAGACAAAGGATCGCGTTTCTTGGCCAATCACCTTTACCAGAACGACCTGCCCGACGGGCTTGATCTCGGGCCAGTCGTTGCGATCGACTGCGAGACGATGGGTCTCAACCCGCATCGGGACCGGCTTTGCGTTATTCAGATGTCAGGCGGTGACGGCAATGCGCATATCGTGCAGGTCTCCAACGGGCAGTCTGAAGCCCCCAATCTCTGCCGGATGCTCAAGGATCCCAACGTGCTGAAACTGTTCCATTTCGGCCGCTTTGATATTGCGGCCATGTATCACGCGTTTGGAGTGCTGGCGGCACCGGTGTATTGCACCAAGATTGCCAGCCGCCTGGTCCGCACTTACACGGATCGCCACGGGTTGAAGAACCTGACTCAGGACCTGATCGGTGTCGATATTTCCAAGCAACAGCAGATGAGCGACTGGGGGGCGCCGCAACTGACCGATGCGCAGCTCGACTATGCCGCGTCCGATGTCCTGTATCTGCACCGGCTGCGCGCGGCGCTGGACAAGCGTCTGGATCGGGAAGGTCGCAGCGAAATGGCGCAGGCCTGTTTCGATTTTCTGCCGATGCGTGCCAAGCTGGATCTCGCCGGCTGGCCCGAAACCGATATCTTTGCACACTCATGAGCAGCGCAGAGACATTCCTCGCCACCGCGCGACAGGTGATCACCGACGAAGCCCGTGCTCTGGATGCGCTGGCGGACAGTCTGGATGAACGTTTTGCCGAGGCCGTAGACCTCGTGCTTCAGGCCGAAGGGCGGATCATCGTCAGCGGTATCGGTAAATCCGGTCATATCGGGCACAAGATCGCCGCGACCCTGGCATCTACCGGGACGCCCGCTTATTTCGTCCACCCCGCCGAAGCCAGCCACGGCGACCTCGGCATGCTGTCCAAAGGTGATGTGGTGCTGGCGATTTCCAACTCTGGTGAAGCGCCTGAGCTGGCAAATCTGCTTTCGTTCACGCGTCGCTTTGGCATCCCGCTGATCGGACTGTCCAGCCGGATGGACAGCACCCTGATGAAAGAGGCCGATGTGCATCTGCAAATCCCCGCCATGGGCGAGGCCTGCGGTTTTGGCATGGTGCCCTCGATTTCGACGACGCTCACTCTGGCGATGGGCGATGCGCTGGCCATCGCCCTGATGAAGCACAGGGATTTCCGACCTGAAAATTTCCGCGCCTTCCACCCCGGTGGCAAGCTGGGCGCACGACTGTCGAAGGTTGACGACCTGATGCACGACGGGGCGGCCTTGCCGCTGGTCAGCACCGAAACCCCAATGCCCGACGCGCTGATCGAAATCAGCCAGAAAGGATTTGGCGTTGCTGGTGTCACTGATGCGGGCGGTGTGCTGCAGGGCATCATAACCGATGGCGATTTGCGGCGGCATATGGACGGGCTGCTGGAAAAATCCGCCGCCGATGTCATGACTCACAACCCGACCACCATTGCTCCCGGCTCGCTTGCGGAAGAAGCCGTCGCAATCATGAATGACCGCAAGATTACCTGCCTGTTTGTCGTCGATCCCGATGCAGAGACGGCAAAGGCTGTCGGACTGCTGCATATCCACGATTGCCTGCGCGTCGGGCTTGGCTGAGGGGGGGGGCGGCGAACCATGGATGGCTATTCCCGCCTTGTGGCCTATCTGAAGGTCTTGCTGCCGCTGATGGCCCTGGCGCTGATGTCGACCATGTTCCTGATTTCGCGCGGCGTCGAAACAGATGCGGTGATCCCCTTCGCCCAAGAAGATCTTAAGGATCGCACCCGCGGACAGCAGATCACCGCGCCGTTCTTTTCGGGAACCACCGCGCAGGGTGATGAAATCATGGTAACCGCCGCCCTGGCTCGCCCGGGTGGCCCAGACGCGCCAGCAACCGCGGTGAACCTCGAAGCCGAGATCAGGATGACCAGTGGCGGCCGCTTCCTGCTGAGTTCGGACACAGGCGCCTTGCGCCCGGATAAGAATATGGCAAACTTTCGCGGCGATGTTGAAATCCTGTCGAGCGACGGTTTGCGGGTCATCACGCAGGAATTAAACGCCGCTCTCAATGGTGTGCAGGCGGACAGCCCAGGACCCGTTCAGGCCAGTGGTGCGATGGGCGATCTGACCGCAGGTGCCATGCAGATCGACACAAAAACCGAGGGCGGGCCGGTACATATGGTTTTCAACAAAGGGGTCAAGCTGCTATATGACCCGCAACAATCAGAAAGATAACCTGTGTTGTATCTGCGTGTATTGATGTTCTGCCTGCCGGTCGCCCTGTTCTCAACGGGGGTGTCGGCGCAGTCCGCGTCCATCGCATTCGGCTCGATCAAGGCTGATCCGTCGCAACCGGTGGAAGTCACCGCAGAGACATTGGACGTGAATCAGGCTGACGGGTCAGCTCGGTTTGTCGGCGACGTTGTGATCGTTCAGGGTGTTATGCGATTGTCGGCCGACAACGTTCTGGTGATCTACAAGCAGGACGAAACTGGCAAAACAGGCGTCGACCGGCTGGAAGCCACCGGCAATGTCATCCTTGTAAACGGTCCCGACGCGGCAGAGGCGGAGAGAGCCGAATACACCATCGACTCCGGAACCGTGGTGATGACGGGCAATGTCTTGCTCAGTCAGTCCACCGGGACGCTGACGTCCAATCGCCTTGTTGTGAATCTGACTACTGGCACCGCCAGCCTGTCTGGCCGGGTGAAAACCATTCTGAATGGCGGCGGCGACTGATGGCCGCGCCCGCATTGACAGTCACCGACGGCAGCTCAGGTCTGCGCATCGAAAAGCTGCGTAAATCCTACAGCAAGAAGGTCGTCATCCGCGACGTCTCCATGTCATTGGACCGGGGCGAGGTCGTTGCACTGCTTGGGCCGAACGGCTCAGGTAAAACCACCAGCTTCTACGCGATTGCTGGTCTGGTATTCCCTGAGGCTGGCTCGGTTACCATCGATGGGCAGAATGCAACCACGCTGCCGATGTACCGTCGCGCGCGCATGGGCATTGGCTACCTGCCGCAGGAAATGTCGATCTTTCGCGGCCTGTCGGTGGAAGATAATATCTCCTCCGTGCTCGATATTGCGGTGAAACACGCCCACAAACGCCGCGAGCGTCTGGAAGAACTGCTGTCTGACTTCTCGATTGAGCATCTGCGCCGGGCGCCGGCGCTGGCGCTGTCTGGTGGTGAGCGTCGCCGCGTCGAAATCGCCCGCTGTCTGGCTGCGGATCCGAAATATCTGCTTCTTGATGAACCTTTTGCCGGGGTCGACCCGATCTCGGTCGGGGATATTCGCCATCTGGTTGGTGATCTGAAAAAACGCGGTATCGGCGTGCTGATCACCGACCACAATGTCCGCGAAACACTGGAGATCGTGGACCGCGCCTATATCCTGCATGATGGCAAGGTGCTGATGTCCGGCACACCGTCCGAAGTGGTCGAAAACGAAAATGTGCGCCGCGTCTATCTCGGGGACAATTTTCGGATCTCTTGATCCCTACGGACACGGTCCAGCTGCACAGTGACATGCCCGGTCTGCGCCTTGCCGCACGCCGTTGACAGCAGCGCGTCGTCAACCATTTGAGAACAGGTGGAAACCCGCCGCCTACTCATAAATGGGTAACCGTTTGACGCCGATTTGCATTGACTCTCTCGCCTGGTTGTCATCGAATTGACTCATGGCAAACCCGCAGTCCGATGCTGTCCTCGCTCCAGCCTTGTTAACAAGGCCCAGACGAATGCAATCGACTGTTTTGCCTAAATCCCACTTTCAGAACTGAAGCGAGAGCAGCCGGGCTTGGCCCGAGTTGGGTTTTGAGGGTCTATTTGTGAAGGAGATCACATGCGTTACCAAATCAGCGGAAAACAGATCGACATTGGCGAAGCGTTGCAGTCCCATGTGCAATCGGAGCTTGGCGTGGCGGTCGCGAAATATGCTGAACGCCCGACGGACGCCAATGTCGTCTTCTCGCGGTCTGCGCATGAATATGTTTGTGAAACGACCGTGCACCTGTCCACTGGTCTGACCGCGCAAGCAAAAGCGCATGCCACTGAAATCTATGCCGCATTTGAGGATTGCTGCGAAAAGATGGAGAAGCAGCTGCGTCGCTACAAGCGTCGGCTGAAGGACCATCACCGTGATCGGAGCGAGCCGGTTGAACTCTTCGGCGCAAGCTCTTATATCCTCGCCTCTGAAGACGCCGGCACCGAGTCTGAACCAGAATCATTGCAGCCTATCATCGTCGCCGAGATGGAAACACAAATTCCATCCCTTTCGGTTGGTGAGGCCGTGATGCAAATGGAACTGGCAGGCGCCCCGGTTCTGGTGTTTCGCAAAGAAGGCAAGGACGGCCTGAACGTCGTCTATCGTCGTGAAGACGGGAATATCGGGTGGATCGATCCGTAACCTGTCACGGCGTTTTACGTGAGTTGAGCGGAGCTATTGAAGTATGCAGATCTCTAACATCCTGAAGCCTGAGGCCGTACGTGTCTTTGGCGCTGCATCCAGCAAGAAGCGTCTGTTTCAAGAAATTGCAGATGTTGCTCAACTCGCCTACGGGCTCCCGGCGCAACCAACGGTCGAGGCTTTGCTGGATCGCGAAAGCCTTGGCCCCACCGGTGTGGGGCACGGTGTTGCCCTGCCACACGCGCGCCTTGATGGTCTGGACAAGGTTGTCAGTGTATTCCTGCTGCTGGAGACACCGCTGGAATTTGGTGCGGTGGATCGCCAGCCGATTGATATCGCCTTCGCGCTCTTTGCACCGGAGGATGCCGGCGTTGAACATCTCAAAGCGCTGGCACTGGTATCGCGCACGCTTCGTGAACAGAGCTTTTGCACCAAGCTGCGGGCCAACCCTGACCCGGCGACGCTTCATACCATCCTGACCGAGGATCAGTCGGTTCAGGCGGCCTGACGTAGCACACGGGCGGGCGGGCATGTCAGCGCGCCCAGGCGTCAAATCCGAACAATATGTAATCGCGCTGGTAGACAGTTGCGATCTGCGCCTCCAGCGTGTCGTCATAAATATCCTGAAGACTATACGGCTGGTCGACCCCGGGTGCGTCCGGGGAGCTGGCTTTGGATTGGCCAAGCCACCGGGCAAGATCAGGCAAAGTCGTGGCCAGATCCTCTTCGCGTAGGATCAGATCTGGCGATTGAACAGCTGAAAACCCCGCAATTGTCTGCGCCTGAGTGGCCCAGCAGGCATCGGTGCGAAACCCGGTCTGCCCTGAAAGATTGGCACCAATCACCTCGACAAAACTTGCAAAAGCCGTTCGATGCTGTTCGCGGGTATAGGACCCATGTGCAGGGTCCTTGGGCAGCGGAACCTTGAACTGTTTGCGCAGCAGATTACGGATCTGGCGCAATGTTCCTGTCTCTGACCCGAGAATGCGCGTGCAAAAGACATGATGAAGCCGGGCCGCCGGATGACGCAGAACGGTGAGGCTGCGGAACCCGGGATGGCCGCGCTTCCATTGCCGCAGCTGTTTTTGGTTCATCCCCTCAATCAAGGCGCCATCGCCGTCTGGTTCCTGCCCGGCCATCCAGCTGCGTATGACATCCGTCGGACCACCGCTGATCGGCAGATACAATAGCGGCAGCTGCTGCCCCGCGATGTAATCAGGCACTGCCGGGCCGCGCCGAGGTTCGAAATTCGGGGTCCGAGAGAGGTTGAAACGATCCAGCCGCGCCATCGCACGGTCAAGCTCCGAAGGATTGGCGACCTTCTCTTCCAGCGCAGCGGGGTTTTGCGGTTTGAGACTATCGTCAAGCTGCGCCAGCCGGGCATCGACACCCAGCCACTTTGCCAGTCCGTTGATCACCTCCAGATCCTGAAGATCCTCATAGGCCAGATAAAAGGCTGTCTGGCCAGACCTTTGCAGCCGGTTCAGCAATGTAAGCTGAAAACCCTGCAGCTCGGCAACGTGATGGGCAAATTCCTCCGCATCGACCGTCGCCAGCCCGTCCTTGCGGCGTTTCACGTTTGTCAATTTCCACTGGCCGGTGCTGCGCGCGATCTTATGCGAGACATAGCTGTCTGCCGGGTTCCGAGTCAGGATGATTTTGGCACAACGTGGATCGTCAAGCAGCGCGTCCAGAATGCGCGGGTCATGGTCGTGGAAGTAGCGAAAACCGTTCAACGCGCCCTCGGCGTCGCGGATCTGCGACAGAAATCCCAGAACGTCACTGTCGCGCTGTGCTTGTGTCCAGCCCAGCGTCGCCTCGCGGTTGGGATAGCTGATAAAATAGGGGTTAAAGGCCTCGCCGTGACAGGTGACGCCCTCAAGAGCGTTCAGATTGGCTTCGAGAAAATTGGACCCGGTCCGCATCTCCGCAAACACAACAAAGTAGTCAAAGTCTTGGGTCATGGTTCGCTATTGCACCAAATAGGGTTTGCGCGGCGTCTTCGGCATGTTCAACGGCCCCTGTTCCGCCGGGAAATCGCCCATCAGATAAGGGTGCATCCCCTGGTTCTTTAGATTTTGCAGAAACTGACCAAATCCCGCCAGATCCACCATCCTTGGCGCCGTCGTCAGATGGCGCTGCGCCTGTGCTCCGAATTCATCCAGAATGGTCTGTAGGGGCTCCATCGGAGATTCGACAAATTCGGCCATCGACCAGATCCGCACACGCGCCTTTACGTATTTGGAGCGGAGAATTTCGATATGTTTTGCCTCGATCTGCTGCAATCGTGCCGCTTCACGTCGCAGGTCGGAGAAATTCCTGTTGGACCGGAACAGGGGCACCGCCCAGGCACCGGAAATCACCGAAACCTGTGCATTGGGGTCGCGCGCTACCAGCCAATTGATACTCTGATTGTCCTGCGGTCCAAACTGGAAACATTGCCGTTCACCACGGGTGTTCCAGATCAGATTGGTCAGAAACCCCTTGGGATGATAATCCCGTAGCTTGGCACTGTCGCTCAGACCGCCGTTCATCAGCGTCTGGCAGTCAGCAAATTCCACCCGCTCGGGGGCAAAAAGATGCCCATGAACCTTTGCGCCGGTGACCTGGGTCAACCACTCCTCAAAATTCTCGAACAGCTCTGTAAAACCCTGAAACATCGAGTAGGGGTTGCAGGTGATGCCATTCTCCAGCCCGTTGGCCGGAAGGCGGCTTTGCATATAAAGGCCGGGACG
Organism: Phaeobacter sp. A36a-5a; assembly: GCF_037911135.1. NCBI lineage: Bacteria > Pseudomonadati > Pseudomonadota > Alphaproteobacteria > Rhodobacterales > Roseobacteraceae > Phaeobacter > Phaeobacter bryozoorum. The sequence goes on along the minus strand of NZ_JBBLYU010000003.1, from coordinate 262,091 downwards.
ACCGCGGGTGCGCCGCTCAACCGCCTTGGAGAAAATCCGGTCTATCTTGCCCGGATTGGGTTCCGAGGTTTTCATCAGATCCGGCTGATCGCCCAGAAACGTCGAATAGAGCCGATCCGCATGAGGCCAGATTTTCCGCGCGACAAAGCAGTCGGACCGGCGCAGCAGTTGCAGATGGTCGTCGTAGAAATTATGCGGCTTGCCCTGAAAATCGAACTTGGACAGGGTCAGTGACCGGCTTTCGATATTGCTGGAATAGAGCCGAACGAGGGTTTGGTAATAGCTCTCATCCGGGATCCAGACCTTGCGAAAATACCGGTCGTAGCGCGGCCGGTCTGGGTCTTCCAGAATCGCCGAGAGTGTCTGCCGCGTCAGGCACCACCACTGACTGCCCATATGAGGCACCAGCCCGTCGGGGATCCTGCGCTTGATGCCCAGCTTGCGCTGAAGCGAGACATATTTGTCAAAAAGGTATCGGCGTTTCTTCCACGAGAAGGGAAAGCGCAGCGTGAACCGTTCCACATCTAGCCCGCCGACAATCCATGGCACATCGGCAGTGGTCGCGCTTTCGATGAAGTCGGTGCGGGGCCGGGCGGCAAGATAGTCCACCAGGTCAGACACCGGGCGCAGCGGCAGGCAGGACCCGGAAGCAAGAAACACATGCCGCACCGAGGGATATTTTGCCAGCATCAGCCCGGATGCGGATTGAGAGGCTGCAACGATGCCCCAGGTCCCCCATTCGCAGCGATGCCGCCGCGAGAACCGCACCATTGGATCACCTGCAAATGCGGCCTTGAAGGCAGAAAATGTTGCCTGAGGGACCTTCTTATCAACGTGCAGAACAACGGGGCACCCGCCTGCGACCCAATGGCGCGCGACCTGTTCGGCCCGGTCCAGTGCCGTATGGACCAGCAAGACGATGCCAACCGTGCTCATGCCCAGTTGCCCTTGGACATCAGGCCAAGAATCTCCAGCTGGCGCCAGTTGATGTATTTCTCGCTCCACTTGCACCAGAGTTCTGGCTGATCCTCTACGGCCTTGGCGTAGGCTTTGTATTCGGCCGATCCCGCATAATGCTGTTCACGCAGCATCTCTTCCTCGGCCTTGGTCACAAACGTGTGGAGGAATTTTGTGTGCAGCAAGGCGCCGCTGGCCTTTTCGCCACCATCCGTTTCATAGACCTGATTGAGGCCGCGTGGCAGCAAGGCATGGGTCGAGCTGACATAGGTATAGCGGCGATCCCATTTCACCAGCGGGATCTTGTTCAGCGCCGGTGCTTTCTTTGGTTGATCGGCAAAAAACACACGCGCCCGCGGCCCTCCCTGGATCCACAGGTTGCCATAGATCGGATTGCGCTTGATCGAGTAGTTGCCGCTGTCGAACCAATTGGCGATTTCGAGCGGATCCTGTCCGGCGCGATAGGGAACGGCATCCAGTTTCCCTTTTGGATAGACGTCAATCAGCATGGCCGAGAAACTACGGATCGCAGAATTGTCGAGCCAGTCGGTCAGTGCCCGCAGCGGACGACTGTCGCAGAACGGGTAGATGAACAGCTCATCCGGGTCGACGACCAGCACCCAGTGACCATGGGCGTAGCGACGTTTCAGATGGTTCATCCAATCAATGCCGAAACCGGCACGCTTGTAACTGGCCACTGTGTGCCAGACCGAGACATCGGGCTGGCCTTGCAGATATTCGCGCGTTCCGTCGACCGATCCATTGTCTACGACGAGGAAATGATTGACGCCCAGTTTGCGATAGTAATCGAGGAAATATGGCAGCCGGATCTGTTCATTGCGCAGGGTTGTCACCAGCAGTATGTCACCGGGCCGGATCTGATCGGTCTGATCCTGAACCGATGACAATTCGCGGGACTTGCGCATGGCACGCAGGATCCGGCGTTTCCGCCGCAGCCGCATGCGATAAGACTCCCAAAGGCTCAAGACTGCTTCCATCCCCGGTTGCAAAGGTGCCGTGTCGGACTGTCGTCAACTCGACCGCATCACCGCCAGCGACATTCCGCACAATATGCCATGTAAGCTATTTGGAAACAATGAATTTGGGATTGACGGTGTTGTTGCGAAATGGCTCTCGCAAAGCCCCTCAGGCGGCTGCGAGGCACGCGTCCAGAGCCGCCCGTTCCAGCCGATAGGCGCGGCTGTCCGCCTCACCGTCGCGTTCGTCGCGCCACCGGCAATAGGCCACCATACGCCAGTGGAACCAAGGTTTCAACTCCAGGTAGCGCGCCACGACCTGCGGATCAGGGTAGGCCGCCAGGAATGCCGCCTCCTCAACTGCCGATAACGGTGCACCGCGATAGACCTGCTGCATTGCCGGAGACAGGAATAGCGCGATGTCCTCCGCCGGATCCCCGATCTGTGGGCATTGCCAGTCGATCAATGTCAGCTGCCCATCGCAGGTCACTATGTTGCCAGGAACCGGATCCCCGTGGATGAGGCTAGGGACGCCAAGCGGTGCGACAGGTCTCGTGGGTGCAATTCGCAACAGGTCATTGCCCATGCGACAATGGCCCAGAATGGTGCGGGTCTGGGCGGCAATCTCTGCGCTGCCGGATATGCCGTTTGGTAGATCTGGAATGACAGGCTGTGTGTGCAGACGTCCCAGCAGTTCTGCCACATGGGTGGTACCGGATGACCAGGTCACCCCGGGCGAGTGTTGATAGGCCAGCCAGTCGCGCCCTTCGAACTGACCCGCGGCCAGCGGAGACGGCACCATGCCAGTGCGGTAAAGCGCGCTGAGTGCCGCCTGCTCGCGTGAGGGATCATTGGCAAACAGCGGGTTGGCATTGCCTCTGCCATAGAGCTTCACAACAATACCGCCCAACCGCCAGACCCGGTTGGAGCGACCGCCCAGCAGCGGACATGGCGCAGCGTCGCTCAGGCCGAGGCCAGCGAGATGCGCAAGAAAACGTGTTTCGAACTGTGTCCGATGGTGTTGCAGGTCAGGCTCCGTCGCTATGGTCTGTGTTACCACACAGTCCAGGTCTTCGGTGCCATTATGCGTCAGACTGCAGGTGCCGTAGGTTCACGCAATGCTGTCACCGATGACGCCAAAATCGCCGAGCCGCCCTCAAGGATCAAGGCCACTTCGTTGCCCCGCATCTGAGTTTCTTTCACCCTTGTATAGGTCTCAGCAGTATCGGAGAGAACGATTTCACCGTTTTTCTGGCTTTCCAGCGTGAAACTATAGCTGCCAGCATCAAACGCGTACCCGTCATCGTCAATACCCTGCCACTGATACGGCTCGGCAGTGACCGGTAGGCTGATCCGCTGAACTTCCTTTCCGCTATCATCCTTGACCACCAGGTGAACAGTGTCCGCGATCTGGGCTGGATTGGGCGACACGGTGACAGGATTGGTCCCGTCAAAATAGGCAGGCGCCGCAGACCGGGTTTCCATACCGACCCAGCCCGACATAGCTGCCATATTGGCGAGACCCAATTGGGCCTGGATACCTTCCAGAACCTCATTGCCCTGAACCTGCTGCTCGACCATGGAAAACTGTGCCAGCTGCGCAGAGTACTCTGTCGAATCAATGGGTTCCAAAGGGTCCTGATATCGCGCCTGCGCCGTGAGCATCTTCAGAAACGTCTCAAAGTCAGAGGCAATTCCGGTGGCTTTTTTCGGTTCCGGCGCGGCGGTCGCTGCCTGTTGCTGTTGCGGTGCCGCAGCACCCGATACAGTTGTCATCGTCTTACATCCTCATATCAAGCCCAACCTCACCGAGGTTGAGTGATTGTGTCATCGGTTCTACGGGGAGATCGGCCATCTCTTCCTCGCCACGCCCTGCGGATCGACCCGCTGGGGTATGGGAGGCGTCATGGCCACCGCCCTGATTGGAGGTCTCACCGCCTGAGAACTGGAACGAGATATCCTCAAATCCCATGCGCCGGAATTCATCTGCCAGTTCGTTGATATGGCGGCGCATCAGATCGCCGGTTTCGGCGCGTTCGGTCTGGATCATGACGCTGACGCCGGTATCCGTGACTGAAACACGCATATTCACATGCCCCAGCTCCTTGGGATTTAGAGCAACGTCAACGTTGCGATCCCCTTTCATCGCGAGGGCTTCGGCCATCTGATTCGCAATCAGACGAGGGGTTTCCGGCTTGTGAACGGTTCCCGGGCTCACGGTTGCCTCGGTCAGCAATTGCGCCAGGCCTGGTAGTTCCATTCCTGTGCTGCCGCCTGTGACCTTGGCCCCTCCGGCCTCTGCTGAGGTCAGCGAATCAAGCGCTAGCGCCGAAGTGGCGTTGGCGCTAGGCATCGCGGCAGTCAGGGCCCCGGCACCAAGGCCGAAGCGGGCCGTCGAATAGGTGCCCTGCGGGATATGTGCAGCGGTCTGAGCGGCTGTGTTCTGCTGTATCTGCTCAGACGCGGCGCGCCGGGCTTCAAATTTCTCTCGTACGGGCGGCAGTGCTGCCTCTACCGGGATCGGTGTTGCCGTCCGCTGTTGCTCGACGGGCTGGGTCTGCTGCGCCGAAGGGGGTTTAACCGCCTCCTTTGCCGCTTCAGACTGCGGTGCAGTTGCAGCCAGCGACCGCGCGGTTTTTTGTTCCGCCTGAGTACGTGATGTGGACTGCGCAAGGGCATCAGTGCCTGCAGGCTGGCGGTTCAATCCTGCACCGGTGCCAGGCACCTCGGGCGTCGCTGTGCGGTGATCACCGGTCAATTGTCGATCCGCCTTGGCTTCGGCGCTCGTCGGATCGCCTTTCAGCGCAAGCTTTTGATTCGCCTCTGCTGCGGCGCGTTCCGGCATGCTGGCTGTCTCAGACTGCGCCCCTTGAAGCCCTCCGTTGCGGGGATCACCCACCGCCTGTGCCCCAGCTTCAGATTGTTGGATCATCGCAGCGGATCCGGCAGTTTTTGCAGCATCCGAGGCTGCTTTAAGGTCAGCAGCCTGATCATCCGACGCGCCGCCAACCGTTCTTTCGGATTGCATCGCCTGCTTGCCGCTTTCGGCATCGGGATCAGATGATCCATCGGTCTGACTGCCGCTCTGGCCGATCACCACCGGCGCAGGATGCGCGTTGGGCACCTCATGCTGTTCAGCTGTCGTTTCCGGCTGAACCATCACGATTTTGGGGTCTTCAGAAATCTGTACTTCGCTCGACGTATCTTGCCGGGCTTCGCCGATGGGCGCCTCTGCGTCACCATCCTGTACGGTTTGATTCGCTTTTTCCGAAGCGCCGGACGCTGAGGTCTGCTGTTCTACGAGTTCCTCAACCTCGGTCACCGCGGTTTCTGCGCTATCCGAAGATTTTGCAGTCTCTGCCATAACCGCGTCAAAGCTTGCGCCTTTACGCGATTTTGCCGATTCGCCTTGCTGGATCTTCTCCGATCCCTGCGCTCCACCAGAGGTGGGAGTCGTAAGTGCGTTGATAAACATTGGCTTCCAGACATTCTATCTCGATCCATGCACCTTAACGCCAATCGGTTACGGCAATTTTAACCGATCATCCGCCAAAATAGAAAAAATCGAAGCAATTTCGACGTCTCAGAATGAGGTACATCATGGAACAGATTGCTCAACTACCGGCGCTACAGCGTCCCCAAGTGATCAAACCGCCACAAGACCCGCTGCGCAAAGCAGCTCAGGAACTTGAGGCGACCTTTCTTGCAGAAATGTTGAAATCCGCAGGCCTTGGCGAAAGCCGCGAAACCATGGGCGGCGGCGCGGGCGAAGATCAGTTTTCCAGTTTTCTTGTGCGCGCACAGGCGGAGCAGATCTCCAAAGCAGGCGGTATCGGCCTGGCAGAATCACTTTATCACGCATTGAAAGAGGCACAGACCAATGACTGATCAGACACCGCAACAACTGATTGAGGAACTCGATTCCCTGCTTGATGCCGAACGCGCGGCATTGGTCAGTGGCAATCTGCAGGCGCTGGAGCCGCTGCTTGCAAAAAAAGAGGCAATCATCACGACGCTGAATATGACAGCCGATCTGGAGCGCGAGGCTCTAGAGCATGTCCAGGGCAAGGTTTCGCGCAATCAGGTACTGCTTGATAGCGCGATGGAAGGTATTCGGGCGGTGGCTGCCCGGATGGCCGAACTGCGTCGTGTGCGCAAGGGGCTGGATGTCTATGATCAGTCGGGGCGGAAAACCCGCTTTGCGACCGGGGGCACACCCAGCTTGGAAAAACGGGCATAACCAGCCCAATTTAGGGAAAATTCTAGCAATGGAATTTCCGGCATTAGCACTCCTTTAGCACATAGTAGGCCAATGTCACTTTGCACCTTCCAAAGAGGGTGGCGCGGAAGCCGGACGGCGGAACGCATAGTCAGAAAGACGTCAGAGAGCGCCCTTCGGGGCAGGGAAACCAGAGGTCAAAACGCCTCTAATCAAAGGAATACATGCTATGTCCAGCATTCTGACTAACAACGGCGCAATGGTTGCACTGCAGACCCTGCAGTCCGTGAACAACAGCCTTGACGAAACGCAGAGCCAGATTTCGACCGGTAAACGTATCGGTTCGGCCAAAGACAACGCGGCCGTTTGGGCGATCTCCAAAACCATGGACTCCGACATCGCCGCCTATAAGTCGGTTCAGGAATCCCTGGGCGTTGGTGAGGCAACTGTTGCTGTTGCTCTGTCCGGCGCGGAGCAGATCGTTGAAACTCTGACCGAGATGCGGCAGCTGGCGGTTTCCGCGAACTCGGAAAACGTTGACCATGCTAAGATTCAGGACAGCATTGCCAAGAAGGCGGCGCAGATCGAGTCGATCATCGACTCTGCTGAATTCAACGGCGCGAACCTGCTCGATGATACGGTCACCACTGCACTGACTGTTCTGGGTGGACTGGATCCGGCCGCAGATACAATCACTGTGACCTCGATCGACTCGGCAACAAACATCAGCACAGCGGGTATCACCAGCATCACCGACGTTGCCACCGCGTCTACTGCTCTGACCGAGATCGAAACCATGCTGGGCAACGCAATTGATGCGGCAGCTCAGCTGGGTGCGGACTCCAACCGTCTGTCCGACCAGGGCATGTTTGTGTCGAAACTGTCCGACTCCCTGACAATGGGCGTCAGCACCATGACCGACACGAATATGGAGGAATCCTCTGCAAGGCTGAAGGCGCTGCAAACCCAGCAGCAGCTGGCGGTGCAATCATTGTCGATTGCAAACCAGGCGCCACAGACCCTGATGCAGCTGTTCCGTTAATGACAGCTTGATCTGGGGCGCTGTTGCGCGCCCCAGATCCCCTATCGCAGAGAATCTGTAGATTACATGTTAGGATAACACGTGAATGCCCTTCTAAAGGCGAAGAGCGCCTATTCGGCGGCGAAGGCCCCGACCCGAACTGCAAAGAACCTCGAATATGAAGTCATTGCCCGAGTAACACGTCGCATGGTTGCGGCCGCACAGAAAGGTAAGCCTGGGTTTACCGAACTTGCCGCAGCGCTCACCGACAACCGTAAACTCTGGTCGATCTTTTCAATCGAAGTTGCAAGTCCAGGGAACCCACTCCCGGATGAACTGAAAGCTCAGTTGCTCTCGCTTGGGGAATTTACCCATCAACACACCAGTAAAGTCTTGGCCCGCAAAGCGGACGTGCGGCTGCTGGTGGAAATCAACACGGCCATTATGCGTGGCCTTCGCAGCGGAGCGTCCTGAATATGAGCGGATTGGTCCTGAAACTTGCCCCGAAAGAGCGGGTATTGGTGAATGGTGCAGTAATTGAAAACGGGGATCGGCGCAGCCGGTTGTCGATCGTAACTCCGGATGCAAACATCCTGCGCCTGCGCGATGCCATCCATCCCGAAGAAGCCAACACGCCGGTACGTCGCGTCTGCTACGCCGCGCAGCTGGTCCTGTCTGGCGATGTTGACGGCGAGGAAGATCGCTTGCAGATGTTGCGCCGGATTGAAGAGCTGAGCCAGGTCTTTACCGATCCGGACAGTCGCGCCTCGCTGGCAGAGGCCACTGATGCGGTTCTCTCCGACAACCATTACCGGTGCTTGAAAGCGTTGCGCACCCTCTTGCCACGCGAAGACCGGTTGATGGCAGTGCGCCCATCGTGAGTTCTCAGCCGATCATGCCGGAAACGGCATCGTCGGCTGGAATTGTCATTACAGAGAATGATCAGGCCGCCTTGGGCCTGTGAAGCACAATCCAGGTGTGTGAACCGCACCGGGTTTGCCGGAGGCTGATTTCAGTTAGTTACGCGGCAATGCCCTCAGTTTCCAGAGCGGTGTAGAAATTGGCCTCTGCTTCTGCCGGCGGGATGTTCCCAATGGGTTCGAGCAGGCGGCGGTTGTTGAACCAATCCACCCATTCGAGTGTTGCGTATTCCACCGCCTCGCAGTTGCGCCAAGGGCCGCGGCGGTGAATGACCTCAGCCTTGAACAAGCCGTTGATCGTCTCGGCCAGGGCATTGTCGTAACTGTCTCCGACGCTGCCGACAGAGGGCTCGATACCAGCTTCTCCCAACCGCTCTGTGTACTTGATCGACAGGTATTGGCTGCCGCGGTCGGAGTGGTGAACAAGCCCCATCGCCTTTGTCGGCCGCCGCTCGTGAACAGCCTGCTCCAGAGCATCGATAACGAACCCGGCATGCGCCGAGGTGCTGACACGCCAACCAACGATCTTGCGGGCATAGGCATCGATAACGAAGGCGACATAGGTGAACCCCTTCCAGGTGGCAACATAGGTGAAATCGCTGACCCAGAGCATGTTGGGCGCGGGCACACGGAACTGCCGGTTCACCTTGTCCAGCGGGCACGGGGCCCTTTTGTCGGGCACCGTGGTTTTGTGCGGCTTGCCCCGGATGATGCCTTGCATACCCATGCTCTTCATCAGCCGGGCGACCGTGCAGCGGGCAACAGTGAAACCCTCCCGCTGCAATTGCCGCCAGATCTTCCGCACGCCATAGACCCGCCAGTTCTCTTCGAAAATACGCAGGATCTCGGGCCGCAATGCCGCGTCACGCCGGGCACGGTCCGACAACCGGGCCGGATTGGCCCGCTTCGCCAGATGCTCGTAATACGTGGAAGGGGCAATCGGCAGGACAGTGCAGATCGGCTCGACCCCATGCTCACCGCGATGCATGTCGATAAATGACACCATCACTTCGACCGGCGGTCGAGCTCCGCCATCGCAAAATACGCCGATGCCTTGCGGAGGATCTCGTTCGCCTGGCGCAGTTCGCGGTTCTCCCGCTCAAGCGCCTTCATCCTGTCGGCGACATCAGTTGGAACACCCGCCCGCTTGCCGCTGTCGACTTCCGCCTTCTTCACCCACTCATTCAGCGTGTGCGCCGAACAGCCGATCTTCGCAGAGATCGACATGATTGCCTGCCAGCGGGAACTGTGCTGGCCCTGGTTGTCCAGCACCAGACGCACCGCACGCTCGCGGACCTCAGGAGAATACTTGTTTGTTGTCTTGCTCATTGTGACTTCATCCTACTCAGGAGTTGAAGCCTCCGGCAAACCCGGTGCGGTTCAGTGGGCGTCAAAGCGGGCGTCTCACACAGAGCTTGAGTTTGAATATTCTGCCTCGCCTCATGTACATATCGTGATAACGGCAGACACCCCAGTCAAACGGTGGACATCCCAATCAGATCCGCTGGCTCAGAGCGAATTGCTCGTCCCTCGGATCGATTGGCAGACGCAGCATCTAACGGCATCAGCATGAATGAGATCACTTGCGTGGTGCAGCGGCCCGCCCAGACCACCTCAATGTCGCCATTCTTATCTGTAGCGGCGGGGCGGATTTTTCCAAATGCTTGATCGATATGGCAGATGTCGGCGGCCTTTGATCTGTGACAGATTGCTGTGATGCTGATCACTTCGCCCTGGATAGATCTCTGGTTGGAGCGCGTGCACACAGGAGAGCTATGCGCCCTGTTCTGGACCGTGCGCGGCGTCTGAAGCAGGTTCGATATCCTTGACATGAGGCATTGGCGCAGTTTTCAACCAGCTGGAGAAGCTGCTGCTCCGTCCCGTCAGAACCCTGCGCGGCCTGTGCGGATCACAAACCTCTCCATATGTCAGTCTGCTCACAATCTGCATCTGCTCGCAGGACGTCGTCTTGACTATGCGGATGTACTGCTGGCGTCCGTCGATAGAAAACGGGGTACAAGATTGCCCTATCGGATCGCCACGGCGCGTCGCATCATCAGCATCAAGCGGTTGAAACTGCTCTGTATCCCTTCCGGGTCTGCTCTACCGAAGAAGGAATCCAACTCAGGCCAGAGCTTTACGGCCTGATCAAGCGTGACATCGTTGCCCTCGGAGTAAAGGCCTGCGCGAATCATAACTTCGGATTGCTCATAGGCGCCCAGGTATTTGCGAACATCCAGAATTGCTGCATTCTCGTCAGGCGATGCAGCGGCGGGCAGGCTACGGGAGACGGAACGCGAAACGTCGACAGCCGGAAACCGCCCCCGCTCCGCGATTTCGCGGTTGAGCACGATGTGACCATCAAGGACGCCTCGCAGAATATCGGCAATCGGCTCATCCATATCGGAGCCTGCAACCAGAACACTGAAAATAGCTGTGATATCCCCCTGATTCTCGTTCCCGGGACCGGCTCGTTCGCAGAGGCCGGTGATCAGCGGAGTGACCGAAGGCGGGTATCCACGCAGTGCCGGAGCCTCGCCGGATGAAACGGCAATTTCTCTATGTGCCTCGGCAAACCGGGTCACCGAATCTGCCAGGAACAAGACATTTTTCCCCTGGTCGCGAAAGTGTTCAGCAACCGCCATAGCCGACCAGGCGCAGCGACGGCGAACCAGTGCCGACTGATCCGATGTGGCCGCGACGACCACCGCACGCTTCATCCCCTCGGCACCCAGCACGTCCTTGACGAAGTGGTTGACCTCGCGTCCGCGCTCGCCAATGAGCGCAATAACAACCACATCAGCTTCCATATTCTGCGCCAATGTTGACAGCAGCGTGGATTTCCCCACGCCGGATCCGGCAAAAAGTCCGACACGCTGACCTTTTACAATTGGCAGAATCGTATTGAACACCGCCAGCCCAGTGGCGAGTCGTTCTCCCATCGGGCGACGTGAGGCGGCTTTGGGCGGCGAAGCCATCAGGTCCCGCGTGGCTTCGCCGCGCATGAGAGGACGTCCGTCCAATGCTGCACCAAAGGGATCAATCACCCGGCCGATCCAGCTGTCAGAAGGCGCAAAATCCGGCGTCGGATGCAGAAGTACAGCATCGCCAATCGCCACGCGATCTGGCGCTGTATCAGGTAACATGCTGACTTCACTGCCAGAAATTCTCATGACCTCGCCTTGCAACGGGTCGCTTCCGGCTCTGCGCAGAATCAGGCGGTCACCGATACGTGCCTGGCCGTTCAACCCCGATACGGTGATTGCACCACCTGATATTTCCGACACCCGACCCACCGCCGAAGACAGTCTTTTGTTCGCCAAATCCTGAGTCAATGCGTTGATGGCTGAGATCATGTTCTGGTGTCTCCAACTGTTCCTGAAAACAATTTCTAAAGGAATTGGGGTTAAGCCTTGATTGAAATTGATCGAGGGAGAAGCCCCGGTGTTTAAAGAACTGAACGTCTTTAAGATTGCCTACTCAATGGCGACCCATGCAGGGAAGCGCCAGGCATTGGTGTCACAGAACATCGCCAATGCCGACACGCCAGGCTACCATGCCAAGGATATCAAGCCTTTCAAAGAGGTATACGCTCAGGGTTCGCGCCCCGGCGACATGATCGCCAGCCGCTCCAACCATCTGAACGGTGCCTCAGGCAATGGGATGGACTGGGCTGTGACCCAGACCAACAACAGCACTGACCCCAACGATAATTCCGTCTCGATCGAAACCGAAATCCTGAAAGGGGTCGAGGTGAAGCGGCAGCATGATCGTGCTTTGGCGATATACAAATCGTCGATGAACGTTTTGCGCAGCAGCCTTGGCCGGAACTGAGGAGGTTAGATCATGAGCGAATTTTCCAAGTCTCTTTCCGTTTCCGCAAGCGCACTGAAGGCACAGGCAAGCCGTCTGCGCCACGTGTCGGAGAATATTTCCAATGCGGACACGCCCGGTTATCGTCGGAAGACCGTGCCGTTCGAAGCGGTGCGAGATCTGCGCACGGATGTCGAGAAGGTCGAAGTTGGTCCGGTGCGTCTGGACCGGTCAGACCTGGAGCAGATCTTCGATCCCTCGCATCCGCTGGCTGACGACAGCGGTCATTACGAAGGGTCCAACGTCGATCTGATGATCGAGATTGCCGACGCCCGTGAAGCTCAGCGCAGCTACGAGGCCAACCTCAAGATGTTCGAACAGGGGCGGCAGATGTCGTCCTCGCTGATGGAACTGCTGCGCAGATAACATCGAAATTTTCTGAAACACACTGACATACTTGGAGATCCAGAATGGATATTCGCAGTCTTTCCGCCACAAACGGCTATGCCGCAGCGCGTCCCGCAACCAAAGTTGACCCCGAGCACGCGCCAACAAGCGCCGAAGCTCGGATCAAGGCCAGCTTTGAGGAATTTGCCGGCACGCTCCAACAAAGCGAGCAGGTCTCGGTCACCGCCATGACCGGCAACGGCGATCCGCATGCCCTGGTACAGGCACTGGCACAGACGGAGCTTGCCGTGGAAACCGCAGTGACCGTGCGCAACAAGGTCGTCGAAGCCTATCAGGAAATCCTGCGGATGCCGGTGTAAGCCGATGATGAGCGAAGGGCTTTTCTACGACACTCTGCGCCAGGCTCTATGGGCTGCGGTCATGATGTCGACGCCGGTTCTGCTGGTCGCGCTGGTTGTTGGCCTCGCGATCGGCCTGTTTCAGGCTCTGACATCGGTGCAGGAAATGACCCTGACCTTTGTCCCGAAGCTTACCGCCATTCTTGTCGTTTTCTGGATGACCATGGGGTTCATGACGCAGACCCTGGTCGCCTTTTTTGATGGGCACGTTGTGCCGCTGATTTCAGGAGGTCTGTAATGGGAGACACCGGTTACACCACCTTGTCCCGCCAATCCGGTCTGATGCGCGAAATGCGTGTTGTGGCAAACAATATCGCCAATTCCGCCACCACCGGCTACCGGGCTGAAGGCTTGATCTTCTCGGAGTTCATCCAGTCTGCCCCCGGCCAGGAATCCCTGTCGATGGGGCGGGCCAACATCCGTAACACCTCCATGGCACAGGGGGCGCTGACCCAATCCGGCGGCGACCTCGATCTCGCTATTGAAGGCGACGGTTACTTCATGGTCGAAACTCCGATGGGTGAGCGCCTGACCCGGTCGGGGGCGTTTTCTACCAACGCCGAAGGCGATCTCGTCACTATGGATGGCCATCGGGTTCTGGATGCGGGCCGGGCGCCGGTCTTCATTCCGGGGGATGCCAAGTCGATCAAATTCGGCGCCGATGGCACGCTGAGCGCGGACGGTCGCGCCCTTGGACAGATCGGCATTTTCAAGCCGGAAGAGAATTACCAGATGGTCCGTGAAGACGGGGTCATGTTCCGTGTTGATGGAGAAATCGAAGTGGCCGGAGAAGCGCGCGTGCTTCAGGGCTTTCTCGAAGGCTCCAACGTCAATGCCATCTCTCAGCTGGCCCGCATGGTCGAGATTCAGCGTGCCTATGAAATGGGCCAGAGCTTTCTTGAGACCGAACACGAACGTGTCCGCAACGCCATCAAAAACCTGACTAAGTCGTAGGAGTACCCCCATGCGCGCCCTCAAGATCGCCGCAACCGGAATGACCGCGCAGCAACTGCGTGTAGAGACGATTTCGAACAACCTCGCCAATATGAATACCACTGGTTACAACGCACGGCGTGCGGAGTTTGCGGACCTGCACTATCAGCAGGTGACGCGGGCCGGCACGGTAAATGCCTCTGATGGAACCGTGCTGCCAACCGGTGTGCAGGTCGGTCTTGGTGTGCGTGCCTCGGCGATTTCCATTCACCTGGCCCAGGGTGCCCTGACCCAGACCGGCAACGATCTGGACGTCGCAATTGACGGGAAGGGCTATCTGGAGGTTACCCTGCCGTCCGGCCAATCCGCCTACACCCGTGATGGCGCGCTCAAACGGTCGGCCGAAGGGTTGATTGTCACCTCCGACGGGTTCACCGTGTCGCCGGATATCACCATCCCGACCGATGCACGCAATGTGTCGATCAATGCCGAGGGCGAGGTCTACGCCTATTTCGACGAGGCCGCCGAAGGCCAGTTGATGGGACAGCTGACACTTGCCGGCTTCTCCAATCCCAAGGGTCTCGAAGCGCTGGGCAGCAACCTCTTTGTCGAAACCGAAGCCTCCGGCGCAGCCAGCGTGGCGACGCCCGGCGAGAATGGTCTTGGTACTCTGCGCCAGGGCTACCTGGAGGCCAGTTCCGTCGATGCCGTGCGCGAGGTCACCGAGCTGATCGAAGCGCAGCGCGGCTATGAAATGAATGCCAAGGTCATCTCTGCCGTCGATCAGATGATGGGCGCAACCACACAGGTCCGCTGATGAAACCGATCCTCGCCATTATGATGCTGCTCTGCGCCCAGCCTGTCTGGGCCGATATACTGGTCCCCGTGCGCACCATCCGCGCCAAGGAAATCGTGACGGCCGAGGATCTGGTTCTGAAACAGGCCGAGGTGCTGGGCGCGATCTCAGATCCTGCTCTCGTGATCGGGCAGGAGGCGCGCGTGGCACTCTATGCGGGGCGGCCGATGCGTCCCGGTGATGTCGGGCCTCCGGCCATCGTCGACCGCAATGATCTGGTCACCATTCGTTTCAAACGTGGTGGACTTACCATCCTCGCCGAGGGCCGCTCGCTTGGCCGTGGCGCAGATGGAGAGGCCATACGTGTCATGAATTTGTCGTCACGCACAACCATCAGCGGGCGGATCGCCGCAGATGGAACAGTTGAGGTAAACTGATGAAAAATAGAATTTATTTGGCAAAATCCGCCCTTGCTGGTGTGATCATGCTCAGCGCCTGCGGACGGCTCGACCATGTTGGCAAGCCTCCCACGTTCAGCCCGGCAAATGAATCGCCCGAGCATGTCGCCATGCTGTTTCAGGGGCTGCCGGTCGATACCCAGACACAGCGTCCGGTCGACCAGGCCTCGCTCTGGAGCGGCTCGCGTCAGTCGCTGCTTGGGGATCGGCGGGCAACCAAACGGGGCGATATCCTGACGGTCGTCATCGAGATTGACGAAGAGGCCGAAATTTCAAACGACACCAAACGGTCCCGCTCCGGGTCCGAGAGCCTGGCGCTGCCGCAGCTGCTGGGCCTGCCGCAGCGGATTGACCGGAAATTGCCGGACGGTGCCACGATGGCTGATGCCGTCGATATCGGCAGCAGCAGCAGCTCGGGTGGCAAAGGCTCCGTGAAACGGAGCGAGAAACTGGAACTGCGGGTTGCCGCGACTGTGGTCGATGTCCTGCCGAACGGTGTTCTCTCCATCAACGGTACGCAGGAGCTGCGCGTCAACTTTGAGATGCGCGAATTGCTGGTGACCGGTTATGTCCGCCCCGACGATATCAGCCGTCAAAATGAGATCACCTACGACAAGATCGCGTCCGCGCGGGTCTCATATGGTGGCCGCGGCCAGATCACTGATGTCCAACAACCGCGTTACGGCCAGCAGGTGCTGGACGTGATCCTGCCATTCTGAGGCCTGCACATGCTGTCAAAACTACTGCCTGTCATTCTACTGCTGGTCGGAACTGCCGGAGGTATCGGCGCCGGGATCATGATGGCTCCGGCACCGGCCCCAGAAGACCACGCTGAGGATAGCGGCGAACATGCCGAGGAGATCACTCCGGAGCTGCCGGGTGATGAGGAAGAGCAGCGCGAATACATCAAGATGGCGAACCAGTTCGTGGTTCCCGTTGTCGAGCGCGAACAGCTGTCCTCGCTGGTGGTGGTGTCGCTCAGCCTGGAAACCAAGGCTGGCATGAACGAGAAGATCCACGCTTATGAACCCAAGTTGCGGGATATCTTTCTGCAGGTTCTGTTCGATCATGCCAATATGGGTGGCTTTCGCGGGGCCTTCACCCGATCCGACATGTTGACACCGCTGCGGACCGCGCTGCGTGAGGCCGCGCAGAAACAACTGGGCAAAGATATCTATGACGTCCTGATTGTAGAGATGTCGCGACAAGACGTCTGACCAATGCACTGCCGAAAAGAGAAAGGCCGGTTCATTTTGAACCGGCCTTTCTCTTGGATGCCATCCTGTGTCAGGTGGCTCAGTCCATATTCATCAGGCGATTGTGCAGTTTTTGCGCCTTGTCTTTCTTGACCCTCAGGCGCTCTTCGATCGCCATTGTCTCCACGGCGTGTTTGCGACCGAATGCCTTGCGCAGATTGTCCATTGCCCGCAGTTTCTGTGCCGTGATCTGCGCCAGTTCCATATTCAACTCTCGACGGGCGCGGGTATGCCAGCCTTGCCACAGAAGATCGGCACCAAGCGCTTTCATTGCATGGTCGGAGCTGGCCAGATCGCGGCTGTCTTTGATCTGCTGGTCCAGCTTAGTCAGCTGACCGCGCACGCGGGCTTCCGCATCAAGAACCGGCTTTACCTTGGCATGTTCCTGCAGATACAGGGCTTCGGTCACATCGGCCATCTGATCGAGCATTTTCTGCTTCATCACACCATCCCCTTGGCCCGCTGGCGCATGTTCTCCGCAAAGCGGATCGCGGCGGCAACCGGCGCATAATGCTCTTCGTGAATTTCCTCGCCGATCTGAACCGCGGCATGCAGGGCGCGCGCGGTCGGCGGATCGCTATGGATCGGGACACCATGCTCATTGGCAACTTCGCGAATGATAGCAGCGACTTCATCCACCCCCTTGGCCACACAGACAGGCGCCTGTCCTGGTGCGCGGTCCCATTTCAATGCGACAGCGTAATGAGTCGGGTTGACGATAACGACATCTGCCTTTGCCACATCTGCGACGCCCTGGCCCATGGCAATCTGATGGGCCTTTTGTCGGCGGGCGCCCTTTAGATGCGGGTCGCCTTCGGACTCTTTGCTTTCGTCCATGATTTCCTGGCGGGACATCATGTTTTTCCGATTGTGCTCTGCCTGCTGAAACGCGGCATCGATGACACCAATACCCAGCGCGATGATCAGCGCGAGGATGAGAAACTCCAATGCCAGCTGCGCCATCATCATCACGACGACAAAAGCGCCGGTGGCAGAAGACGCGATCATATCCGGCAGCCGATAGTTCAGGTAGACACCCATGCAGACCGAGTAGAGGATCAGCTTTACGGTGCTCTTGAAGAACTCAAAAAGGCCCGAACGCCCGAATTTATTCTTGGCGTTGGAAATGATCGAGATCTTTGAGAGTTTTGGCTCCAGCTTGCTGGGAGCAAAAACCAGGGCCCGCTGGGCGACAATGGACAGGAAAACAGCGGCCATAGGGACGATAAAGATCGGCAGACTTGAGGTCCCGACAGCCATCATGATCCCGCCAACCGGCACGGTGCCGGCGCCGTTGAAGAATAATTCTGCCAGCCGGTCGGGTTGATCGAGAAACGACATCAATATCGTGCCGATTTCGGCGACAACGTCTGCCCCCGACACGTAAATCGCGATGATCAGCCCGAGATAGGACGCCGCCACCGACAGGTCGGTAGATTTTGGAACTTCACCTTTTTTCCGTGCTTTCTCAAGCTTCTGCGGTGTTGGTTCATATGACTTGTCTGAGTCGTCGTCGCTCATGGCATCCCCTCACCCGGATTGGCAAAGAAGCTCATAAGCGCGGTGCTCCAGATATCCAAGATCATTGGGCTGGCAACCATCAGGATTGCGAGACCTCCGAAGGTAACCACCGGCGCACCGACAAAGGCCACCATCAGCGCGGGCATGGCGCGGTTGATGACACCCAGTGTCAGATTGTAGACCATCGAGCCGATCAGGAACGGTGCAGCGAGAGAGAACCCCATCGCAAAGGCGCGCGAAACACGGTGTACGCCCCAATCCGACAGGCCGGATGCCGCCGGAAATTCACCCACCGGGAACATCATGTAGCTGTAGATTATGAATTCAGCCACACGGATATGAAGACCCAGCATGACCGCCAGCGCCAATCCCGAGATCAAAAGGACGGCGCCAATAGCGGGCATTGGCTCGGCACCGATACCGCCCAGAACCTGTGCGAGAGACGTCGACTGCGCGGCAATTGTTCCGGCGATCTGGATTGCATGAACAAACATGCGGATCGCGACCCCGAGGGCCAGACCAACAACGGCTTCACTCAGCGCGAGACTGGCGTAATGCAGCGGGCTGGCCGGTTCCGGCAGCAACGGCAAGGCCGGCGCCACGATAAATGTGAACGCCAGCGAAATGGCCAGTTTGATCCGCACCGGGACATATTTTTCGCCGAAGGCGGGTAGTACGGACACCATGGCCGCAACCCGCAGAAAGATGATGGCCCCATGCCAAAAGCCGGCGCCCAGAAGAGCGACCAGCTCAGGCGGCAGAAAGCCAATGCTCATGCCGGAACCATGCCTACCAGGGCAGGTCTGGCCTCAAGTCCGATTTCCTCGAAAGACAAAACCGGATTGAGGATGCCGCGTGATTTCAGGATTGTCCGCAGGTATCGACGACGCCGGGTCGAGGTAACAACCGCTGCAAAAACACCCTGTTCGGTCGTGCTGTTCAGTCGGTCGCTCAGCCCCTCGGCCAGTCGGTTGAACTGATCCGGCGGCAGCGCGATATCGACGGCGCCACCCTGAGCGTCGATCTGGTAGGTAGAGAAGGTCTCTTCCCATTCCGGGGCCAGCTGGATCAGCGGAATGGTCCCATCCTCGCGCTTCATCTCACCAACCAGCTGGAAACCCAAACGTTGGCGCACATGCTCACAGATGATCTCGGGCTGGTTGGTATGGAGGCGTGCCTCGGCAATCGATTCGAGAATGAGAGGCATGTTGCGGATGGACACCCGCTCCTCCAGAAGCAGACGCAAGACGCTGTGCAACGTGTCCATCGGCACCTTGTCCGGCACCAGTTCGTCCAGCAGTTTGCGATTTGCCTCGGCGCGGAATTCATCTGTCAGCTCGGTCATTTCGTTCAGCAGACGGCGCAGGGATTTCAGCGTCAGCAGACGCGGGAAGTTCTGCTTGATCACTTCCAACAAATGGGTGGCCAGAATTTCCGGTGCGGTGACGATTGTGGCGCCTGAGAGCGCTGCATCTTCCTGGCTCTTCGAAGATATCCAACGCGCAGGTGCACCATAGACAGGTTCTGTCACATCGGTGCCGGGCGGCAGGGCTGCGTGATTGTCGGGCATCAACGCGAGCACCATTTCGGGATGAAGAATGCCGCGCACCTGTTCCACCCCTTGCACTTTGATCACATAGGTGCCGGTCATCAGCTCAGGCTCATCCGTCAGGCGGATCTCCGGCAGGATAAGCCCAAAGGTGGTTGCCACATGCGTCCGCATATTGGCAATGCGGGCATCCAGCCCGGTCCCGGCATCCAGAACCATGCTCACCAGATCCGGTGCGAATTCCAGGTGCAGGTCGTCCAGATCGAGGATGTCACCCAGCGCCCGGTTTTCCTTCGGCTCCATGACTTCTTCGATCCGCTCGTCCATATCCGCTTCTTCGCGGTCCTTCATGTTCTTGCTCATCTTATAGGCGGTGTATCCCAGTACAGCGCCCCCCACCATGAAGGGGATAAACGGCAGACCCGGAACCAGCGCAAACAGCGACATGAGCACGGCAACGGTTGCCAGAGCGGCCGGATGTTTGCCCAGCTGATCGGCCAGCGCGATATCGGTCGAGCCCGTCGCACCGCCGCGGGCCAGCAAGAGAGCTGCCGCAATCGAGATGATGACCGAGGGGATCTGAGAGACCAGACCATCGCCAACCGTCAGGATCGCATAGGTTTCAAATGCGGAAACAACCGGCATGTCGTGAACAAGCACGCCCATGATGAGGCCCATGATCAGGTTCAACAGGGTGATCAGCAGGCCGGCGATTGCGTCGCCTTTTACAAATTTGGACGCACCGTCCAGAGAGCCGAAGAATGTTGTTTCGCGTTGTTCCACCTCGCGACGCTCGCGCGCTGTGGCGTGGTCAATGGCGCCGGCCGACATGTCGCTGTCGATTGCCAGCTGCTTGCCTGGCATCCCGTCCAGTGCAAAGCGGGCGCCGACCTCGGCCATCCGCGCTGCACCTTTGGTAATGACCATGAAGTTCACGATCAACAGCACCCCAAAGACAACGAGGCCAAGGAATACACTGCCCCCCATGACGAACTGAGCGAATCCCTCGATCACCCCGCCTGCGGCATCGGTGCCGGTATGGCCCTGACCGATAATCAGTTTTGTCGAGGACACATTCAGCGACAACCGCAGCATCAGAGAGGCCAGCAGGATCGTCGGGAATGATGAGAAATCCAGAGGTCGCTCGATAAACAAGGTTATTGTGAAGATCAGGATCGCAAGCCCGAAGGAAGCCGCGAGACCGATATCCAGAACCCAGGCTGGCATCGGCAGAATCATCATCACGATAATCGCCATCAGCGCGAGTGCGAGCAGCACGGTGGGGCTGAACAGTTTTTGTATATCAATATTTGGCACGGAAATTCAGCCCTTATTTCAGTACGATGAGAGCCTGCGCGGATGCGCCGCCGCCCGTTAATGGGACCAGTGAGCCCAATCGAGCTGCGCCGGAGGGCGCTGCGCCTTGGGTGATCAGCGGTGAGGGATTGTGAAGCATGGCGAGCGGTTGCGGGGCGGAGAAGGTGGCCCGTTTGCGCTCCACCGGCAGCGCGGCAACGGTCTCGACTGGCTTCAGATCAGCCCGAACGCGATCGAAACGTGCTGTATAGCGATTTGCATAGGTCGGCGTGCGCGAGTGATAGGCGCCGGCCGCCTGGGACCAATCGCCGAATTCATCATGCAGTTCGCGCAGGAAGCGCGCCGCATATTGCGCATTGGCAAGTGGATCGAACATTTGGTCAATCGAGTCGAACGCCTGACCATGCCATTTGAAGTTGATCTGGAAACACCCGACATCAAAGCTGCGCGCGCCGCGCTTGAAGTGCGAGAAGACATAGGCTCTCGCCTCATCTTCAGTCTGAAACCACTTACCGGCGCCTTCCATATTGACCGTCCACGGCCATGGCTGAAGCCCTTGTTTGCCGCCACGACCGGTTTCCGTTCTGGTAATCGCGCGCAGAACGTCCAGTGGCACGCCCTGATCACGTGCCGCGCGCCGTGCGGCGAGATCACATAACGCCGAAACCTGCGGCGAGGACGCATGTCCGGTCTGCGGTTTCAAAAACACCAATAGCCCCAGCGCCGCACAAAAAAGCGCAGACCATACTGGCAAACTGACTGTGCAGCGGGCACATCGCCGCTGTTGTCTGAAAAGAAAGCTCAATTTCGGCATTCTGCCTGTCCAAATGAGGATTCACCCTAAGTCCGAGCCTAAGACCAGAGCATTGACAAACCGTTATCATCAGATGCGCCAAGACCGCCGGTGAGGCGGTCCTGGTTTCTGTCAGCGTGGCAGAAAAGATCGTTGTCAGCTATGATCCGTCTTCGGAAAGCTCTGGCTGCCGCGTCACCTTCTGCAGCAGATCGGCAATACCGCCGCGTGTTCCCTCGCTGCTTTCGACCAGGGCCCTCGCATGGGCCAGGGGCGGCAAACCACTTGGTTCTTTTGCAGTTTCTTCGATCTGTGTCGTCGCCCTCGCGACTCCGCCAAACTGCTGCGCAACATCAGCATCAATGGTTGCAAGATTCTCGCGATCTTCCGAGTGCCAGAAACCGCGCGCCGCCGCATCCTCTTCGTCTTCTTCAAGAAGATATTCGCCAGCTCTTGCATATTCACCGTTTCGCCACAGCGCTTCGGCGCGCAGCTTATTTGCTTCAGACCCGGACAGCCCCATCAGCTCCACCAGCGCGGAGTGCGGTTTGTCCATCGCGAGTGCTGCCTTGGCCAGAAGCAGGCGTCGTTTGGCGTTGCCGGGTTCCATGGCGAGCTTCTTCAGGATCGACTGTGCCTGCTGTGCAAACCCGAGATCAAGCAGCCGCTGAGCCACGATATCGGCAATCGGAGCTACCTCGGCCGGGGTACCATTGGCCGCAATGACCAGCGCATACTGCAGGAATGTCACATCATCTGCGCGTTCCGTCAGCAATGTCAGAAGCGGTTCCAGCGCGGCAGTGCGCGCCGCAGGACCATCACGTCTGCTCAAGGCATCCAATTCATTGAAGCTGTCATGGAACTGGCCGGTCAGGGCCAATGCCGAGACCACGGCGCGGCGCAAGTCCATGCCCAGTGGGCTATCGCGATTCTCGACCTCATAGGACGCGGCCAGATCCGGGACATCCGGCGACAGCGCAGAGCGCTCGGCAAAGCTGAGATCAATCAGCTCAATCAAGGCACGGGGGGCGTTTTCCGTCCGCTCCGCGACCTCCTCCGTCAGCTCCTGAGCCACGGTTTCGACGTCACCTTCCAATTTGGCGATTTCGGCTTCGGCCAGATTGATTTCGGGCACGTGGTCGACGCCGGTACGATCAACCGAACGCAGCGTGGCGCCCGCCAGATGAGGGTCACCGGCCTTTGCAAAAAGCGTGCTGACCCGCGGGCCGACCTGGACCCGCAAATGTGGTGGCAGCTTGGCAAAGGCCTGCTGGATTGCATCCGTCTTTGCGTTTTTCTTGATCGTGCCATCGGCCAGCGCTGCCCAGAGCGCCACTTCGCTGTCGCAGACCTGTTGCCCGGCGAAGGCGTGGTTTACGCCAAGGTCCTGACCGTCCAGCACAGCCCCCATCGCGGTTAGCGCGACGGCATCATCATGTTCCGCTGCGCCAGACGGCATCATACGCAAGATCGCCTGTGCCTCAGCACCGAACCCGAAAAAGAGATAGGCCCGCGCCAGGGTTAGGACGGCAGCCGGATCGACATCGTCGAATTCACGCACCAGTTCAGCCCGAAGCGGTGATATCTGGTCAGAGAATGGCTCATCACTGCCCCATTCATGGATGGCAAGCTGTGTGCTCGACAAGCAGTGTGTCGGCTGATTGGAATCGCCCGAGCGGCGCGCAACCAGGCCGGTTTCGCGATCCACGGAGGACGTGACAGAGATCTGGTCCAGCGGATTAAGAGGGCGATCACGGCTGCTCAGCGGGTCAAGGATATGTCCGGCGGGACCATCGTGAACTTCTACACCAACAAGCTCCAGAAGGCCCTGATTGGTTGCCCGGCTGATCTGTTGCAACAGCCGCTGTTCAGATTCGTTGACTGTGGCTGCGCGCTCCGTTTCTGACAGGTCGAGCAGCATATCGGTATCAACCTGTACCGGGACTGGTGTTGGTTCCGGGGCTGGCGCGGCGGCAACACTTGTGCCCCCGGCAGGATTTGCTTCAGTGTTTGTGCGGGGTGTCCGGTTCAGATTGAGGGGCAGCACCACGGCTGATGGGGCGTCCGCCACAGCTACGGGGAGGCGCTGTACCGGATTGGGCCGGTCGGAGCTGCCGGACGTGACGCCGGCCAGATCGAGTGCGGCGCGTGCATCAGCAGCGGCGCGCGCCGCTAGATTGAAGCGATAGCCTGCGCTGTTGAACGTGCCGGGCAACAGAGGCAAGGGCGAGCCTGCGATGACACGCCGCTCGGCCCCGGCGGGGCCATCGGCGATATCGATCACCAGATACCCGTCCTTCTGCACGAAGGAGGTCACCTCACATGCGCAACCAAGCTGTAGGTTCAGCGGTTGTCCGGGACCGGCCTGCGACACAGATTGCAGGCGCGTCCGCGGAATAAGATCGAAGATTCGGGATGTATCAAACACCACTGTTGGCGTTTCAATGACCACCTGCGCCGATTGGCCTGACTGACGCAGCGACCATGGCGCGCCATTTGGAAGCCGCATGACCAGCCGGGAAAACCCGTCATGCTCTCCCGAACGGGCGACCACCGTCTGGGCATCCACAGATGCCGCAGCCAGGGTAAGTGCTGCAAGGGTCAGCGCGCGCCACATCATGCTGCGTCCTGTTTCACCGACTTCAACGCGTCTTCCAGCTCAGAGAAGCCGGGGCGAATATGCGATGGGGTGTTCTGACGTCCGACTTCGATGCAGATCGCTGCGGCATGATTGTGCAGATTTGCCACCAGAACTTCTCGGATGAGGGAGTAGAAATGCGCATCTTCCTCGGTTACCGACTTCACCTTGCCGGCGAAGGGGCCAACCAGACCGTAGGCCAGGAAAACGCCAAGGAATGTCCCGACAAGCGCGCCACCAATCAGCTTACCCAGGACTTCCGGGGGCTGGTCGATCGAGCCCATCGTCTTGATGATCCCGAGAACCGCCGCAACAATCCCAAGCGCGGGCAGCCCGTCTGCAAGTGTCTGAAGCGCATGGCTGGAATGCAGCGCGTGATGAAGATTTGCCTCGATGCGCTTCTCCAGAACCTCTTCCACCTGATGGGGGTCGTCATAGTTCATCGAGGCGGACCGCATGGTATCACTGATCAGGTTCACCGCCTCTTTGTCGGCGAGAATCTTGGGATACCGGTTGAAGACCGATGAGTTCTCGGGATCCTCGATATGCTGTTCGACCTCAACGGGATTGGCCCGCGCGATCCGGATCAGAGAGAACAAGAGACACAGAAGATCGCGATAGTCGTCGGCCTTCCACTTGGGACCCTTGAACACTTTGCCCATGTCCTTCAGCGTGTGTTTCACGCCGCCGATGTCATTGCTGATCAGAAAGGCCCCGATACCGGCGCCGCCGATCATCATGAATTCAAACGGCAGGGCCTTGATGATGATTGTCATCTTACCACCGGCCAGGAGATATCCCCCGAACACCATGACAAAGATAACCACGATGCCTACAATACCGAGCATTAGGTCCACTCCGAATTTCGTTTGTTTCTACAAGTTTAGGCGATTCACGTTAAAAAAGCCTGAGGAGCAGCGCTTGCTTACTCCTTTGGAACAGACCCGTTGCGACCCGCCAGGACCACGCTGATTGTATAGGCTGCCTGCGGGCTGAGCCCGGCCATGATGCCTGCGGCTGCCTCAGGGCGCATGCGCGCGAGGAAACCAGCTGCAAATGCCGGATCCATCTCCTCAAACAGCGCTGCTGATTCCTTGGGTTTCATCTGCTCGTAGACCGCAGTCAGACGCGTCAGATCCCCTTCTGTTGCACCATCGGCGAGAGCCAGTGTCGATTTCAGCTCTTCCTCCGCCTGTTCCAGCGCAACAAGCTTCTGTTCGATTGCATCATCTGCGATCTCGAGCGCCTTCATGCGATCTTCAATCTCGGCCTCGCGCGCAGACAGTGCAGCTTCGCGCTCCTGAAAGGCCGCCAGCATGTTCTGGAGCTCTGCCGATGACGGCATCGACTTACCGTTCAAGGTGCCTTTCGGCTCATCCTTCAGAGTCGATTCGTCCTGCAGGTTTGCAACTTCCCGGGCGATCGCCGGTCCTGCCTCCAGCCCGAGGCGCACAATAGCGGATCCCATCAGCAAGAAGGCCAGCATCATGAGCGCACCGCTGCGTGTCCGCTTCATGCGCGTTGCTTTTTTTGGTTTTGCCTTCGGGGCTTTGGTCTGTGCTGTCTTGGCCATTATGCTACCCGGCCCTGCGAACGGTTGTGGCGGACAAACATCAGCCCTGCAGGTTTTGCAGGCTCAGGTTCCGGCGCCGCTTCTGGCTCGGCGTCGGCTTGATAAGCGGCGGCGAGCGCGTCGTTTTCTTCGGCAGCTGCGGGTTCGGGTGCCTTTGCCTTAGGCTCAGGCGCCGCAACTTCGGGCATGTCGTGCATGGATGCCATCATCAGCTCCAGGCGTTGTGCAACCGATTCGGCCCGGCCGGTCAGCTGGTCCAGGGCCTTGCTCGATCCATCCGATACATGGCGTGCTGCCAGCAGTGATTTATTCAGGTCATCGACCTGGGCGGAGAGCACGGCAACCGCTCCTCCCACACCTTTCTCCAGGTCGTTGAAACGCTTCAGCCGTCGCGAGAGCACCAGGCAATAAAAGCCTGCCCCCATGGCCCCGGCCGCAAGCAGGATATCTGCAATCAGTTCCATCCCGTTCTCCTAGTTCAATACGAAGTCCATAATCAGCAGATCACGCACCCGGCCCTGGCCGGTTGCGATATTGATCCGCCGCAGCATCTGTGCGCGCAGTTTCGGCAAGGCCATCGGATCGGTCAGATCCTCCAGTTCCAGTGCCCTGAGATAGCTGTTGAGAACATCGACAACACGCGGGAGGATTTTTTCGACCTCGGCCCGATGGGCGAGATCAACCTCCAGCTGAGAGCGGAATCGAAGGTGTTTTAGCCCACTTGCCTTGCGCAAGGTGATCACAATCGGTTCCATTTCGATAAAGGCGAGATTGGCGATATCCTCCGCCGTCTCACCGTTGTCCACGCCTTCTGGCGCCACTTCGGTCGCATCCACCCCTTCTGGGGCTGCGCTCTGACCAAAGGGAAGAAGGCCTGACTGGACAGCGAAGAATCCCCCACCGGCACCAGCAAGCGCAAGAACAACCCCAATGATAAGGGGCAGCTTGCTCTTCTTGGCCGGGGCGTCCTGTTCTGTGTCTACTACAGCGTCTGTCATGACTATCCCTAATACGTCGTGCCTCATCTTCTTAGCTTGCGGACACTAACCGAATGTTAAGGGCAATCCGGCAAAAGGGTTGCACATCGGACAGAATGCCGGTGCTACGGAGGTTAATGTGCAGCAGATCAAGAATGTCTGGGCAGGTTTGGACACGCGAAAGCGCCTGATTGTCGTGGGGGCCACGGTGATCGTGATTCTCAGCGTCCTGGCGATGTCCCGTGTGGCGAATACGCCCACGATGCAATTATTGTACGCCGGGCTCGAAAGCGGCTCGGCTGGGGATGTGGTGCGCGCGCTTGAACAGCGCGGCACAGAATATGAAGTTCGCGGGGGGTCAATTTACGTTGCGGCTTCGGCGCGCGACGAACTTCGCATGACACTGGCAAGCGAAGGCCTGCCGGCAAACGGCGGACGCGGATATGAGCTGCTCGATTCGCTCAGCGGCTTCGGAACAACATCACAGATGTTTGACGCCGCCTATTGGCGCGCAAAAGAAGGGGAATTGGCCCGTACGATTGTGGCCAGCCCGCATGTGACCCAGGCAAGGGTGCATATTGCCAATACGGGCTCGAACCCGTTCCAGCGCACGGCCGAACCGACTGCCTCTGTGTCGGTTGTCCCGATGGGCTCGCCCATCACGCCGGCCCAGGCCAATGCGATTCGGTTTCTGATTTCCTCTGCCGTGACAGGTCTCGCGGTGGAGAATGTTGCGGTGATCGATGCCAATGGCGCCCTGATCGGCTCGCCCGAGGCCGCCGCAGCTGTTGGCGCGGGTACGGATGATCGCTCGCAGTCGATTCGCGAACGGGTCATGCGCCTGGTCGAAGCGCGCGTTGGTCATGGTAATGCTGTGGTCGAAGTCAGCGTCGAAACGGTAACAGATACCGAATCCATCCGGGAAAAGCGCATTGATCCCGAAAGCCGTGTCGCAATCAGCACCGACGTGGAAGAACGCGCGGATTCGTCTCAGAACCAATCTGGCGAAGTGACGGTTGCGTCAAATATCCCGGACGGAGACGGGGCCTCTGGCGACGGGTCGAAAGCCAGCACCAGTGCCACTCGTGAACGGGTCAACTATGAAATCTCTGAGACAGAAAAAGAGATTCTGCGTGGACCGGGTGCGATTAAACGACTGACCGTTGCTGTATTGCTGAATGGCGTCCAGACAACCACGGCAACCGGCGAAACAGTGATGGAACCCCGCCCGGAAGAAGAGCTTGGCGCGCTGCGCGAGCTGATCTCTGCCGCGGTTGGCTTCAGCGAGGAGCGCGGGGATGTCATCACGCTGAAATCGATGGAAATGCCTACGGTAGAGCCGCAAGGCACCGTTGTCAGCGCCTCCATCTTTGACAACATCTATCTGGATGCAATGTCGCTTATCCAGATGGCTGCCTTGGCACTGGTGACGCTGATTCTTGGTCTCTTTGTCATCCGTCCGATCCTGTCGAACCAGGCCAGCGTTCCGGCCCTTGGGGCACCGACAGGCGACGCCATGGACGAATTGCCGGCACTCGGCGGAGGCGGTTTCATGTCCAATCCGAACCTCGGCGCTGATCTCGCGCTGGATGGTGAGATCGAGAACAATGAAACCGGCCAGTTCGAACCCATGGGTGGCATGGGCATGGGCAGCGGCATGGGCATGGGTGAGATGAGCGGATTGGGCGATATGGGTGGCCTGCCTGCCCTTGGCGGTGGCAGCGACAACCCCGTTGATCGCCTGCGCTCGATGATTGGCGAACGCCAGGAGGAAACTGTTCAGATTCTGCGCGGCTGGCTGGAAGAAAATGAGGAGAGAGCCTGATGACCATTGCCCATCTTCTTGAAGATTTTGCTATGGATACACCGGCGGTGCCGGTTGTCGAAGTCAACGAGGAATTGTTGGAAGAACAGCGTCTGGAATCCTACGAAAAGGGCTACAGCGCCGGTTGGGATGATGCGGTGACAGCGAAGGACAAGGAGAGCAAGCATGTCTCCTCGGAATTGGCCAGTTCGCTCGAAGATCTCAGCTTCACCTTCCACGAGGCGCAGACGCAACTGCTCGAATCGCTGGATCCGATGTTCAAGGTTCTGACCAGCGCTGTCCTGCCCGACGCAATGGCTGCGAGCTTTGGACATCACATAGTTGATCAGCTCACCGACATGGCCAAGAGCCAGGCGGATCAAGCGATCAATATTGTCGTCTCCCCCGGCGAGGGGGCGACGGTGCGTGCGCTTCTGACCAAGAGTTTCGCTGTACCGGTTCAGGTGCGCGAGGATGTCATCCTGAGCCCGGGTCAAGCCTATCTCAAGGTCGGCGGCATTGAGCGGGAAATCAACAGCTCGGCCCTGATCGACTCTATCCAGGATTCGATCGAGGCCTTCTCCTTTCACATAACAGAGGACAGCAAATATGGATAAGTCTGCTGAAATGAACCGGAAATCTGGCGATGCAGGCAATCCGTTTGTGTCGGTACCCGTTGAGGTCGTCGTATCGGTCGGCAAGGCCAGGCCGTTGATCCGTGATCTTGTCAACCTGGGCGAGAACGCGATTCTGACGCTCGACAAACGGGTGGAGGATCCCGTGGATCTCTATGTCGGCGACCGCCTGGTCGCCAGAGGCCAATTGGAAGAGCTGGAAGGCGAGCAAGCAGGTCAACTGGCTGTGCGCCTGACGGAAATCGCGGATTTGCAAAGCGGCCTGGGATGACACGCACTGCCCTTTTTGCCGTCGCGCTGGCGGCTATGCTGGCCCTCGGTCTGCCGGACCCTGCAAGCGCGCAGGATCTCAGCCTGTCATTGGGCGATGGTCAATCAATCTCCGCCCGTTCGATCCAGCTGATCCTGCTGATCACCGTCCTCAGCCTCGCGCCGGGGCTGCTGATCATGATCACATGCTTTCCGTTTCTTGTGACGGTCTTGTCGATCCTGCGGCAGGCCATCGGTTTGCAGCAGGCGCCGCCGAATATGTTGATGATCAGCCTCGCGCTGTTTCTCACCTATTTCGTCATGGAGCCTGTCTTTACCGAGGCCTGGACCACCGGGATCAATCCGCTGATCGAGGAACGGCTGGATGTTGAAACCGCGCTTGAACGTGCTTTGCAGCCGTTCCGTGTTTTCATGGCGGCGCGCCTTGATCCCGATACATTCTACGCGATAGCGGATCTACGCCCGGCCACTGCGGGTATTGACCCAACCGCCGATGCGCCGCTGTCGACCTTGGTGTCCAGCTTCATGCTGTCAGAAATCGCCCGCGCGTTTCAGGTCGGCTTTCTTGTCTTTCTGCCATTTCTCGTGATCGACCTGGTGGTCGCGGCGGTTCTGATGTCGATGGGTATGATGATGGTCCCACCGGCCGTTGTGTCCATGCCGTTCAAACTCGCGTTCTTTGTCGTTGCCGACGGCTGGAGCCTTATCGCGAGTGCTTTGGTGCGCAGCTACTTCCCGTAGTTGGATATCGCCTTCCTAATCCTCCGGTCGCCATTGCGGCCGGGGGTTTTTCTGTGCCATCACCCTGAGCGCTGCCATATACTGCGGTCGCCCTCATCCTTCAGCACATCCTTGAGGGTTGATGACCGGGCTTTCCTCTCCCTCTCCCTCTCCCTCAGATTTAGTGATCTGGATCTCCGGCCCCGCTGATGTAATGCGCGGAGAGCGAGCCGTGCTGTCATCTCGGGCAATGTGCTGAAATGTCCAGGACCGCATCTCCCAGACCTCCAGGTTGTGACAATCACGAAGGTAGAGTTCAGTGACAGCGCATCTGCAAATCGCGGATCCGCAACAGCTCCCTTACGACGAAGCACCCCCCGAAGCCACGTGGCTTCAGGGGGTGCTGGTCTTGTCTATATTGGGGCCTCGCTGCTATCGAACTACA
The DNA here is from genome assembly GCF_037911135.1 of Phaeobacter sp. A36a-5a. NCBI lineage: Bacteria > Pseudomonadati > Pseudomonadota > Alphaproteobacteria > Rhodobacterales > Roseobacteraceae > Phaeobacter > Phaeobacter bryozoorum. The sequence continues at coordinate 231,693 of NZ_JBBLYU010000003.1, read as the reverse complement.
AATTCGGCATGCAGGGCACCGGCTGCCTTCAGGCTCTTGAGGATATCGATCATGTCCCGCGGCGATACGCCCAGGGCGTTTAGCCCGGCAACCACTTCGGACAAGGAGGTTGTTTCCGGAACTTCCGCCAGCTGTATGCCCTCCTCCTCTTCAATGGCGGCACCGGTGCGTGGGACGACAACCGTTTCGCCATCTGCAAATGGATTGGGCTGAACCACGAGGGGTGTTTCCTCGATCCGCAGGGTCAGATTGCCTTGCGCAACCGCGACACGTGAAATACGGACATCGCTGCCCATTACAATGGTGCCGGAGCGTTGATCCACAACCACACGCGCCTTGCGCTGCGGTTCGACCAGGATATTCTCGATCCGACCAACTGCATGGGCCGTTGACCGGCTATTGGTGCGCTGCACGTCAATTTCCACGGTCCCGGAATCCCGCATCAGAGCGACGTTTCGACCAAATTCCGCATTGATCGCCCGCTCGATACGGCCAGCGGTGGTGAAATCTGGCTCCCGCAGGGCAAGGCGCATGGACGTCAGTGACGAGAGATCAAAGTCGATCTCGCGCTCGACCCTGGCCCCCGATGGAATAACACCGGCGGTCGGCACCCCCTGGGTGACAGAGGCACCTTCACCCTCCGCGACCGCGCCACCAGCCAGAATGGTCCCTTGGGCAACGGCATAGATCTGACCATCGGCGGCATTCAGCGGCGTCATGACCAGCGTCCCGCCCAGTAGGCTTTTCGAATCGCCAATTGCGGACACCGTCACATCGACGGTGCCGCCAACACGGGCAAAAGGCGGTAAAGTCGCGGTGACAAACACCGCCGCAACATTCTTGGGCCGAAACTGCTCACCGGTGACATTGACGCCCAGCCTTTCGAGGATGTTCGACATGATCTCTTCGGTAAACGGTGAGTTGCGCAGACCGTCGCCGGTCCCGTTCAGACCAACCACAAGACCGTAGCCGACCAGATCATTACCACGAACGCCGTCAAACTCGACCAGGTCCTTCAGCCGGATGGCATTGGCCTGTGCCATCGCAGGCAACATCAGCACCGTCAGCAGAAGTCGAATGAGCTGCATCATGACAGGAACCTCATCAGAGACAGCTGTGATGTTCGCGCGGTGACAGTAAACAGGCTTTCCAGTTGGAACTGCGCCTCGTCGAGACGGGTTGCGGTCTCATATGGGTCGGCTTGGACGAGTTCATTGAACACCAGGCTCAGGCTGGTCTGCGCCGCGCCATTGCGTGTTGCCGTCTGCTCGATACGCCCTTCAACAAAACCAAGATCCGATTGCATCTGCGTCAGTTGAACCTGGCTTTCACGCAGCTCTACCCCGGTGCTACGCAACAGTTCAAATTTCACGTCCGAGCTGAGGCTCAGGCCGGGTTCATTTACCAGTGTTGCAATCGCGAGGCTCTGCAATGTCTGTTTGAACGCAGCATCATTGGCCTTCAGAGAGACCGTGACCTCTTCATTGGGCCCGATTCTCACCGGGTCCATCAAATCCGAAGAGCCCTGGTACATCACTGCATCAAACCCCAGCGGATCGGCAAACCAGTCCTTGACGGCCTGGACGATATCCGGGGCGGTGCTCAGCAGGGATACCTCGGTCACCAGTGCGGACATCAAGGTGTTGAGGTCGGCGAGAGGCTTGGCTTCGGTATCGTTGCCGGCAAACAGGCTGCGGCCGGCCGCTTCACCGTTCAGCGACCGGATGGCTTCCGTCAGGAACACCTCTGCCTGGTTGGACAATTGCTTCGACGTTTCGTCATTCGGCGAGGTGGTGACGGAGAAGATGTCACCGGTCAGCGTGATGACGTTATCGGAGATCAGCTCAATATTGTTCTGCATCGAGGATGCGAACAGCGCGGCCTCGGTATTTGCCACCTGAAAGGACTTGAGCCGGTCAAGGCTTCGTTCGACGTCGGACAGATAGGTGAGATCGCCACCTAGTTTCTGTGTCAGCTGCGAGGTTTTACCCGAACTCAATTCCTGCGTCAGGGTCGAGATGTCGTTCTTCAGACCCACCGACCGATTGCGCAGGAACAGATGCTGAGCCATGTCCCCATATGAGTTCATAATCATTCGTTAAATCCTCAGAAGCGTTTCCATCAGCTCATCAACGACGGAGATCATTCTGGCGTTGGCCTGATAGACTTTTTCAATCACGATAAGGTTTTGCAGTTCAGCATCACTGTCGACGCCCTGCGCCAATTCGCGCTGATACATTTCGGTATAGGTTGCCGCCGCGAAGGCGACATTCTGTTCTGCGGAATTTTCACTCTGTGCAAAACGCGACAGCAGATTCGCGCTCAGCGTGCTGGCATCCAGATTTGCGGTGCCGAGGCCGACGGACGATACCAAGCGCTTGGCGTCGAGCGCATCGGCATATCCGCGCAGAAGCGTTGCATCGCCGGCATTCCCGGGCGCCGCTGCATTGAGACCATCCCGCAACCGCCAGGTTTCAGCCTGTCCCTGCATCGCGATCTTGTCGTTCAATTCAATACGGTTGGCGATGCCAACAGTATTGGCAGGGTCAAAGAACGCACCTTGATCGGTGAAAATCCCGGGATCGGTGGCGCCTAAAGTCGGATCCAAGGTTGGATCCTGGAAGCGTTCGACGAGATCTTTTGCCATCGCATCGAGATCTTCCTGAGCTTCCACGGTCAGAACGTCGCGCACCTCGAAATGGGCCGCCAGAGTCCCGCCGCGAATTGGCCCGCCGGGGCCGGTTGCAACGTCGATACCGTTGATTTGCAGACCGGAGAGCAACCCGTTGCCGAGGGTCATGTAAGGCAGGGTATCGGCCTTGCCATCGAAACTCAGCTCAGCGGCCTGACCATCCAGAAGCACGGCGCCGCCTTCTGAGAACAGGGCGACCTGCCCACGGTCACGGTTCACAACCTTGACCGGGATAATCTGGTTCACCTCGTCGATCAACAGATCACGCTGATCGAGAAGCGATGCGGAATCGGATCCGGTGGACTGACTGACTGCAATTTTTGCGTTCAGTCTTTGCAGCTTTTCCAGCGATTGATTGACGGTATCAACTTGCACGTCGATGGCCCTGTCGGCGGCTGTGCGCCGATTGCGCAGCCCTTCGGCCGCATCGGAAATCGACCGCACCAATTCTTCAGCCTGGATCGCAAGATCGTTCAAGCGCGGCCCTGAATCCGGACGGGAAATCACCTCGATCAGACCGGAGTCAAAGTCGGTCAGCCGCTGTGTGATGGAATAGGGGTCGTCGGCGCTGCCCACCAGCTCGGTCATACGACCAAAGAAGGCGGATTTCACCTCGGCAACGCCGACCTCTGAATTGGCGGATCGCACGCTGGACTGCAACGCCGGATCGTTGATCCGCTGGACGTTGCCGACCTTCACCCCGCTGAAACCGTCGCCGGCGCTGGTGAGCGCCAGACTCCGGCGCGAATATCCTGGTGTCAGGACATTCGACAGGTTTTCGGAAACAACCGAGGTTGAGCGGCCAGCCGCCGTCAGCCCGGTCATTGCGGAATTGAGAGCACTTGTAATGGACATGGATCATCCAGCCTTTGCGCGAATGTGGATCAAAGGAGAAGGCGCTTATCAGCGCTTGATGTTGGTGGTTTCCTGCAACATCTCATCCACGGTCTGAATGACCTTTGCGTTCGACGAATAGGCGCGCTGGGTCTGGATCATGTTGGTTAGTTCCCCCGCAACATCGGTTGCGGATTCTTCACGCGCATAGCCCAGGATATCGCCTGTCGGACCCTCACCAGCATTCCACAGGAAATAGGAGCCGCTTTCGCTGGATGGCATATAGGTCTGGCGATCCATCGCGATCATACCGTTGGGATTGGGCAGATCGACAAGAGGTACCTGATAGACCACTCGGCTGACGCCGGTGTCATAATTGGCATGCACATATCCGGCTTCGTCGATTTCCACGCCGGTGAAGTTACCGACCGGGGCGCCGTCCTTTGAAATGGAGGCGGGTGCGAAGGTATCCGACAATTGGGTAAGGCCGTTGTCATCCCCCAAGGTGCCGATATTGATCTCCATCGGGCCGCCTGCAACAGACACGATGATCGAGCCGGTTGCCGGGTCATAGGCCCCACCTGTCGTTGCCGTGACAGCATTGAGAGCGCCGCCGGAGGTCCGGTTGTCATCAAAGGTCAGCGTATATTCACCGATCACAGTGGCGCCGATAGCAGTATCGGTAATGATCATCGTCCACTCGTTCGACTCGCCTGTTGCGGGAACGGTGGGAACAAATTCGATCTGCAGACTCTCCGACTTGCCGAGGTTGTCATAATACTCGATCGACAGGTTTTCGCTGGTACCAGCCGACGTGGATTCGGTTGCGGTCGCAGGCAGGTTGACACCCAGAGACATCTCGGTTGTCGGCTCACCAGACAGTTTGTTTACATTGAAACGAACCGGTTCCAGCGCATCGGAGGTATCGCGCGGGTAGGGTGGGATTGTACCATCGGACTGTGCGGGCCAGCCCATCAGGACGAGGCCGGATTCAGTGGCCAGCAGGCCATCGGCGTTGGTCCGGAACGATGCAGTGGTGGTCAGCATCATCTGCGGATTCGCAGCGCCTGTCTCGACCTCGTTCATGGATGTCACCGGCAGCATACCGCGGCCTCGGACCGCGAGGTCAGTCGCATTGCTGGTCGACACCAGCGGGCCCCGCTCATCAATCAGGCGGACGTTGGTTGTCCGCACGCCCCCGGCCGAATAGGTGCCGCCAGACGAGCTCATGACCATCGAGTGGAAATCGGTCTGGACCCGCTTGTAGCCGGCGGTTGAGGAGTTTGCGATGTTGTCGGAAATGGAGGCCAGTCGGCTGGCATTCGCGGTAAGCCCGGCAACACCGGCATTAAGCGAGGAAGAAATCGTCATGGATACGCCTTTCTGCTGCATCGAATCTTTCTTGATGCAACAGCTAGCCGATTGCCCATTAACGGGCGGCTAACAGATAAAATTGTCTGATCTGTTCGCCGCCCGTTTTTGGGGATCCATGGGTTATTTGCGCAGAAGGATGATTTCGACCCGATTGTTTCGCGCTGCCATCGGATTGCTATCCGCCAGTTTGCGATCGGCATGTCCCGTCACCCGGTGCATCCGCTTGGACTTCGTTCCGCCTGATTCGAGCATCACCCGGGTCGCGTCAGCCCGTGCATGGGACAGTTCCCAGACCGGATTATTGGCGACAACGACCGCATGTGACCTGATGTGACCGCCGATTGCGATGTTGTTTTCAACAACGCCGGTGACGCGTGAAACCATCTTCACGATGTCGCGGAACAGGAGGGTCGGTTCGGCTGTACCATCTTTGAACAGCGGCGAATCCTCGGTGTCGAAGAGTTCGACTACAAGGCCTTCGTCGGTGACGCGGGTAATGATGTGCTGCGCCATCTCGATCGAGACCATGCTTTCGCCGCCACGCCCCTTCAGCTGCTCTTCCAGGGCTCGGAACTGCTCATCGGCAGCCTCGCGGTCCTTGTCCTGTTCGACGCCGGAGTCACCCTTGGCCTGCTGGGCGTTTGCGGGGTTCACATCGGTCGCACCGGTACCGTTCTGGGGCTGGATTTCCTCGGTGAACATGCTGTCCCCGCTGAACGCCCCGTTGCCGCCGCCGGAGACCCGGCTCAGCGGAATGGATGGCGAGAAATAATCCGCCAACCCTTTGCGTTGTTTCTCAGTCGTTGCATTGAGCAGCCACATCAACATGAAGAACGCCATCATAGCCGTCACGAAGTCCGCATAGGCGACCTTCCAGGCTCCACCGTGGTGACCATGGGCACCACCTGACTTTTTCTTCTTGATGATAATGGGCGCCACATTTCCTTGTGCGCTCATAATCCACCACCTATTTTCACCCACTACCGGGATATCAGGCGGTGTCTTAAGTGAGGCTTAACAGATAAATTTGCCGGCAGTTATGGCCGCCAAAGTCCCTGTTTTACCCGTAATTCGGACGGATTCTGTGCCCATTTCGTGAAATGGGCACCGCCACCAGATGCCATATTGGCGGCGGTGCAGTGCATCAGGCCTCTAGCAGAATCGCGTCGTAGGAGTCGCGGAGCTTGTTTTTCAGCACCTTTCCGGTGCCACCTAGCGGCAGCGCATCGACAAAGATGACACGGTCGGGGATCTGCCAGCTTGCTACCTTGCCCTGGTAATACTCGCGCAGATCGTCCTCGGTCACGTCGGGGGAGCGTTTTACAGCGATCACCACCGGACGTTCGTCCCATTTGGGGTGTCTGGCTGCGATTGCCGCTGCCTGAGCGATACCGGGGTGGGACATCGCGATATCCTCCAGCTCGACGGTCGAGATCCACTCGCCGCCAGACTTGATGATGTCCTTGGAGCGATCACGAATGATCATATAGCCATCGGCATCAATTGTGGCGACGTCACCGGTATCGAACCATCCATCTGCCGTCAGCGCTGTATCCTCGGCGCGAAAATAGCTGTCGATCACCCAATGACCGCAGATCTGCAAATTGCCCTGCGTCTGTCCGTCATGAGGCAGAACAGCGCCGCTGTCGTCTACGATGCGCAGATCGACACCATACATGGGGCGGCCCTGTCCTTCGCGCAGCTTCGCCTGCTGCTCGGCGTCCAGCTCATTGTGTTTCTGAAGCAGCTGGTTCAGCGTCCCGATTGGGCTTGTTTCCGTCATGCCCCAGGCATGCACCAGATCAACGCCGTATTTGTCACGAAATGTGGGGATCATGACCGTTGGCAGGGCAGAGCCGCCGACAATGGTGCGTTCCAGGCTCTCGGCGGTGCATCCGGTCTCCTCCAGCCCTTTCAGCAAACCCATCCAGATTGTGGGAACACCCAGCGCCACGGTGACCTTTTCCGCATCAATCAGCTTGGCCAGGCTCGCCCCATCCAGATGCGGCCCGGGCAGTACCAGCTTTGCCCCAACCGCCGCGGTCATGTAGGGCGTCCCCCAGGCATTCACGTGGAACATCGGAACAACTGCCAGAACGGTGTCCCGCGCCCGCAGGGCGATACCGTCGGGCTGGTTGCCGCCAAGCGTATGCAGAACGCTGGTGCGATGGGTGTATTCAACCCCCTTGGGATTGCCGGTCGTGCCGGAGGTGTAACACAGGCTCGATGGCAGGTTTTCATCCAGATCAGGCCAGGAATACGGGGTTGTTTCCATGTCCAGGAGCGCATCGTAGAACAGCACGTCTTCGATCTGGGCTGCGATCTCGGCGTCCGGCGGCCCCATCACCACGATATTCTGCACGGTGGTCAGATGCGCGCGCAGCTGTGCCACAGCCGGAACAAAGGTGGTGTCGATGAACAGGACCTGATCCCCTGCGTGGTTTATGATGTAGATCAGCTGCTCTGGTGTCAGTCGCGGGTTGATCGTGTGGCAGACAAACCCACCCCCGGAGACGCCGAAATAGATTTCGAGGTGGCGACGATTGTTCCAGGCGATGGTGCCGCAACGGGCGCCCTGCGCGATGCCCAGCCGTCCCAGGGCGGCCGCCAGCTTGCGGGCGTTGGTGTCGATGTCTCCCCAGGTGACATGCACGGTTTCGCCCGAAGTCTCGACAGATGTGACCGTGGTCCCGCTATGGAACCGCCCTGCATGTTCTATCAGCGAGCCTATAGTCAGCTGTTTGTGCATCATCTTGCCAAGCATCTTCGTCTTCTCCGAATTGAAATGTCAGGCGCGGGCCAGGGCACCGCGTATAATATCTGCCGCTTTCTCCGCGATCATGATGGTTGGCGCATTGGTGTTGCCGCCAATCAGGCGCGGCATGATCGACGCATCAACCACCCGCAGCCCGTCCAAACCTTGGACCCGGAGCGCGGGATCCACCACCGCAAGCGGGTCGGTTCCCATTTTGCAGGTGCCAACCGGATGATAAATCGTATCTGCCCGCGCGCGTATGTGCTGTTCCAATGCGGGGTCATCGACTTCGCCGTCGATAAACAGCTCCTTGTGAATATAGCCCGCCAGCGGTTCTGCCGCCATGATTTGCCGGGTTTTGCGCACCCCCCTGATAAGCACGGCCAGATCATCGGGATCAGCGAGAAACTGCGGATCAATCCGCGGCGGTGATGTGGGGTCGGCACTGGTCAGGCCGACCGTGCCGCGCGATTTTGGCCTCAGCACGCAGATATGGCAGCTGAACCCATGCCCCATGTGCAGCTTCCGGGCGTGATCATCCACGATGGAAATCACAAAATGCAGCTGCACATCGGCACGCTCTTCGGATGGGTCCGTTTTCAGGAACGCGGCCCCTTCCGCAAAGGGAGTCGCAATCATACCACGCCCGGTTTTCCGCCAGTTCCATATGTGGCGCAACAGTGAGATACTGCCGGGCAGGGAAATGCCGAAATTGTCGCGATCCTTGGATTTATAAGCCAGTGTAAAGTCCAGATGATCCTGCAGATTCTGCCCCACCCCGGGCAGTTCATGGACCAAGTCGATCCCGTGCGGGCGGATATCCTCGGGTCGACCAACGCCGGAGAGTTGCAGCAGCTGCGGCGAGTTGAACGCTCCACCGCAGAGAATCACCTCGCGGCGGGCGCGGACACTATGCTCAGTGCCGCGCAGCCGGTAGCTGACGCCGACCGCACGTTTGCCGTCGAATATGATCCGGGATGCCTGCGCCCGCGTGATCACCTTCAGATTCGCGCGGTCCATCACCGGGTGTAGATAGGCCGCCGCCGCCGAGCAGCGCTCCCCGTTGCGGTCAGCTCTGTGGAATTGCGTCACCTGATAAAGGCCGATGCCCTCGTTGTCGCCTGTGTTGAAATCCTCGCAGTGTCGGATCTGCAGGGATTGGCCGGCCTTGATAAAGGCATCGGTGATCGGGCGGGGAGATTTCTGGTTGCTGACCTGCAAGGGGCCGGCTGCACCATGCAGATCATCGCCGCCGCGTTCGTTGTTTTCGGCTTTTCGGAAATAGGGCAGCACCGAGTTCCAATCCCAACCGGGACATCCCAATGCGGCCCACTCATCGTAATCGCTGGAGTGGCCGCGAATATAAAGCATAGCATTGATCGCACTGGAGCCGCCCAGGCCTTTACCGCGCGGCTGATATCCGCGTCGCCCGTTCAACCCCGGTTGCGGCACGGTTTCATAGGCCCAATTGTTGATTTTGGGGCGTCCCGGTAGCATCGCGACCACAGCGGCAGGAGCGCGAACCAGAAGCCCGTCACCGCGCCCGCCGGCTTCCAGCAGGCAGACCGTGACGGTTGGATCTTCGCTTAGTCGGGCAGCCAGCGTCGATCCCGCAGAGCCTCCGCCGACGATCACATAATCCGCCTCCATCACGCTCTCCCCCATGTCCAGCACGAACAGCTCTCCCCAGCTGCCAGAGGATGAGCGCTGTTTTTACGGGGGCTGTCTACTCTGACGGTACGTCATCGCGCAGGCGCAATAACACGCCAAAGGCGTGATCAAGCATCGAGAAAAATAGGGGATATGGTGCCCAGGAGAGGACTCGAACCTCCACGTCCATACGGACACTAGCACCTGAAGCTAGCGCGTCTACCAATTCCGCCACCTGGGCAGGTGTCGTGAGGGGCGTATAAGCAGAAGCGGCGGGGTCGTCAAACGGAAAATTCACCTGCTTACGGCTGGCGGTTTTTCGGGTCTGGCGCGTGGTGTATGAAACCGGTCGGCAGCCGACAATCGACATATCGCGCCTGGAGTGTGGCTCCCTATGGGGGCCTTGTTTTATTCACTGTCGGGGATATGGTGCCCAGGAGAGGACTCGAACCTCCACGTCCATACGGACACTAGCACCTGAAGCTAGCGCGTCTACCAATTCCGCCACCTGGGCAGGTGTCGTGAGGGGCGTATAAGCAGAAGCGGCGGGGCCGTCAAACGGAAAATTCACCGCTGCGATATGTTCTGTTCTGACGATGGTATTCACAGAATACAGCTACCTGTGCAGAGCTGCTGAGTCGTCATGATCTGCGCTCTCCGATCTGATTTGAAATCACCAATACGATCCGCTGGCGTCGCCAAAGCATCATAGCAAGGGAGATCAAATCGGGCGTTAAGCAGCCATATCTTGCAGCGTTGCACCTATTGCCTCGACTTTGGTCGATTTGCGCCTTGTTCCAAAGGGCGCGGGGCGGTAAATCGAAGCAGCAGCTAAGGTAGGAGCCAAAAGATGTCCAAACTGGTCACGATCTATGGCGGGTCCGGTTTTGTCGGCCGTTACATTGCGCGCCGCATGGCCAAGGAAGGTTGGCGTGTGCGGGTGGCCGTGCGTCGGCCGAACGAAGCCATGTATGTCAAACCCTACGGTGTCCCGGGGCAGGTTGAGCCTGTGTTGTGCAATATTCGCGACGATGCGTCTGTTGCGGCGGTGATGCAGGGGGCAGATGCAGTGGTGAACTGCGTTGGCATCCTGAACGAACTGGGCAAGAACACCTTTGATGCGGTTCAGGCCGATGGCGCTGGTCGAATCGCGCGGATCGCTGCTGCACAGGGCGTCGGAGCTATGGTGCATGTCTCGGCCATCGGTGCCGATGAAGACAGCGACAGCGATTATGCCCAGTCCAAAGCGGCCGGGGAGCGGGCTGTTCTGGAGCATATGCCTGAGGCCGTGATTTTGCGGCCGTCGATCATCTTCGGGGCTGAGGATCAGTTCTTCAACCGTTTTGCCGCGATGGCACGCCTGTCGCCGGTGCTGCCGATTGCCCATGCCGACACAGAATTCCAGCCGGTGTACGTCGACGATGTTGCCAAGGCTGCCGTAGCCGCGGTTGTCGGGAAGGCAAAGCCTGGCGTGTATGAGCTTGGCGGCCCCGAGGTGAAGAGCTTCGGCGCACTGATGCAGCAGATGCTCGATGTGATTGACCGTCGGCGCCTTGTGCTGTCGCTGCCGGGTCCGATTGCGAAGCTGGTCGCGCTTGGCTTTGATATTCTGCAGTTCGTCAGCTTTCAGCTGTTCGAGAACAAGATGCTGACCCGTGACCAGCTGAAGAACCTCGAGAACGACAATGTGGTTGCCGAGGGTGCAAACGGGTTCGAGGCGCTGGGCATCCACCCGGTTTCATTGGCGTCTGTGCTGCCGGACTACCTGTGGAAGTTCCGCCCGGCTGGTCAGTACAGTGAGTTGATGGATTCAGCCCGCAACCTGCGCAACGACCTCTGAATTCGCTTAGAGGTCAAGGTCGGCTAAGATTTGAAAGGCGCGGGTTTGACCCGCGCTTTTTTGGTTCTGATGGCCGGATCCGGTCGATCAGGCCTGATAGGCGATCATCAGGAGAATCGCGCCCAGAACGACGCGATAGATCACATAGGGTGTGAAGCTGACCGAGCGCAGCAGGCGCATCATCAGCGACAGGGCAGCAAGGGCGGCCAGCATTGAGAGCGCCGCAGCGATAGCTGCATCGCGAATGAGTGCCGGATTTGCCTCGACGGCGACTTCGGCACCCAGCAAAACACCAGAGGCCACGATTGTTGGGATCGACATTAGCATTGACAGTCGTGCTGCATCGATCCGGGCGTAGCCCAGCTGGCGGGCGCCCGTAATAGTGATGCCCGAACGGGAAGTGCCGGGGATTAGCGCCAGCATTTGCCACAGCCCCATGATCAGCGCATCTCGTGGCCCCCAGTCCGCGCTTTCCTTGTCGGTTGGGCCAAACCGATCTGCCACATAGAGTACCAAGCCAAAACCAAGCATCGTCCAGCCGATGACTTTCATCGACCTGAGTGCGTCACTCCATCCGCTGAAATGCAGAAAGGCGCCAAACAGGATTGTAGGGATGGTCGCGATGATCAGCCCCATCGCCAGCCGTGCCCCGGGTGTATCGAGGCGTCCTATGAGGGCGCGCGGCAGACCGATCAGCCCCACCCGCACCTCTTTCCAGAAGAACAGGACCACGGCGACCAGTGTTCCGACGTGAACGGCGACGTCGATAACCTGCCCCTGATCGTCGAGCCCGGTCAGTCCCGGCAAAAGGATCAGGTGCCCGGATGAAGAGACGGGCAGGAATTCCGTGATGCCCTGAATCAGGGCGATAAGGATCAGCTGAAAAAGCGGCATGATATAGGTCCGATTGGGGTTCCGCAGGGATGGCAAAGAACGGTCTGGGTGTAAATCCGTTGATTTCATTGGCGGGATTGCGTTAATGGTCCGTATCGGACCTAAAATGTCTGTACATTTCTGCTGGAGAAGGTATCAGGACATAACTGCTGACATATTAGGTCAGCAAAGTTGACTTTTAATTCGCTCCGCTCCGATGGATCATTTATCGCAGCCAGCCCAACATGGAGTCCGCCCCGTGGCCAAGCAACCGATGCTCAAATTCGTGCAGATCGACCGCGACATGCCCAGCAAACGGGCCGCAGAAGATCGCCGGGAAGATTTCGACGAAATCTACGCAGAATTCGCGGCCGCCAAGGCCGAGGAACAGGCCAGCCGTTGCAGTCAATGCGGTGTACCTTATTGCCAGTCGCATTGCCCCCTGCACAATAACATTCCCGATTGGCTCCGCCTGACTGCCACGGGCCGCTTGCACGAGGCCTATGAGATCAGCCAGGCGACCAATACCTTCCCCGAAATCTGTGGTCGTATCTGTCCGCAGGATCGCCTCTGCGAAGGCAATTGCGTCATTGAGCAGTCCGGCCACGGTACTGTCACCATCGGTGCCGTCGAGAAATACATTACCGATACCGCCTGGGACAAAGGTTGGGTGCAGCCCATCGCCCCGGCGCAGGAACGTGGCGAATCCGTGGGGATCATCGGGGCGGGTCCGGGCGGCCTGGCCGCAGCAGACATGCTGCGTCGCGCAGGCGTGAAGGTCACCATCTACGACCGCTATGATCGTGCCGGTGGCCTGCTGACCTATGGTATTCCGGGTTTCAAGCTGGAAAAGGACGTCGTGATGCGCCGCAACCAACTGCTTGCGGATGGCGGTGTTGAATTCGTGATGAATTGCAACGTGGGTCAGGACATCTCCTTTGACGATATCCGCGCCAAACATGATGCGGTGATTATCGCCACCGGCGTTTACAAATCCCGTGATCTGGAAATGCCGGGGTCAGGTTCTGGTGGCATCGTAAAGGCGATCGACTTCCTGACCGTGTCCAACAAAGCGTCGAATTTCGGCGACAGCATCGAGGAATTCGACAACGGCACCCTGAACGCCAAAGGCAAGCGTGTCGTTGTCATCGGCGGGGGCGATACGGCTATGGACTGCGTGCGGACCTCGATCCGTCAGGGTGCGACGTCGGTCAAATGTCTCTATCGCCGTGACCGTGCCAATATGCCCGGTTCGCAGCGCGAAACCCAGAACGCCGAGGAAGAAGGCGTGGTCTTTGAATGGCTGTCCGCGCCCAAGGGTTTCACCGATGAGGGCGGCAAGGTTGCTGGCGTGATGGTACAGAAGATGCGTCTCGGTCAGCCTGACGCCTCGGGCCGCCAGGCTCCCGAGGTCATCGAGGGCGCCGATTACATCGAGCCTGCCGAGCTGGTGATCAAGGCGCTTGGCTTTGAGCCGGAAGATCTGCCGACGCTCTGGGATCAGCCGGAACTGCCGGTCACCCGCTGGGGCACCGTAAAGGCTGCATTCCAGACCGGCGCGACCGATCTCGATGGCGTCTATGCCGTTGGTGACATCGTGCGCGGCGCGTCGCTGGTGGTCTGGGCCATCAAGGACGGGCGCGATTGCGCTGAGGCGATCCTCGACCGTTTCAACACCGCCGCCAGCAGCCTGGCCGCCGAGTAAACAGATTTCTACCGGGCAGGTGCCGCCCTTAGGGGGCCGCCCACCGGAATGGGAGCATGACATGACAAAATATGATGCAGAATGGGTTCGCGCCGAAGAGGCAAAGCGTCAATGGATGGCCGAGAACGGTCTTTATGCCGAGGAGGAAGAGCATTCCTCCTGCGGTGTTGGCCTTGTTGTCTCGGTCAACGGCAAGCGCAGCCGCAAGGTGGTTGAGGCCGGCATCAACGCGCTGAAAGCGATCTGGCACCGAGGTGCAGTTGATGCGGACGGCATGACCGGCGATGGCGCCGGTATCCACGTTCAGATCCCGGCACCGTTCTTCTATGATCAGGTGCGCCGCACCGGCCACGAGCCGCGCGAAGATCAACTGATGGCGGTAGGCCAGGTCTTCCTGCCACGCACGGACTTTGGCGCTCAGGAACGCTGCCGGACCATCGTGGAAAGCGAAGTTCTGCGGATGGGCTACTACATCTACGGCTGGCGCCATGTGCCGGTGGATGTCACCTGCCTCGGCGAGAAGGCCAACGCCACCCGCCCTGAGATTGAGCAGATCCTGATCTCCAACTCAAAGGGTGTGGACGAGGAAACATTCGAGCGCGAGCTCTATGTTATTCGCCGCCGCATCGAAAAAGCCGCTGCCGCCGCGCAGGTCGGCCAGCTCTATATCGCGTCGCTGTCCTGCCGCTCGATCATCTACAAGGGCATGATGCTGGCCGAGCAGGTTGCCGTGTTCTACCCCGACCTGATGGACGAACGGTTTGAAAGCGCCTTTGCAATCTATCATCAGCGCTATTCCACCAACACGTTCCCGCAGTGGTGGCTGGCCCAGCCCTTCCGCATGCTCGCCCATAACGGCGAGATCAACACGCTGAAAGGCAACATGAACTGGATGAAGAGCCACGAGATCCGTATGGCCTCTTCGACCTTTGGTGACTATGCCGAGGATATCAAACCCATCGTCGCCAGCGGGTCCTCCGACTCCGCGGCACTGGACTCGGTGTTTGAAGTTCTGGTCCGCGCCGGTCGCTCGGCGCCGATGGCAAAGACCATGCTGGTTCCCGAAAGCTGGTCCAAGCAGGCGGTGGAACTGCCGCAGGCCTGGCGCGATATGTATTCCTATTGCAACTCCGTGATGGAGCCTTGGGATGGCCCGGCCGCGCTGGCGATGACCGATGGCCGCTGGGTTTGCGCCGGTCTGGACCGCAACGGCCTGCGCCCGATGCGCTACGTGGTCACCGGCGATGGTCTGGTGATCGCAGGCTCCGAGGCGGGCATGGTTCCGATTGACGAGGCCACCGTGGTTGAAAAGGGTGCGCTTGGTCCGGGTCAGATGCTGGCTGTCGATATGAAGAAGGGCAAGCTGTTCCACGACACCGCGATCAAGAACAAACTGGCCTCCGCGCTGCCGTTTGGCGATTGGGTGAAGAAGATCAACGATCTGGACAGCACCCTGGCCACCGTTACCGAAAAGCCGTTGTTCAGCGGGGACGCACTGCGCCGCCGCCAGATTGCCGCTGGCTATACCATCGAGGAACTGGAACAGATTCTTGCGCCGATGGCCGAGGACGGCAAGGAAACTCTGGCCTCAATGGGGGATGATACGCCGTCGGCAGTGCTGTCTAAAATGTACCGCCCGCTGAGCCATTTCTTCCGCCAGAACTTCTCTCAGGTGACCAACCCGCCGATCGACAGCCTGCGCGAATATCGTGTGATGTCGTTGAAGACCCGGTTTGGTAACCTCAAGAACGTGCTTGATGAAGACAGCTCCCAGACCGAGATCATCGTGCTGGAAAGCCCCTTTATCGGCAATTCCCAATGGGATGAGCTGGTCAAGAACCTGAACGCGCCGCTGGCTGAAATCGACTGTAGCTTTGCCCCCGGCCAGGGGTCTCTCAATGCGGCGCTGGCCCGTGTCCGCGCCGAAGCGGAGGAGGCTGTCAGCTCCGGAGCCGGTCACATTGTCCTGACCGATCAGCATTCGGGCGAGGGCCGCGTGGCGATGCCGATGATCCTGGCGACCTCCGCCGTGCATTCGCATCTGACCCGCAAGGGCCTGCGGACCTTCTGTTCGCTGAATGTGCGCTCTGCCGAATGTATCGACCCGCATTACTTTGCGGTGCTGATCGGCTGTGGTGCCACCGTTGTAAACGCCTATCTGGCCGAGGATTCGCTGGCTGACCGTATTGAGCGTGGCCTGCTGGATGGCAGTCTGACCGAGAATGTCGCCCGTTACCGTGAAGCCATCGACCAGGGTCTTTTGAAGATCATGGCGAAAATGGGCATCTCGGTGATCTCCTCCTATCGTGGTGGTCTCAACTTCGAGGCGGTGGGCCTCAGCCGTGCGATGTGTGCGGAATATTTCCCCGGCATGGTTTCCCGGATTTCTGGCATCGGTGTCACCGGCATTCAGACCAAACTGGAAGAAATCCACGCCAAGGCATGGTCGGGCGGTCAGGATGTCCTGCCCATCGGTGGCTTCTACAAGGCGCGCAAATCCGGCGAAACCCACGCCTGGGAAGCGACCTCGATGCATATGATGCAGATGGCCTGCAACCGGGCCTCGTTTGAGCTGTGGAAGCAATATTCGGCAAAGATGCAGTCGAACCCGCCGATTCACCTGCGCGATCTGCTGGACATCAAGCCTCTGGGCAAGCCGGTGCCGATTGAAGAGGTCGAGAGCATCACCTCGATCCGCAAGCGCTTTGTCACGCCGGGGATGAGCTTGGGCGCGCTGTCGCCTGAGGCGCATAAGACTCTGAACGTCGCAATGAACCGCATCGGTGCCAAGTCCGACTCCGGCGAGGGCGGCGAAGATCCCGCACATTTCGTGCCGGAGCCGAACGGCGACAACCCGTCGGCAAAGATCAAGCAGGTGGCGTCGGGCCGCTTTGGTGTGACCGCTGAATATCTGAACCAGTGCGAAGAGCTGGAAATCAAGGTGGCCCAGGGCGCCAAGCCCGGCGAGGGCGGTCAGCTGCCGGGGATGAAGGTCACCGACCTGATTGCCCGCCTGCGTCACTCGACCAAAGGTGTGACCCTGATTTCGCCGCCGCCGCACCACGATATCTACTCGATCGAGGATCTGGCGCAGCTGATCTACGACCTGAAGCAGATCAACCCGCGCTGCAAGGTGACGGTGAAACTGGTCGCGTCCTCGGGCGTTGGCACCATCGCGGCCGGCGTGGCCAAGGCAAAGGCAGACATCATCCTGATCTCCGGCCATAACGGTGGCACCGGGGCCTCGCCTGCGACCTCGATCAAATATGCTGGCCTCCCGTGGGAGATGGGCCTGACCGAGGCGCATCAGGTGCTGAGCATGAACAACCTGCGTGACCGGGTGACGCTGCGCACCGATGGCGGTCTGCGCACCGGCCGCGACATCGTCATGGCGGCCATGCTGGGCGCCGAGGAATATGGTATCGGCACCGCTGCGCTGATCGCCATGGGCTGCATCATGGTGCGCCAGTGCCAGTCCAACACCTGCCCGGTGGGCGTGTGTACTCAGGATGAGGCCCTGCGCGGCAAGTTCACCGGCAATGCCGACAAGGTGGTAAACCTCATCACCTTCTATGCGCAGGAAGTACGGGAAATTCTGGCTTCCATTGGCGCGCGGTCGCTGGAGGATGTCATTGGCCGGGCCGATCTTCTAGCGCAGGTGTCGCGTGGCTCTGCCCATCTGGACGACCTCGACCTGAACCCGCTTCTGATCACGGTCGATGGCTCTGCCAATATCGTCTACAACCGCGATAAGGAGCGCAACCCGGTGCCGGATACGCTGGATGCGGAGATCGTACGCGATGCCGCCCGCTTCCTGCAGGACGGTGAGAAGATGCAGCTGTCCTATGCGGTGCAGAACACCCACCGGACCGTGGGCACCCGCACCTCCAGCCATATCGTCCGCAACTTCGGTATGCGCAACACGCTGCAGTCAGACCACCTGACGGTGAAGCTGCAAGGCTCCGCCGGGCAGTCGCTCGGTGCCTTTGCGGCCCCCGGTCTGAAGCTTGAGGTCTCCGGGGATGCCAATGACTATGTGGGCAAGGGTCTCTCCGGTGGAACCATCGTGGTGCGCCCGCCGATGGCATCGCCGCTGAACGCCAGCGAAAACACCATCGTCGGCAATACCGTTCTCTATGGTGCGACGGCTGGCTATCTCTTCGCAGCCGGGCGTGCCGGCGAGCGGTTCGCGGTTCGTAACTCAGGGGCGAGCGTGGTTGTCGAGGGCTGCGGTGCCTGTGGCTGTGAATACATGACCGGCGGGATCGCGGTGATCCTGGGCAAGATCGGCGCCAACTTCGGCGCGGGTATGACCGGTGGTATGGCCTACATCTACGATCCCGAAGGCAAGGCAGAAACCCTGATGAACATAGAGTCACTGGTGACCTGTCCGGTGACCGTGGCGCATTGGGAAGATCAGCTGAAAGGTCTGATCGAGCGCCATCTGGAGGAAACCGGCAGCCGCAAGGCCGCTGAGATCCTGCAGCATTGGGAAAATGAGAAGGGCAATTTCCTGCAAATCTGCCCGAAGGAAATGCTGAACAAACTGCCCCAGCCTTTGGCGATCGAGGCAGCAGCCGTTCCGGCGGAATAGGCCCCGCCACTTCCTCTGCATGTGCCTTGGATGGGCTCCGGTCGCTGCTGCGGTCGGGGCCTTTTCACCTCCGGGCGCTTGCTCTGGGCAATCTCTTGCGGGCCAAGGGATTTCGCGGTTGGAGCGGGCCCGTTCTGTGCCGTATAGAGACCCTATGGCGAAGGCAGGAAAATCAACCGGGGCATCCAAGGCTCCCCCCAAGGGCAAAGCCCGCAGCAAGGCAGCAGCCAAGGGTAAACCCCGCGCAAAGCTGTCACCGCGTCGTCTCCTGCGTCGCTGGCTGGGACGGGCTGCGCTGGTCTTTGTTGCGCTGACCCTGCTGCCGATCCTGCTGTTTTCCGTGATCAACCCGCCGATCACCCATACCATCTGGTCTGAATATCGCCGTCTTGGTGATATTGACCGCGAATGGGTTCCCATCGAACATATCGCTCCGGCCTTGGGGCGTTCGGTTGTCGCCGCCGAAGATGCCCGGTTCTGCCAGCATTGGGGCCTTGATGCGGAGGCCATCCGCGCGGCAATCGCCGAAGGCGGCCAGCGTGGAGGGTCGACCATCTCTCAGCAGGTGGTGAAGAATGTCTTTCTGTGGCAGGGGCGCAGCTGGTTCCGCAAGGCGCTGGAAACACTGATGACGCCGATGGTTGAGGCGGTCTGGAGCAAACGGCGCATTCTGGAAGTCTACCTGAATGTCGCTGAAATGGGCGAAGGTGTGTTTGGCGCCGAGGCGGCCGCGCGGCATTATTTCGGTGTCGGTCCGGATGAGCTGAGCCGCAGGCAGGCTGCCCTTCTGGCCACCGTTCTGCCCAATCCCAAAGAGCGTTCGGCAGCAAAACCCACTGCGTTCATGCGCAAGCGGGCGGCGCAGATCATGGATGGGGCGGCCACCATTCGCGCAGATGGCAGGGCGGCCTGTTTCGAGGATTGAAACTTCTGGCGCTTTTGGGCATTGCTGTCTGATCCCAGCCACCCGCAACAGGAGATCCGCTGTCCCATGGCCCGCCTCTATCATGTGCCCCTCTCCCCCTTCTGCCGTAAAGTGCGCCTGTCCCTGGCCGAAAAGCGGATCGAGGTCGAGCTGGTCGAGGAACGCTACTGGGAGCAGGAGGCCGATTTCCTGCGCCGCAATCCGGCGGCGAAGGTTCCGGTGATCCGCCTGGATGGCAAGCTGATGGCCGAAAGTGCCGCGATCTGCGAATACCTTGAGGAAACCCGCCCGGAACCCTCGTTGATGCCCAGCGATCCCGATGGTCGCTACGAGGTGCGCCGTCTGGTCAGCTGGTTCGATGATAAATTTCACCATGAGGTCACCTCAAAGCTGCTCTATGAGCGGGTGAACAAGAAGGTGACCGGGCAGGGCTACCCCGACAGTGGCAACGTCAAGGCGGGTGCGCGGGCGATCAAATATCACCTCGACTATCTGGCCTGGCTGCTGGACCATCGCCGCTGGCTGGCTGGCGATCAAATGACCCTGGCAGATTTCGCCGCCGCCGCGCATCTGTCGTCGTTGGACTATATATCCGATGTTGATTGGAACCGGTCCGCCGTGGTGAAGGACTGGTACGCAAAGATCAAGTCACGCCCGGCGTTCCGGTCGATCCTTGCCGATCAGATCCCCGGTTTCAGCCCACCGGCCCATTACGCCGATCTGGATTTCTGATAGACACGGGCAGAAGGGGGCTGTCTGCCCCCTCTTGAGTCCCTTGGACTCAATTCACCCCCGAGGATATTTCTAGCCAGATGATAGCAACACACGGCATCAAGGACAGGTTGGTGAAACAGGCCCTTGCCGAGGGGTTTGTGGCCTGTCGGATCTGTCGTCCCTGGGATGTGCCGCAGGTGCCCGCTCGGCTTCAGGCGTTTCTTGAAGCGGGATATCACGGTCAGATGGGCTGGATGGAGGAACGCAGCCACTGGCGCGGCGATCCAGCCCAGCTCTGGCCTGAGGCGCGCTCTGTGATCATGCTGGCTGAAAGCTACACGCCAGAGGTGGATCCGATGGCCGTTGTGGGGCAGGCAGAGCGCGGCGCGATTTCCGTCTATGCGCGCAACAAGGATTATCATGATCTTGTGAAGAAGCGCTTGAAACGGCTGGCACGCTGGCTGATCGCGGAAGCCGAGCGGGCGGATGAGCCTGCCGAGGTCAAGGTATTTGTCGACACCGCGCCGGTTCCGGAGAAGCCGCTGGGCCAGGCGGCGGGCCTTGGGTGGCAGGGCAAACACACCAATCTGGTCAGCCGGGACTGGGGCAACTGGGCCTTCATAGGCTCTGTTTTCACAACATTGGACCTGCCTGCCGACTCGGCAGAGCGCGACCGTTGCGGATCGTGCCGGTCCTGTCTGGCGGCCTGCCCGACAGATGCGTTCCCCGCCCCGTATCAGCTGGATGCGCGGCGTTGCATTTCTTACCTCACCATCGAGCACAAGGGCCCGGTCGATGAGGAGCTGCGCGCCAAGCTGGGCAACCGGATCTACGGCTGTGATGATTGCCTGGCGGCCTGCCCCTGGAACAAATTTGCAGTCGCCGCCAGCGATATGCGCTATGCGGCGCGACCCGAGTTCGAGGCTCCGCAGCTGGCGGAGCTGGCTCGGCTGGACGATGCCGGGTTCCGGGCGTTGTTTTCCGGTTCCCCCATCAAGCGGATCGGGCGAGATCGCTTTGTGCGCAATGTGCTTTATGCCGTCGGTAACTCCGGCCTGCCTGCCCTGCGGCCCGTGGCCGAGGCTCTGGTCGCGGATCCTGACCCGACTGTGGCGGATGCGGCCCGCTGGGCGGTTCAGCGACTGAGGTGACGCAAACAGGATGGATCGTCGCGGCAGCTTCGCTAAACCGATGACCAGGATCAAGATTAAGGCGAACGGAGGACGGGCATGGCGCTTTTGCTTGGGGTGGACACGGGCGGAACCTATACCGACGCGGTATTGATCCGGGATGATCGCGATGTGCTGGCAAAGGCCAAGGCGCTGACGACGCGGCAGGATCTGGCCATCGGAGTTGGGGAAGCCGTCGCTGCCGTACTTGCGCAGGCACAGGTAGCGCCGTCAGAGATCGCGCTTGCAGCTTTGTCCACGACGCTTGCGACCAATGCGCTGGTCGAAGGGCAGGGGGGGCGCGTTGCGCTGATCTATATCGGGTTCGGCGAGGCGGATCTGGATCGTCACGGCCTGCGCGAGGCGCTGAAGGGCGACCCGGCACTGGTGCTGGAGGGGGGGCACAGCCATTCCGGTAGCGAGGCGGCGCCCTTGGACCGGGAGGCACTGCGCGCGTTTCTCCAGCGCGAGGCCGTATCGGTCAGCGGTTTTGCAATTGCCGGCCAGTTTGCGACGCGCAATCCAGCGCACGAGCTGGAAGTTGCCCGGATCATCGCCGAAGAAACTGACGTTCCGGTGACCTGTTCGCACCAGCTGTCGGCGCGGCTCAACGGGCCGAAGCGGGCGTTGACGGCTGTGCTGAACGCGCGGCTCATCGGAATGATCGACCGGTTGATCGGGCGCGCTGAATCCCGCCTGAGCGAGCTCGGCGTGACTGCTCAGATGATGGTTGTGAGGGGTGATGGCGCCTTGATGTCGTCACAGCAGGCCCGCGCCCGTCCAATTGAAACCATCCTGAGCGGACCGGCTGCATCGCTGGTCGGTGCCCGCTGGCTGACCGGCGTCGAGACTGCGCTTGTCAGTGATATCGGCGGCACCACCACCGATGTCGCATTGATCGAGAACGGCAAGCCCAAGATTGATCCGGTCGGCGCCGAGGTTGGCGGCTATCGCACCATGGTTGAGGCCGTGGCCATGCGCACCAGCGGCCTGGGCGGTGACAGTCAGGTGCATCCGATCGCTGCCGGTATGAGTGGCGGTGTGACCCTTGGCCCGCGTCGCGTGCTGCCGATTTCCCTGATCGCCAATATGTCCCCTGAGGTGGTTCATGCAACGCTCGACAGTCAGCTGCGCGCAGTGACTGTCGGCGAATATGACGGGCAGTTTGTTCGCGCGATTCCGGGACAGACACCAGTGGGGTTGAGCGACCGGGAGGCCCGGGTTCTGGACCGGATCGGGACGCAGACACATCCGCTGGGCGCCGTGCTGCACACCCGGATCGAGCAGGGCGCGCTGATGCGGCTGGTGGATCGCGGCCTGGTGCAGATCGCCGGCGTCACCCCGTCCGATGCCAGCCATGTCCTTGGACGGCTTAGCAGCTGGGATGGCGATGCAGCGCAGAAGGCGCTGACTCTTTTTGCCCGCCGCCGCGTGGGGTCGGGGGACCGGCTCGCACCGGATGCCGTGACATTGGCACGGATGATCGTAGATCAGATGACGGAACAGACGTCGCTCACCCTGTTAGAGACTGCTATTGCCGAAGATGCTCCGGCCTTTGGAACCTCGCCGGATCAGCTTGCCCGCCATGTTCTGATGCAGCGCGGGCTATCCCGACATCAGGGGCTGGTCGCTCTCAGCGCTGGCCTCAATGTCGATGTCGTCGGGCTTGGAGCCTCGGCGCCCAGCTACTATCCCGCGGTCGGGACCCGGCTTCATTGCCGTATGATCCTACCGGAACACGCAGGCGTGGCAAATGCCATTGGCGCGGTGGTGGGCCGTATCACCATGCGGCGCAGCGGCACGGTTACCGCACCTGAGGAAGGCCGGTTTCGCGTCCATCTGGAGAATGGCCCGGAGGATTTCACCGGTTCGCAGGAGGCTCTTGAGCGGTTGGAAGCCGAGCTGCGGGCCGAAGCCCGTGCCGCCGCAGAGGCCGCAGGCGCGCAGGATATTTCCATCCAGGTGGAAAGGGATATCCGCATCGCCGAAGTCGAGGCGCGGGAGGTTTTTGTCGAGGCCTTTCTGACGGTGGAGGCGAGCGGTCGTCCGCGCATTGCCACAGGCTAACTTCCATATTTTGTGTTGGGATTATCCTATATCAACAATTTGTTGTAGGCAGTCGCAAGTAAAGGACTCGACTCCCGCATGCCTGTGGATAAAATAAAAGGCGCCAAGGGGATTCCCAAGGCGCCGAGCCGCTGCATTGCATACGGCCGTGTCGCTAAACACGTCATAGAATCGCATGCGATTAACGTGACGGTCAAGTGCAGAGCAGCATTTTCTGGAGACGCGGCATTAGTCCGCGAATGAAAGGAGTTTGAAGGATGTACTTCAAACTGTATCGAGATGCTGCAAACCAATGGCGCTGGTCATTGCGAGCTGCAAACCACCACACTGTAGCAGACTCTGCGGAAAGCTATTGGAACAAAGCTGATGCAATCCATGGAATAAACTTAGTGAAAGGTGCCAATTTTTCGCCAATCTTTGATGAGTGAGTGAGCCGGTGGCACGATCGTGCCACCGGTTACTTACTCGGCGGCGGTCTCATTCCTGCGGGGCAGAACCCAATCCGGGCGCGCAAAGTGGCAGGTGTAGCCGTTTGGCTGCCGTTCCAGGTAATCCTGATGCTCCGGTTCGGCCTCCCAGAAATCGCCAACGGGTTCGACCTCGGTCACCACCTTGCCGGGCCAGAGACCTGACGCATCGACATCCGCAATGGTGTCTTCGGCAATTTCTTTCTGGCGGTCGTCAACATAGTAGATCGCAGAGCGGTAGCTCATGCCCAGATCATTGCCCTGCTGATTGACCGTGGTTGGATCATGGATCTGAAAGAAGAACTCCAGCAGCGTGCGATAGCTGGTCTGGCTCGGGTCAAAAATCACCTCGATCGCCTCGGCATGGGTGCCGTGGTTCTTATAGGTCGCATTGGGCACATCGCCGCCGGAATATCCAACCCGGGTGCTGATGATACCGGGGCGCTTGCGGATCAGGTCCTGCATGCCCCAGAAACACCCACCGGCCAGGACGGCGCGTTCTGTTGTGCTGCTCATCTAATATCCTCCACTTGATCGATATAGTCGCCGTAGCCTTCTGCCTGCATATCGTCCAGATGGACGAACCGCAGGGAGGCCGAATTGATGCAATAGCGCAGACCGCCGCGATCTGCCGGGCCGTCCGGGAACACATGGCCCAGATGGCTGTCTCCATGGGTCGAGCGGACTTCGGTGCGGATCATCCCCAGGCTCCGGTCTTCCAGCTCCTGAACATGGGCGGTTTCGATGGGTTTGGTAAAGCTGGGCCAGCCGCAGCCGGACTCATATTTGTCTGACGAGGCAAACAATGGCTCACCGGAGACGATATCCACATAGATCCCCGGCTCCTTGTTGCCCAGCAGCTTGCCGGTGCCGGGGCGTTCGGTGCCGGATTGCTGGGTGACGTAATATTCTTCTTCCGAGAGGGCCGCAATGGCGTCCGGGTCTTTGGAATAACTGCGCATCATGTCCTCCGATCTTGGCTGTTCAGCTGTAAATGGTGTCCTTCGGGGCAAAAGCAAAGCTGTATTTCATCCGCTCGCGTTTGTGTGTGACGAAAGAGGCAGGGCACGTGCCATCCTCAGGGGCGCTGCTGCGCCGATTGCCGCGCCAGCTGGACCGCCAGAATGCCAAAGGTGACGATACCGACGCCGATCAGGTCCAGCAGCCCCAACTTTTCGCCCAGCAGCAGACTGGCAACAGCCACACCGAAGACTGGGTTGAGAAAATGGAAGGTGGCGGCCCGCACGGCACCGATCCTGTTCAGCAGCAGAACCCAGATGAAGGTCGCCGTCAGCCCCGGCACCAGGGTGGTGTAGAGAAAGGCCAGCGCTAGCGGCCAGCTGGGGTTCAGCCGGAAGGTTTCCACCATAGGTGCAACTGCGAACAGCACGGCAGAGCCGACCAGCATCTGCAACCCCACCACCATCATGAAGTTGCCACCCGAGGTTGCCCCCCGCAGCGCCAAGGTGGCCAGCGTCAGGGCCAGAACACCGATCCCGCAGAGCGTGAGGCCAAAGAGGTCGACACCCGCGCTGATGCGGGTTCCCATGATCAGGGCAACCCCCACCACCCCGGCCAGCAGCCCGGCAACACCCAGCCGGGGCAGCCGCTCACCATAGGCCAGCCAGAGCGCGATGGCGACCAGCATCGGCATGGTCGATGCGATGATCGCGGCCAGCGAGGCTTCGATGGTTTCCATGGCGACGAAGTTGAGGCCCAGATAGAGCGCGTTCTGGCAGATGCCAAAGACGATGGTGGCGCGCAGCTGGCCGCGTGTCAGACGCCAGCTCTGGCCCATGTAGCGGGCAACAGCGACACCGATCAGGCCGGAAATAAGAAAGCGGAAGGCAAGCGAGTATAGCGGCGAAGCATCGGCGACGATGATCCGAGCCGAAGTAAAGGCAGACGACCACATGAAGGCAAAGGCCAGCCCCATCGCCAAAGCGCGCAGATCCATCGACATATCCCCCTGCCGGTCCGGTGCCGCAGCCCGTTCGGGTGTGGTCGCGATATGTTTAGCAAGACAAGCATTCGCTGGGAACCGAATTCGGCTGGCCGGTTGGGGATCTTGATTTTTCGGGAGCTGCGCTGTTCAGGCACAAAAAAGGGCCGCCCGAAAGGCGACCCGAAACACGGTCAACCGTGCCTTGACCCTTAGCCGTTCACGCTGTCTTTCAGCGCTTTGGCGATGGTCATCTTGACCACTTTGTCGGCCTCTTTGGTGAATTTCTCACCGGTGGCCGGGTTGCGCACTTCGCGCTCGGGGCGCTCGCGGCAGTAGATCTTGCCAACGCCGGGCAGAGTCACGGCACCACCGCCGGAAACTTCGCGGGTGATCAGCGCGCAAACGGCGTCAAGCGCAGCGCCTGCCGCTTTTTTGTCGCTGTCCATCTCTTCAGCCAGTGCGGCAACAAGCTGGGTCTTGGTCATCGGTTTGGACATTCTTAGGTCTCCTTGTCACTGCCCGAGTTATGGGGCCTCATCGCGTAACTCTAGCGTTATGTTGTGGCCGAACACAACGAGTAGTGTTGTCAAAAACCCCATAAAATAGGGGTTTTTGAAGAATTAGCGGGAAAATCACCCTCAGAGAAAGGCTGTTTCGTCAAAGGAACGCAGTTTTCGGCTGTGCAAACGTTCCAATGGCATGCCACGCAACTGCTCCATCGCCTTTATCCCGATCTGCAAATGGCGGGCAACCTGGGTGTGATAAAACTCAGATGCCATCCCCGGTAGCTTCAGTTCGCCATGCAGCGGCTTGTCCGACACACAGAGCAGCGTTCCATAGGGCACCCGGAAACGATAGCCATTGGCGGCGATGGTGGCGCTTTCCATATCCAGCGCGATGGCACGGGATTGCGACAGTCTCTGCACGGGGCCGGATTGATCGCGCAGTTCCCAATTGCGGTTGTCGATGGTGGCAACGGTGCCGGTCCGCATGATCCGCTTCAGGTCGTAGCCTTCCAGCTCCGTCACCTCGGCCACCGCATCCTCAAGCGCGACCTGGATTTCCGCCAGTGCCGGAATCGGGGTCCAGATCGGCAGATCGTCGTCCAGAACGTGATCCTCGCGCAGATAGCCGTGCCCCAGCACAAAATCGCCCAGCGTCTGAGTGTTGCGCAGCCCGGCACAGTGACCGACCATCAGCCAGGCGTGCGGGCGCAATACCGCGATATGGTCGGTGGCGGTCTTGGCGTTCGACGGGCCGACGCCGATATTGACCAGCGTGATGCCCGAGCCGTCCTGCCGTTTCAGATGATAGGTCGGCATCTGCGGCAGCTTCGCAATCGGCGGGATCTCCGCGTCCGCGCTGGTGATTTCATGATCGCCGGTGCTGACAAAGCTGCTGTAGCCAGAGGCCGGATCCGCCAGCTGCGCACGGGCGTAGGCTTCGAATTCGGCGACATAGAACTGGTAGTTGGTGAACAGCACGTGATTTTGAAAATGCTGCGGGTCGGTCGCCGTGTAATGCGACAGCCGGGCCAGCGAATAATCAATCCGCTGCGCGGTAAAGAGCGACAGCGGACCAATATTGTCCGGCGACTGATAGGTGCCGTTTACAATGTCGTCATTGGTGGTGGCCAGGTCCGGTACGTCAAAGACATCGCGCAGCGTGAAACCGGCAGCGCCTTCCTGTGGGACCGTCAGGCTGGGATCGGCCGCCACGGCAAAATGCACCGGGATTGGCGTATCTGAGACAGCGATGGTCACCGGCTGTCCGTGGTTGCGGATCAGCAGGCCGATTTGCTGGGTCAGGTAATGCCGGAACAGATCCGGGCGGGTCACCGTGGTTGCATAGGTGCCGGGGGCCGACACATGCCCATAGCTCAGCCGGCTGTCGACCTGTGCAAAAGACGACGTGGTAAAGCGGATCTCAGGGTAGAATGCGCGAATACGCGGGGTGGTCCCGGTGCTGCCGACGGAGGGACCATCGGTCAGGATGCGCGAAAACTCGGCGCATAGAAACTGCGTCGCCTCACGGTACAGCTGCTCCAACCGGGCAACGGCCGCCGCGGCATCTGTAAACTCTTCTGCTGCCGGAAGCTGCGGGATCTTAACTGTTGTCATGATTATGCTCGATCACTGAAAAACGGGGCACTCTGCCATCGGATGACGGGGTGGCTCTGGAAAGGACACGGGGGCCGGCCGACACGCGCCGGGGGTCAGGACGGCCCGGCGCTTGCGATGACCGGTATCTTCTCGAAGCTGCGCACATCCACCAGCCCCAGATCGGAAATGCGCAATTCGGGGATCACCACCAGCGCCAGCAGGGAATGCTGCATATAGGCGTTGTTGAGCTTGCAGCCGCAGGTCTCCATCGCCTCAACCATCTTCTGCGCCTTGGCGGCAACCTCCGTCGCGGGGCTGTCGGACATCAGCCCGGCAATGGGCAGCTCAACCAGAGCCAGCTCCTGTCCTTCGCGGAAGATGGTGATGCCGCCGCCCACCTCGGCCAGACGATTGGCCGCCAGCGCCATCTGCGCGCGGTCAGTGCCGACCACGATCATATGGTGGCTGTCATGCGCCACGGTGGAGGCCATCGCCATCTTGCCGCTGTAGCCAAAGCCGGAGACAAAGGCGTTGGTGACGCCACCCGTCGCCCGGTGGCGTTCCACCAATGCAATCTGGCAGATGTCGCCCGCCTCGGCCAATGTGGCCTCGACCAGCCCGTCCTGCACCGGCAGCTCTGCCTGTAGCGCTTTGGTCGGGGCCTGGTTCTCAACCACACCGATGACATTGGCGGTGATCACATTTGCGCCCTCAGGCGCGGCGATCTCAAAATCCTCAGCGCCCAGCTGATGGCCCAGATGCACCGTGCCACGCGCGGTTTCGGGCCAGTCCAGATGCGGGCAATCCACGGTGATCTCGCCATCCTTGGCTACGATCTCGCCACGGGCAATCACCAGCTCGATCGGCAGGGTCTTCAGATCGGAGGTCAGGATCACATCCGCGCGCCGACCCGGGGTGATAGAGCCGATGTCACGCTCCAGCCCGAAATGCGTCGCGGTGTTGATCGTGGCCATCTGCAAGGCGATCAAAGGGTCACAGCCGCATTCAATCGCGTGGCGCACCACCCGGTTCATATGGCCGTCATTGACCAGCGTGCCGGAGTGGCAATCGTCGGTGCAAAGAATGAAATTGCGCGGATCCAGTCCCTTTTCGGTGATCGCGGTGATCTGCGCCTCAACGTCATACCAGGCCGAGCCGAGCCGCACCATCGCGCGCATCCCCTGTCGCATCCGGGCAATCGCGTCCGCCTCGCAGGTGCCTTCGTGGTCATCCGCCGGACCGCCAGCCACATAGGCTGCGAAATCCGGCCCCAGATCAGGCGAGGCATAATGCCCGCCAACGGTCTTGCCCGCGCGCTGGGTTGCAGCGATCTCTGCCAGCATCTTGGGATCGCCCGCTGCCACACCGGGAAAATTCATCATCTCGCCCAGCCCGATGATGCCCGGCCAGCTCATCGCCTCGGCCACATCCTCGGGCGAAATCTCATATCCGGTGGTTTCCAGCCCAGGCGCCGAGGGCGCGCAGCTCGGCATCTGGGTAAAGATATTGACCGGCTGCATCAGCGCCTCGTCATGCATCAGGCGCACGCCCTCCAGACCCAGGACATTGGCGATTTCATGCGGGTCGGTGAACATCGAGGTGGTGCCATGTGGGATCACCGCGCGGGCGAATTCTGCGGGGGTCAGCATCCCGCTTTCGATATGCATATGCGCATCACAGAGGCCGGGGATCATATAGCGCCCGTTGGCCTCGATCACCTCGGTGTCGGGGCCGGTGCAATAGCTGGCATCGGGGCCGACATAGGCGATGCGCCCGGCCACGATGGCGATGTCATGATCGGGCAGTTGTTCGCGGGTGTGAACATTGACCCAGACCCCCTGGCGGATCACCGTGTCCGCAGGGCGGCGACCTGCCGCAACTTCAATCAATTGGGGGGCTACATCGGGCCAGCTTGGGAATGCGATATCTGTCATGGCCCAATTGTTCTGATAACCCGCGCAAGCGCAAGACCCCTTGCGCGCTAGCGCAAACAATAGCTGCTTTTTGCAAATCAAGAAAACCACCAGCCTGCGTTGCGGCTGCTATCTCCGGGTGCGGCGCAGGTCTCTTGGCGTTGTGGCAAAGACGCTGCGAAAGGCGCGGGTCAACGCGCTGGGGTTCTCATAGCCGCAGCGCAGGGCGATCTCCGAGATGCTGAAATCCGTCTCTAATACAAGCCGTCTTGCCTGTTTCAATCGCAGATGCTGATATAGCGTCTGCGGCGTTGTGCCCAATTCGCCCTGCGTGCGACGTGCCAGATCCCGCAGGCTCCGCCCAACCCGTCGCGCGACTTCGCCCAGCGGGAGCGGGGTTTCCAGATTGGCCTCCATCACCGCAATTGCACGCCCGACAGAGGCGCTTCGCACGGGTCTGGATGTCCCGGTCTCCCCTGGCTCGCCGCTCAGGAACAGGGTGGCAACATCCAGTCGCAGGGCCTGCCCGTGCTGTCGCGCGATCATGTCGAGTATCCCGTCAAATGCCGCCATCGCGCCTGAGCATGTCAGCCGGTCCCGGTCCCACAGAAACCGGTG
Organism: Phaeobacter sp. A36a-5a; assembly: GCF_037911135.1. NCBI lineage: Bacteria > Pseudomonadati > Pseudomonadota > Alphaproteobacteria > Rhodobacterales > Roseobacteraceae > Phaeobacter > Phaeobacter bryozoorum. The sequence continues at coordinate 201,456 of NZ_JBBLYU010000003.1, read as the reverse complement.
CATCTCGGCCTGAACGGTCGGAAACGCCTCGGCAAAGGCGTCGATCTCCGCGCTGTGGATGGTGGCGCGGTAGCCATCCAGAAGCCCGGCCTCAGCCAGCAGCCAGGCACCGGTATCGAATCCCGCCAATACGCCATAGCGCCGCTGCGCCGCCCGCAACCCGCGCGATGTGGCTTCGGTTGCATGGCGCAGATAGCGGTAGCTCGGCATGGCGATCAGCATATCGCCCTCAGCTTTGCTCAGCGGCGCCTGCGCGCTGACCTCCATCGCCGCCGATGACATCGCGGTATTGCCATCAAGCGTCACGAACCGCCAGGAGTACAGCGGTCGGCCTGCAAACGTGTTGGCGGCCCGCAGCGGCTCCACCGTATTGGCAAGGCAATGGCCAGAGAACTGATCGAACAGCAATAGGTCGATCTGCTGCGTTGCAGCGTGTGGTTTCTTCCAGTTTGGCACGAAAATGTCCGATGCTGCACGATACTGACCGTATCCAGCCCTAGGCTCAGGTCAACGTCAACAGGGATCCCATCACGGGGGAGCAAGACATGCAATTTGGTCTGTCTGAAGAGCAGGCGATGATCGTGGAAACCACGCGCGCCTTTGTCACCAGGGAGCTCTATCCTCACGAGCTGGAGGTCGAACGCAGTGGCCATCTGCCGATGGAACGGGTCCGCGACATCCAGGCCAAGGCGATAGAGGCCGGGCTATACGCCGCCAACATGCCCGAAGAGGTGGGGGGTGCCGGCCTCGATACGCTGACCTGGCTGCTCTATGAAAAGGAGCTGGGCCGCGCCAATTACGCCCTGCACTGGACCTGCGTCGCACGCCCCTCGAATATCCTTCTGGCCGGCATGCCGGAGCAGAAAGAGAGATACCTCTACCCCTGCATTCGCGGTGAAAAATGGGACTGTCTTGCGATGACCGAACCGGGGGCTGGCTCTGACCTGCGCGGTATGACCGCGACAGCGCGCCCGGACGGCGATGACTTCGTTCTGAACGGGACCAAGCATTTCATCAGCCACGCGGATATCGCGGATTTTGCCATCGTTTTCATGGCCACGGGAGAAGACGACACAGCGCGCGGCCCGAAAAAGCGGATCACCGCCTTTTTCGTCGACAAGGGCACGCCGGGGTTCACTGTCCGTGACGGCTATCGCAACGTAAGCCACCGGGGCTATACCAATGCAGTGCTGGAGTTCGACGACTGTCGCCTGCCAAAAACCGCAGTGCTGGGCGAGGTCGACAAGGGTTTTGATCTCGCCAACACCTGGCTTGGCGCCACCCGTCTTCAGGTGGCTGCGACCTGTCTGGGCCGGGCTGAGCGCGCCTTTGATCACGCGGTGTCCTACGCCGCCGAGCGTCGCCAGTTCGGCCAGCAGATTGGCAAGTTTCAGGGCATTTCCTTCAAACTTGCGGATATGGCAACAGAGCTGAAGGCCGCCAACCTGCTGACCTGGGAAGCCGCTTGGAAATTCGACCAGGGCAGCGTGACCGAGGCCGACATGTCGATGGCTAAGCTGAAAGCAACAGAAATGCTGGCGATGGTCGCGGATGAGGCGATCCAGATCCATGGCGGTATGGGGCTGATGGATGAACTGCCACTGGAGCGCATCTGGCGGGATGCTCGGGTGGAGCGCATCTGGGAAGGCACCAGCGAAATCCAGCGTCACATTATCAGCCGGGAGCTGTTGCGTTCGCATGGTGGTTGAAAGCATGGCGGCGAACGGTCTCAGGCTCTACCCGGACGCGTCGGGCGGGCGGGTCAGATTTCGCCTTCGGCGAGGATATTTAAGGCCAGAAGATGCAGAAAGGATCAAGCCCCCGGAAGGGCGCTGCCGCAACCGGGGGCCATCTCCTGGCGCGGTCATCGGCGTCCCCGCCTGTACCGCCTGTCGAGGCTCGTCGATTCTGGTTAATGAAACCCTACCCATCTTCTGGCTCCAAATATCCTCGCCGAAGGCATCGGGGCCTCTGTTCAGGCGGGAGCCGTGGCAATGATACGTGACTTCAGCACTTTGTTTCGGCCCTCTTCCATCGCGGTGATCGGTGGCGGTGCCTGGTGCCGTCAGGTGATCGAACAATTGCAGAAGATCGGGTTTTCCGGTCAGATCTGGCCGGTGCATCCGAAGGCTGCGGAGGTCTGCGGCTTGACGGCGTTTGCATCGGTGGATGATCTGCCCGCCGCGCCCGATGCCAGCTTTATCGGCGTCAACAGACACGCCACCGTCGAAGCGGTGGCGGCGCTCTCTCGCCGGGGGGCTGGGGGGGCGGTCTGTTTTGCCTCCGGTTTTCGCGAGGCCCAGAGGGAGGCCGGTGATGGGGCCGACCTGCAGAACCATCTTTTGCAAGCGGCGGGAGAGATGCCCATCCTCGGCCCTAACTGCTATGGGTTCATCAACTATCTGGATCAGGTATTGCTATGGCCGGATCAGCACGGTGGCGTGGCGGTGGAGCGCGGCGTGGCAATCCTCACCCAGAGCTCCAATATCGCGATCAATCTGACCATGCAGGCGCGTGGGCTGCCGATTGCTTATGTGGTTACCGTTGGCAATCAGGCGCAAAGCGATATCGCACAGATTGCGCGCGGCCTGCTGGAGGATCCGCGCGTAACCGCCATTGGCCTGCATATCGAAGGTGTCCGCGACCTGCGTGCCTTTGAATTGCTGGCGCATCAGGCGGCCGCCTGTGGAAAACCGATCGTGGCGCTGAAGGTCGGACGCTCGGATCAGGCGCAGGCGGCGACGCTGTCCCATACGGCGTCGCTTGCCGGTCAGGAGGCCGGTGCCGATGCGCTGTTGCGGCGCTGTGGTGTGGCACGGGTGGATGATTTGCCGGTATTTCTGGAAACGCTGAAGGTTCTGCATGTGCTTGGCCCCCGCGCCGGATGCCGGGTTGCGACGATCAGCTGCTCCGGGGGTGAAGCGAGCCTTGCTGCCGATCTCGGGCAGGCGCAGTCTGTGGTCTTTCCGCCGTTGTCCGACGGCCAGCATCAGGCGCTGCGCGCAGCCCTGGGCCCGATGGTCGCGCTGGCCAATCCTCTGGACTACCATACCTATATCTGGCGGGACGTGCCTGCGATGACCCGGGCGTTCAGCGCCATGGTGCATCCTGATCTGGATATGGTGATGCTCATCGTGGATTTCCCACGAGCAGACCGGTGTTCGGCCGAAGACTGGGCCTGCACGGTTGAGGCCGCAATAGCAACGCGGGCGCAAACCGGTGCGCCAATGGCCATGGTCGCCAGTTTGCCGGAACTGATGCCCGAAGAGACCGCGCAGCGGCTTCTGGCGGCGGGCGTCGTGCCGCTCTGCGGCCTGCGAGAGGCCATGGGCGCGGCGGCGGCGGCCAGTCGTATCGCGGTGCCATCTGATTTGCCCCTGGCCCTTCCAGGTCCGGACTCAGGGGATGGCGACGCCAGTCTGATCCCCGAAGGCCTCGCGAAACAGCGTCTTGCGGCGGCCGGTCTGCGGGTTCCCCGAAGCCACAGGCTAAGCCGTGATGCGCTGGCAGAGAGCCTGCATGACATCGTGTCTGGGGTGGGGTTTCCGCTGGTGCTGAAGGGCGAAGGTTTCGCGCATAAGAGCGAGGCCGGGGCAGTGCGGTTGAACCTCCACTCGCCTGAGGCGGTCATGGAGGCGGCGCAGGAGATTGGCGCGGAACAATTGCTGCTGGAGGAGATGATCACCGGGACCGTGGCCGAGCTGCTGGTGGGGGTCATCAGGGATCCCGCCCATGGGTTCGTGCTGACGCTGGGTGCTGGGGGGGTGCTGAGCGAAGTGTTGCAGGACAGCCTGTCGCTGTTGCTGCCGGTGCATGAGGACATGCTGGAAGAGGCGCTGGATCAGCTGCGCATTGCCCCGCTGCTTGGCGGGTATCGCGGCGGCCCTGCGGCGGATCGTGCCGCAATTCTGCGCGCGATCCGCGCGGTTGAAGGCTATGTGCTTGCCCATCTGGACAGGCTGGAAGAACTTGAAATCAATCCGCTGATCTGTACGACCAGCGATGCCATAGCAGCGGATGCACTGCTGCGAGAGAGGGAAACCACCGATGACTGAAATCCCCATTCGGACCCGCCGCGATGGCGCCATTCTGGAGGTCACGCTTGACCGTCCAAAGGCCAACGCCATTGATCTGAAAACCAGCGTGGCCATGGGCGAGGTGTTTCGGGATTTTCGCGATGACCCCGACCTGCGCGTGGCAATTGTGACCGGGGGAGGCGAGAAATTCTTCTGCCCCGGCTGGGATCTGAAGGCCGCCGCCGGCGGAGATGCGGTGGATGGCGACTATGGTGTCGGCGGCTTTGGGGGCCTGCAGGAGCTGCGCGATATGAACAAGCCGGTGATTGCGGCGGTGAATGGCATCGCCTGTGGCGGTGGTCTGGAATTGGCGCTGTCGGCGGATATGATTCTGGCCGCAGATCACGCGACATTTGCCCTGCCAGAGATCCGGTCGGGCACGGTGGCCGATGCCGCATCAATCAAACTGCCCAAGCGCATTCCCTATCACATTGCCATGGAACTCCTGCTGACCGGACGCTGGTTTGACGCCGAGGAGGCGCACCGCTGGGGGCTGGTGAACGAAATCCTGACTTCAGATCAGCTGATGGATCGGGCCTGGGAGCTGGCGCGGCTGCTCGCCTCCGGCCCGCCATTGGTCTATGCCGCGATCAAGGAGATTGTCCGCGACGCCGAGGATGCGAAGTTTCAGGATGCGATGAACCGGATCACCAAACGCCAGCTGCGCAGCGTTGATATTCTCTATGACAGCGAGGACCAGATGGAGGGCGCGCGCGCCTTTGCTGAGAAATGCGATCCGGTGTGGAAGGGCAGATAAGGCGCCGATGCGGCAGATGACCCCGCTGTTGTCCTGCGATCAACCTCAGCGCAGCCTAGACCCGGTGGGCGCTATTAAGTGTGGGCCCCGGCCCACAGCGAACGTCAGCATAGCTGTGTCGCATCGGATCCTGCATAGCCTCAGCGCTGCGCTTTGAGAGAGATGCGCTGCACAATGCAGGCTGCTCCTAGACCTTGGTAAACACCGCAATCAGCGCCTTGTCCGTGCTGTGGGCGCCGGTGGCTTTGGGACCGTAGATGGCCACCTCCGGCAGGGTCAGCCCACGGATCCAGCCGCCCTTCTCAAGACGTTTGAGAGCCGCAGCAAAGCCGCAGCGGGCGGAAAAACGGGCATTGATGGCAAGCGCAAACACCGACCTCGGTCGGGCAAGGCGCAGGATACCCGGCAGAACCTCTGGTCCGACATGGCCGTGGGTGAAGGTTCCAGAGGAGACGACACCGGCATATGTGTCGCGTGGCACCGGGACGCCGGTGGTCAGATCCGCTTCGATGATATCGCGGTAGACATCCTTGCGCAGTGCCTGTGCCAGCATTTCAGGGCTGATATCGGTCGCATCTATCGGAGCAATGCCCTGCCGCTCCAGCGCGACGCCGCAGAGCCCGGTTCCTGCGCCGACATCCAGAACAGGGCCGCGCCCGTCGGCGGCAGCGAACAGGCGGGCCACCTGATCCGGCAGGATGTAATCCGATCCTGCGGCAAAGCTGCTGTCGTAGCTCTCGGCCCAATCGGCATAGAGCTGCCGGGAGTGCTGCGGCGTCTCCAGCCCGTAGGCGGCGGCCAGCGTGATCTGTTTTTGCGCCATGGCCACAGGAAATGCGGTTTTGACGCTTGAATCAAGTCTTGCACCCGCACAGGCTCGCGCGCATCTATGGCACATGACAAAAACGCTTCTCTGTCTTGGCCTTGGCTATTCCGCCCGCGCATTGGTCCCGCAGCTGCTTCGGGCCGGTTGGCGGGTCATAGGCACCACCCGATCCGCCGAGGATGCGGAGCCTCTTGCAGGCGTTGAACTGATCACCTGGCCCGGTGCCCCCCTCTCGCTGGATGGGGTGACGCATATCCTGTCGTCGGTGGGACCGACCGAGGCAGGAGACCCGGTTCTGGCGGAACTGGCGGATGCGCTGGCAGCCGCCGCCCGTGGCGACACTTTGGAGTGGGTCGGCTACCTCTCCACCACGGCTGTCTACGGTGATCATGATGGCGCCTGGGTGGATGAGGACACAGCCGTCACCCCTTCCAGCCAGCGTGGCCGCTGGCGTGCCGCAGCTGAGACAGGCTGGCAGGCCATCCCCGATCTGCCGCTTCATATCTTTCGCCTCGCTGGGATCTACGGCCCCGGACGCGGCCCCTTTGCCAAGCTGATGGCCGGAAAGGCACGCCGTATCGTGAAACCCGGTCAGGTGTTCTCGCGCATCCATGTGGACGATATCGCACAGGTTATCGCCGCTTCCATCGCACAGCCTGATCCCGGTGCGATCTACAACCTCTGTGATGATGATCCGGCCCCGCCACAGGATGTGCTGGGCTTTGCCGCCGAGTTGCTGGGCCTGCCGATCCCTGCCGAAGTCCCCTTCGATGAGGCCGGTATGACCCCGATGGCGCGCAGTTTCTATGGCGAGAACAAGCGCGTCAGAAACCAGCGTATCAAGGATGATCTGGGGGTGGAGCTGCTTTACCCCACCTATCGAGAGGGCCTGCGCGCGGTCCGCGCCGCCGAGGACCTCGAGACCTTCGTCCCGCCGCAGGAAACGACGGGGGTTTAGGCCCGCTTCTCTCCAATCGTCGCCACACCCAGAACCTCCAGCACCTTGGCTTCAATCTGCGGGGCGTTCATCGCTGCCACCTCATACATATCCGCGGGGCTGGCCTGGTCGATGAAGGTGTCGGGCAACACCATGGAGCGGAATTTCAATCCGCTGTCAAAGACGCCTTCCTCCGCCAGAAGCTGCGCCACATGGGAGCCGAAACCGCCCACTGCGCCTTCTTCGATGGTGATCAGCGCCTCGTGATCAGCGGCCAGCTGCAGGATCATGTCGCGGTCCAGCGGCTTGGCAAAACGTGCATCCGCAATTGTCGGGGTGATGCCTCTGGCGGCAAGCGCCTCGGCGGCCTTTTTCACCTCACCCAGCCGGGTGCCAAAGGACAGGATCGCCACGCGTTTGCCCGCTTGGATCATCCGGCCCTTGCCGATCTCCAGCACCTCCGGCACCTCGGGCATATCAACACCTTCGCCCTCACCGCGGGGGTAGCGGAAGGCAATCGGGCCGTCATCATAGGCGGCAGCGGTGGCTGTCATATGGGCCAGCTCGGCCTCATCAGCGGCGGCCATCACCACCATGCCCGGCAGGTTGGCCATATAGGCAATGTCGAAACTGCCCGCATGGGTCGCCCCGTCCGCACCGACCAGACCGGCGCGGTCGATGGCAAAGCGTACGGGCAGGCGCTGGATCGCCACGTCATGCACCACCTGATCATAACCGCGCTGCAAAAACGTGGAATACATCGCACAGAAGGGCTTCATCCCGCCGGCGGCCAGCGCGGCGGCAAAGGTCACGCCGTGCTGCTCGGCTATGCCGACGTCAAAGCAGCGCGAAGGGTAGCGTTCGGCCATCAGGCTCAATCCGGTGCCATCGGGCATCGCCGCCGTGACGGCGCAGATCTTGTCATCCTCAGCCGCCAGCCGCACCAGCTCCTTGCCAAAGACCGAGGTATAGGAGGGCGCGTTGGAGGGCGCTTTCTTCTGTTCGCCGGTCACCATGTCGAATTTTGCGGTGGCGTGGCCCTTGTCGCGGGCGCGTTCCGCCGGGGCATAACCTTTGCCCTTCTTCGTCAGCACATGGATCAGGATCGGACCGGTGGCGCGCGCCTTCACGGTGCGCAGGACCGGCAACAGCTGGTCCATATCGTGACCATCAATCGGCCCAAGGTAAGAAAAGCCCAGGCTTTCAAACAAGGTGCCGCCCACCGCCATGCCTTTCAGCATATCCTTGGCGCGCTTGGCGCCCTCGCGGAACGGTTCAGGCAGCAGGGATGCGGCCCCCTTTGCCACCGCTTTCAGTTCCTGAAAGGGTTCTTCGGCATATAGGCGCGACAGATAGGACGACAGCGCGCCAACCGGCGGCGCAATCGACATTTCATTGTCGTTCAGAATGACAATCAGCCGCTTGCCCAGATGGCCTGCGTTGTTCATCGCCTCAAACGCCATGCCGGCCGACATCGACCCATCGCCGATGACGGCAATTGCATCGCCGCTGCCTTCGGGAATGACACCGCCCAGATCCCGTGCCACGGCAAAACCAAGCGCGGCGCTGATCGAGGTGGAGCTATGGGCCGCGCCAAAGGGATCAAAGGGTGATTCCGAACGTTTGGTGAAACCGCTCAGCCCGTCCTTCATCCGCAATGTGCGAATGCGGTCGCGGCGACCAGTCAGGATTTTATGCGGATAGCACTGGTGCGAGACGTCCCAGATGATCTTGTCGCGGGGCGTGTCAAACACCGCATGAAGCGCGGTGGTCAGCTCGACAACACCCAGACCTGCGCCCAGATGGCCGCCGGTGACGGAAACGGCGGAAATGGTTTCCTGCCGCAGTTCCTGTGCGACCTGCGTCAGCTGTGCATCGCTCAAGGATTTCAGATCCGCCGGGCGGGTGATCTGATCCAGAAGAGGGGTCTGGGGCCGGTCTGACATGGCAGCTCCTTGAGCGTTTGGCGGGCGTTTGGCTCTGACGAGGCGCGGTCTCTTGCGGCTCAGCTATCGCGCGAGATAACGAAGCGCGCGGTTTCCTTCAAGGTTTCGGCGGCATGACCATAGGGGGTCAGCGCCTCACAGGCCTGTTCCATCAGGGTTCTGGCGCGATCCTTCGCCGCGTCCAGCCCCAGAAGAGACACAAACGTGGCCTTGCCCGCTTCCGCATCCTTGCGCACGGCCTTGCCGACCTTGGCAGCGTCGCCTTCCACATCCAAAATGTCATCGGCAATCTGAAAAGCAAGGCCAAGCGCATCGGCATAGCGTCGCAGCGGGCTGTCATCCGCCCCGGCCATGACCGCGCCAGCGGTCGCGGACCAAGCAATCAAGCAGCCGGTCTTGCGGTTCTGCAACTGGGTGATCTGATCCAGATCCAGCGGCCTCGCAGCGGTTTCAGCGGCGATATCCAGCATCTGACCGGAGACCATACCATCCTTGCCGGAGGATTGCGCCAGCCCGCGGATCAGGGTCAGCGCATGGGGTCCGATCTTGGGATCGGCAAGCAGCTCAAACGCAAATGTCTGCAAACTGTCCCCCGCCAGAACCGCCATCGCCTCATCCCATTTCCTGTGAACGGTGGGCTGGCCCCGGCGCAGATCATCGTCATCCATGCAGGGCAGATCGTCATGCACCAGCGAATAGGCGTGAATACATTCGATCGCCAGCGCCGCTTCAAGCGCGGCCTGTTCGGCAACCCCATGCAGGCGCGCGCTTTCCAGAACCAGAAACCCGCGCAGCATCTTGCCGCCGGTGATGGCATAGCGCATGGCCGCATGCAGCGGATCGTTGCCGCCCAGCCGGGCCTCCATATGGGCGGTGATCCGGGTCTGGGCTTCTTTCAGCGCCTGGGCAAAGGGCCGGCTCTGCGTGTCTGCGGCGGCGCTCATGACTCAGCCGGCATCCAGCGGCTGGGTCCCGGTCGGCGTGCCTGCGGCATCTAGCGTGATTGCCGCCACCTTTTCCTCGGCCCGCTTCAGCTCGTCCTCGCAGCGCTTCTTCAGCGCGGCACCGCGCTCATAAAGCGCAATGGACGCATCCAGCGCCACATCGCCGCGCTCCAGCTGATCCACCACGGTTTCAAGCGCGCGCATCGCCTGCTCAAAACTCAGCTCGTCAACGGGTGTTTCTGGACTGGTGGTGTCGGTCATCTGCCTGCCTCTATCAATTCTTCCACGTGGGCTTTGGCCGCAGCGGCCAGCGCGTTCAGATCATATCCACCTTCCAAAGTCGAGACGATACGCCCCGCGCAGATCTCCGCCGCCAGCGCGCAGAGTTCGCGGCTGAGCCAGCGGAAATCCTCGGTGCTCCAATTGAGTTCGGCCAGCGGATCATCCTGATGCGCGTCAAAGCCGGCGGAGATGACGATCAGCTCCGGCTTGAAGGTCCGCAGCCGCGGAAACACCTGATCGACATAGGTCGACCTCATGTGCACGCCCCCTGATCCGGGTGGCAGCGGCAGGTTCAGGATCTGGCCGTGTGCGCCGTCTTCCTCAGGGCGACCGGATCCCGGCCAGAGCGGCATCTGCTGGCTTGAGATGAACAGCGCCCGCGGCTCGTCCCACAACAAATCCTGCGTGCCATTGCCGTGATGCACGTCGAAATCCACCACCGCCACACGCGCCAGCCCATGGTGATCCAGCGCATGTTTGGCCGCCAGTGCGGCATTGCCAAAGAAGCAGAACCCCATCGCGGTCTCTGTCTCGGCATGGTGGCCGGGCGGGCGCACCGCGGCAAAGGCGTTCTGAACCTCGCCCGTCAGGACCATATCGACCGCGCGTACAGCTGCCCCCGCCGCGCGAAAGGCGGCATCCAGCGATCCGGGCGACAGGAATGTATCGCCATCAATGCGACCAAATCCCTCCTGCGGCAGGCTGCGGCGCAGCTCCTCCAGATAGCTCTTTGGGTGAATGCGCAGGATATCGTCTTCCGCCGCCATCGGCGCGGTGACCCTGTGCAGGTCCAGCCCCGCCAGCGCATGCAGCACATGCTCCAGCCTCGCCACCCGCTCGGGATGGCCCTCGGGCGTCACATGCAGCAGGCAATCTGCGTGGGTTAACAAAGCGGTCGCCATGGCGCGTCCTTTTCTTCTGGCCGGAAATATCCCCGCCGGAGGCATGAAATCGCCGCGCAGCGGCTCCGGAACTCTGGGCCTAATCCGGTGCCAGCATATATCCTGCGCCGCGCACCGTCTGCAGATATTGCGGCTGCTTCGGGTTGGGCTCGATCTTGCGCCGCAGCCGGGTGATCTGCACATCCACGGCGCGTTCCTGCGCCTGACCACGGTCGCGGCCCAGATCCTCGACCAGTTTGGTGCGGCTCACCGGCTCGCCCGGACAGGCGGAGAAGATCTTCATCAGCTGGTTTTCGGTGCCGGTCAGTCGGATCAACTCCTCACCCTGCCACATCTCGCCGCGCTCAATATCATAGCGGATCGGTCCCAGATGCAGCACTTTGGGCGCGGCATCCTGGGCCGTGGGCTCAGGCATCCGCCGCAGGATTGCATTGATCCGCAACAACAGTTCTTTTGGCTCGAACGGTTTGGACAGATAGTCATCCGCGCCAGCTTCCAGCCCCTCGATCCGGTCATCCGTTTCGCCCTTGGCGGTCAGCAGCAGGATCGGGGTGCTCAGGGTTTCGCGCAGCGACCGGGTGAGCGAGACCCCATCCTCGCCCGGCATCATCACATCCAGGACGATCAGGTCGAAATCCAGCCCCGACAATACCCGCCGCGCATGAGCGGCATCGCGGGCGGCGGTGACCAGAAACCCGGCGCGCATCAGGAACTTCTTCAGCAGGCCGCGAATGCGCTCATCATCATCGACAATCAGCAAATGGGAATCGAACCGGGTCATGTGCCACTCTCCCGCAGCTTGGCATAGGCGCGCCGCATGTCGGCGTCCATCATCGCTTCCAGCACGCGCTTGAAGCCCTGCACCGCTTCCGGGCCGGCATCCTTGTAGGCGGTGCGCATCCGGGCGCGCTGCGCATCCGAAAGCTTGGCCTCCAGCGCACGCCCCTTGTCGGTCAGAAACAGATGCCGCTCGCGCTTGTCGGTGACCCCGACCCGGCTTTCCACCAGACCATCACCGATCAGGGCCCGCAGCACCCGGTTCAGCGACTGTTTGGTCACCCCCAGAATGCTCAGCAGATTATTGACCGTCGTGCCCGGTGCTCGATTGATAAAATGGATCGCCCGGTGATGTGCCCGACCATAGGCCATCTCAGCCAGAATACGATCCGGGTCTGCGGTAAATCCGCGATAGGCAAAGAACATCGCCTCAATGCCCTGCCGCAACTGCTCATCCGTCAGAAACAGCAGGCTTTCGCCGCCAAATCCCTGCCCCGGTCGCCCTTCTGCCATGGGTCTCTCCCCTGTTGTGTTGAGGCCATTTTAAGTCAGCGTTGTTGACATTCCAAGTCTGAAGATGTATCGAATCGCAGGTTTAGCGCAACATTATGTCCGAACCGGTCATATAATGCGCAACTTCTGGAAATTGGGCGAGGCATTAGGAGGTGCGCCATGGCGGGTTATGATGATCGGGACGGTTTGATCTGGATGGACGGGGAAATGGTCGACTGGCGCGATGCAAAGGTCCATATCCTCAGCCACGCGATGCATTATGCCTCCTCCGTCTTCGAGGGTGAGCGCGCCTATAATGGCAAGATCTTCAAGAGCCGCGAGCATTCGGAGCGTCTGGTCGCCAGCGCAGAAGCGCTGGATATGCCGATGCCCTATACCGTGGATCAGATCGAAGCCGCGAAGCAGGAAACCCTGAAAGCCAGCGGATTGCAGGATGCCTATGTGCGGGCCGTTGTCTGGCGCGGCTCGGGCGAAGACATGGGTGTCGCTTCGGCGAAGAACCCGGTGCGCATGGCCATCGCGGTCTGGGGCTGGGGCGCCTATTATGGCGATGCCAAGATGCAGGGCGCCAAACTGGATATCGCGGAATGGAAACGACCAAGCCCGGAAACCATCCCGGTCCACGCCAAGGCGGCAGGTCTCTACATGATCTGCACCATCTCCAAGCACAAGGCCGAGGCCAAGGGCTGCTCGGATGCGTTGTTCATGGATTACCGTGGCTATGTGGCGGAGGCGACCGGCGCCAATATTTTCTTCGTGAAGGATGGCGAAGTGCATACGCCGAAACCTGACTGTTTCCTGAACGGCATCACCCGACAGACCGTAATCGGTATGCTGAAGGATCGCGGTATCACCGTGCACGAGCGCCACATCATGCCGGAGGAACTGGACGGGTTCGAACAGTGCTGGCTGACCGGCACCGCCGCCGAAGTCACCCCGGTTGGCCAGATCGGTCCGCACAGCTTCGAGGTGGGCGAGATGACACGTGAGATCGCCAAAGCCTATGAGGAGCTGGTGCGCAGCTGACCCTGCGCCCGGAACGCCAGATCGCTGTTAAAATGCAAAAGCGCGGGGAAAACCCCGCGCTTTTTCCGTATCAGCCCCTTTGGGGGCCGTGGGCATGGTGCCGGGATCAGACCAGCTCGGTGGTGACGGTCACATTGCCGCGCACCGCGTTGGAATAGGGGCAGATCTTGTGGCCTGCCTCGGTCACCGCCTTTGCCTCCTCGGGGGAGAGGCCGGGCAGGGCGACCTTCAGTGCAACGGTGAGACCAAAGCCGCCTTCGTCGCGCGGGCCAATGCCGACCTCGGCGTGGACCGACACGTCATTCGGTACCTTGGCGAGGCTGTCGTCCTGAGTGGTCGCGAATTTCATCGCGCCGATGTAGCAGGCCGCATAGCCGGCAGCGAACAGCTGCTCGGGGTTGCTGCCCTTGCCGCCGCCACCCATTTCCTTGGGCGGATCCAGATCAAAGCTGAGGTCGCTGTCGTGGATGCTGGCTTTGCCATCGCGGCCACCGGTTGCGGTTGCTGCGGCTGTGTAGACGGGAGAAACACTCATGATGGGATCCTTTCCTGTGTCACTGTCGAAGTAAATTACATCGTGTGCGATATAAATGGATCCTCCGGCGCAAAGGTCAAGTCCTTGAAGAAGGATCGTGCACGATTTAAATTGCACCCATGACCAATACGCCAACATCCCCCATACCAGATACGCCGGATCTCCTGTGCTTTGCGATTTATTCGGCAAACCACGCGCTGACTCGGCTCTATCGCCCGTTGCTGGCGCCGCTGGGGCTGACCTATCCTCAGTATCTGGTGTTGATCTCGCTTTATCACACCGATGGGCAGACCGTCGGCGCGTTGGGCCAGCAGCTGGACCTGGAAACCAACACGCTGACACCACTGTTGAAGCGGATGGAGGCTGCGGGGCTGCTGGCACGTGTGGCCAACCCCGAGGATGATCGCAGCCGTCTGGTGCAGCTTACAGCGCGGGGGCGGGATCTGGCGGATAACGCAGGCGAGATCACCTCCTGTATCCTGAAGGAACTGGGGGGCGACCTGCAGGATCTGCTGGACCTGCGGGACCGCATCAACGGGTTGCGCGCCCGTCTGGAGGCGGATTAGCCGCCAGCCTCAACCCTTGGGATCGGTAACCGACCGCGCCTTGCCGCGTTCCAAGCCCAGACGGCTCTCGCGCCAGATTACCAGCACATTGCCCGCGATCACCAGCCCGGCACCGATCAGCATCACCAGCGTCGGCAGCTCATTGAACCAGATATAGCCCAGCAGAATGGCAAACAGCATCGAGGAATAATCGTAGGGCGCCAGCATCGACGCCGGGGCAAACCGATACGAGGAGGTGACCAGAATCTGCGCCACCCCGCCAACCAGCCCGGCGCCGATCAGCAGCGCCAGCGTAACGGGGTCAGGCCAGACCCAGCCAAAGGGCAGCGTGCATAGCGACAGGATCGAGGCGGTCAGCGAGAAGTAGAACACGATGGCGGCCGTATGTTCCGTCATCACCATACGGCGGATATGGATCTGTACCAGCCCGCGCGCCACCGTCGCGATCAGGATCAGGATGGCCCCCAGGGTCGCGGTATCGCCCAGATCTCCGCCCCCCAGTCGCGGCCAGAGCATCACCAGAACACCGATCAGACCGATGATCACCGCGCTGATCCGGATCAGCCGGATCCGCTCCCCAAGCAGAAGTGCGGCCAGAATCAGCGTGAAGATCGGCGTTGCATAACCAATCGCGGTGACTTCGGGCAGTGGCAGCATCCCCAGCCCCATGAAGGTCATCCCCATCGCCGTCGTTCCCAGGATGCCACGCAGGAAATGCCCTCCGGGCCGCGATGTTTTCAAACCACGCGGCAGCTGGCCGCGCAGGGTCAGCCAGATCAAGATCACCGGAATGGCAAAAAACGATCGGAAGAACACCGCCTCACCCGCGGGCACCACATCGGATGTTGCCTTGATGATCGCCGACAGCCCGGTGAACAGGGCAATGGCCGCCAGTTTCAGCGCAATGGCACGGCCCGGTTGATGCGATGTTAAGGATGTCACCATGCGCAGACCCTGCGCCTGCGGATCAAAAAGTGCAACGGGTTGATTTTACCACCCGGCTTTGTCCAAGGTCGCGCAGGGTCATGAAACCCAACCGCACCGCCGCAAGGAGCCCCTGAATGTATGATGCAAATCCCCTGATCCACCATCTGCGCGCCGCCTCTCTTGGTCGCGAAGATGCCGTATTCGCCACCCGTCCCGGTGCCGATCCGCTGCGCTATGGGGATCTCTTCGCCGGGGCTGAGCGTATGGCGGCGGCGCTTGTTTCACGTGGAGTCCAGCCGGGGGATCGTGTCGCGGCGCAGGTGGAGAAATCCCTTGCCGCGATTGAGCTGTATCTGGGCGCGGTGATGGCCGGGGCGGTGTTTCTGCCGCTTAACCCTGCCTATACCGATGCGGAGGTGGCCTATTTCATCGGTGATGCAACGCCGCGCGTCTTTGTCTGCGATCCGGCGCGGCGTGAGAGTTTGCGCGCGGTCGCGGGCGAGGCAGCCGTGCTGACGCTGGATGGCGAGGGGCAGGGCAGCCTTATGGAGCTGGCAGCGGGGCAGGCCGGGTTCGATCCGGTGGCGCGGACCCCATCGGATCTGGCGGCGATCCTCTACACATCCGGCACCACGGGCCGGTCAAAGGGGGCGATGCTCAGCCATGAAAACCTGTATTCCAATTCACTGACCCTGCGGGATCACTGGCGCTTCACCGCTGAGGATGTGCTGATTCATGCGCTGCCGATATTCCACACGCACGGGCTGTTCGTGGCGACCAATGTGGCGCTTCTGGCGGGGGCCCAGGTGGTGTTTCTGCCCCGGTTCGATGCCGAGTCCATTCTTGCAGCTCTGCCGACATCGACCGCGCTGATGGGGGTGCCGACCTTCTACACGCGGCTGTTGGCGCAGGCGCAGCTGACCCCGGATCTGGCGGCCAATATGCGCCTGTTCATTTCCGGCTCGGCGCCGCTCCTGGTGGAGACCCACGAACAGTGGGAGGCGCGCACAGGTCATCGCATTCTGGAACGCTATGGGATGACGGAAACCAATATGAGCACCTCAAACCCCTATGATGGCGCACGCATCGCAGGCACCGTCGGCCAACCGCTGCCGGGGGTGGAGGCGCGGGTGATGCTGGAGGGACAGGAGCTGCCGCAGGGCGAAATCGGCGTGCTGGAAGTGCGCGGCCCGAATGTGTTCCAGGGTTACTGGCAGATGCCGGAGAAAACCGCCGAGGAACTGCGCCCGGATGGCTGGTTCATCACCGGCGATCTCGCGAAGATTGACGACAGCGGCTATGTCACCATCGTCGGCCGGGAAAAGGATCTGGTGATCTCCGGTGGCTTCAACGTCTACCCAAAGGAGGTTGAGACCCTGATCGACGATCTGCCGGGGGTGTTGGAAAGTGCGGTGATCGGCGTGCCGCATCCCGATTTCGGCGAGGCCGTGGTGGCGGTGGTGGTCCCGACAGAGGAAGGCACCGATGCTGCGGCCATTCAGGCGGCTTTGTCCGGGCAGCTGGCAAAGTTCAAACAGCCCAAACATGTCGCGCTGATGCAGGAGCTGCCGCGCAACACGATGGGCAAGGTACAGAAGAAAGCGCTGCGCGAGCGCTTTGCCGGGCTTTTCACCTAATTTGGCCGTCACCCCCGTCTCGCGTCTGATCTTGGCGGCGAGACGGAGACAGGATCAGCCACCGATGTGGCCCTGGTTTTCCCCCACCTGACCGCGATGCAGCAGCAGGTGATCGAGGATCACACAGGCCATCATCGCCTCCGCCACCGGCACCGCACGGATGCCGACGCAGGGGTCATGGCGGCCCTTGGTGATGACCTCGGCGGCGCTGCCATCCTTGCGGATCGACTGGCGCGGCGTCAGGATTGATGACGTGGGTTTCACCGCAAACCTGACGACAACATCCTGCCCGGTGGAAATACCGCCCAGAATGCCGCCGGAATGGTTCGACGAATAGATCGGCTGACCATCATTGCCGAGGAAGATCTCATCGGCGTTTTCCGAGCCCTTCAGACGCGCGGCGTTCATGCCTTCGCCGATCTCGACGGCTTTGACAGCGTTGATCGACATCATTGCGGCGGCCAGATCGGTGTCCAGCTTGCCATAGATCGGCGCGCCAATGCCTGCGGGTACGCCACGGGCGACAACCTCAATCACCGCGCCAACTGAATCGTGTTCCTTGCGCAGCCCCTGAAGGTAGTCTTCCCAGTCCTGCACTGCGGCGGCATCTGGGATCCAGAAGTCATTCTGGTCGATGGCGTCCCAGTCGAACCGGCTGCGGTCGATCTCCATCTCGCCCATGCGGGTCATGTAGCCTTTGATCTCCAGCCCTGGCACCAGCGATTTGATCGCCTCCCGAGCAACACCGCCAGCGGCCACGCGGGCCGCCGTTTCGCGGGCTGAAGACCGGCCACCGCCGCGATAGTCGCGGTTGCCGTATTTCTGAAAATAGGTGATGTCGGCATGGCCCGGGCGGAAGGTCTGGGCGATATCGCCATAGTCCTTGGAGCGCTGATCGGTGTTTTCGATCATCAGCTGGATCGGTGTGCCTGTCGATTTGCCCTCGAACACACCGGAGAGGATTTTCACCGCATCGGGTTCGTTGCGCTGGGTCATGTTCTTGTTCTGACCGGGGCGGCGTTTGTCGAGCCACTGCTGCAGCATCCCGGCGTCGACCGGGACATTGGGGGGGCAGCCGTCAACCGTCGCACCCAGAGCGGGTCCGTGGCTTTCGCCCCAGGTGGTGACGCGGAACAGATGGCCAAAGCTGTTGATCGACATGGGCGCGGTCTCCTTTGCGAAAGTGCTTAGCGGGGGTGGGCGGCACCCTCAAGGGGTTTCCTGTTTCGCAGGGGGGGGGGGGGGGCCGCCCCCCCGCCGCCCATAGGGCGGCTCCCCCGGGATATTTCCGGCCAGAAGATGGGGTGGGTTAACCTTGCAGAAAGGACAGCCAGACTCCCCCAATGTTTCGCGTGCGAAACAATTGGTCAGCCTTGCTGTCATTCTAGTGAGGGGTGCGGGCCCGCTATCGCTTGTCTTTCAGCTGTCCGGCCCCTAGGGTGCGCGCCACCTCGGGGTGCGTCATCGACGCTGAGATCACACCCGTAGAACCTGAACCGGCTAGAACCGGCGGAGGGAAGGTATGGAATGGCTCCACCCTTGCCCCACGTCGCATTGGAGGCCGCATTGGAGGATGCCATGAAACATCTTGTACTTGCAGCGGGACTGCTGGGCGCAACGGCAGCCTATGCCGAAACGCCTGAACTTATTGTCTACACCTACGACAGCTTTGTCTCTGACTGGGGTCCCGGGCCTGCGGTGGAGAAAGCCTTTGAGGCGACCTGCAGCTGTGACCTGAAACTGGTCGGCGCAGGCGACGGCGCGGCGCTGCTCGCACGGGTGAAGCTGGAAGGGGCGCGGTCCGATGCGGATGTGGTGCTGGGGCTCGACACCAATCTGACCGCAGCGGCGAAGGCGACCGGTCTTTTTGCCGAGCACAGCATCAGCGCCGATTATGCACTGCCGTTCGAGTGGGAAGACACCACCTTTGCGCCCTATGACTGGGGGTATTTTGCCTTTGTGCATAATGCGGATGCCACGGCACCGAAGAGTTTTACCGAGCTGGCTGAGAGCGATCTGAAGATCGTGATTCAGGATCCGCGTTCCTCCACCCCCGGCCTTGGCCTCTTGATGTGGGTGAAGGCTGCCTATGGCGACAAGGCCCCCGAGGTCTGGGAGGGGCTGGCCGACAATGTGCTGACCGTGACCAAGGGCTGGTCGGAGGCCTATGGGCTGTTCCTGGAGGGCGAGGCGGATATGGTGCTCTCCTATACCACCTCGCCGGCCTATCACCTGATCGCCGAGGATGACGCCAGCAAGGCGGCGGCGGTCTTCGATGAAGGTCACTACATGCAGGTTGAGGTTGCCGGCAAGCTGGCGGCCAGCGACCAGCCGGAACTGGCGGATCAGTTCCTGGCCTTCATGGTCAGCGATGCGTTCCAGTCAATCATTCCGACCACCAACTGGATGTATCCGGCGGTGACGCCGACAGCTGGCCTGCCGCAAGGGTTTGAGACCCTCGTTGCGCCGGAGAAATCGCTGTTGCTGGGTGCAGAGGAAGCGGCGGCGCTGCGTGATGCGGCGCTGGAAGAATGGCTGACCGCGCTCAGCCGCTGAGATCCCGCTGGGGTCTGGGCGTCGCGACCCTGGTCGCGACGTTCATCCTTGGGGCCTTGGCCGCTGTTATCCTGCGGGCCGAGGTCGGGCGCGGTCTTGGGGTCGCCGATTGGGCCGCGATCCGCTTTACCATCTGGCAGGCGGTTCTGTCGGCGGTTGCGAGCGTGACGCTGGCGGTGCCGGTGGCGCGCGCGCTGGCGCGGCGACGGTTTCGCGGGCGGCGGCTGCTGATCGCCCTGATGGGGGCGCCGTTCATCCTGCCGGTGATTGTTGCGATCCTTGGCATTCTGGCGGTGTTTGGCCGGTCGGGCTGGTTGAGCGATCTGCTGGGGGTTTTCGGGCTTGGACCGCTGCAGATCTATGGTTTGCACGGCGTTGTGCTGGCTCATGTGTTTTTCAATCTGCCGCTGGCGACACGGCTGATCCTGCAAGGCTGGCAGGAAATCCCGGCGGAGCGCTTTCGCCTTGCGGCGCAGCTCAATGCCGGACCATTGGCAATGTGGCGGCTGCTGGAGGCACCGATGCTGCGGCAGGTGGTGCCCGGTGCGCTGGCGGTGGTCTTTGCGATCTGCCTGTCCAGCTTTGCGGTGGCGCTGACGCTGGGGGGCGGACCACGTGCCACCACCATCGAACTGGCGATTTATCAGGCGTTCCGCTTCGATTTCGATCTTGGGCGGGCGGCGATGCTGTCGGGTGTTCAGCTGCTGCTGACCGGGGCGGCGGCGCTGGTGGCGCTGCGCGTTGCCAGCGGCGAAGGATTCGGAGCCGGGCTAGACCGGCCCGTGCGGCGCTGGGATGGCGAGGGGCGCTGGGCGCGGGGGCTGGATGCGATCTATCTGTCGGGGGCGGCGCAGTTCCTGGTGTTGCCGCTGAGCGCCATCGTCATCGCGGGGCTGCCGGGGCTTCTGTCGATGGGGGCGTCGGTCTGGATGGCGGCGGCGACGTCGGCGTTGATTGCCGGGCTGAGTACGCTGGTTCTGCTGCTGATCGCCCTGCCGATGGCAATTGCCGTGGCGCTGGGCCGGGGGGCGGTGGTGGAGGTTGCCGGGCTGCTTGGTCTGGCGGTGTCACCGCTGGTGATCGGCACCGGGCTGTTTATTCTGATCTACCCGGTTGCTGATCCCTTTGCGCTGGCGCTGCCGGTCACGGCACTGGTCAATGCGCTGATGGCGCTGCCGTTTGCGCTGCGCATTCTGATCCCCAGAGTGCGCGAGATCCTGGCGCGCTATGGCCGTTTGTCGCTCTCTTTGGACATGCGCGGCGGGGCGTTCCTGCGCCGGGTGCTGTTGCCACGGCTGCGTCCTCAGCTTGGCTTTGCCGCGGGACTGGCGGCCGCGCTGTCGATGGGCGATCTCGGAGTCATTGCGCTGTTTGCCGATTCTGAAACCGCAACGCTGCCCTTGCAGGTCTATCGCCTGATGGGAGCTTACCGGATGGAGGCAGCCTCGGGCGGGGCGCTGTTGCTGCTGTGCCTGTCGATGGGGGCGTTTTACATATGCGACCGGGGAGGTCGGCGTCATGCTGAAACTTGATCACTGCAAAATGGATAACGGCGGCTTTATCGTGCGTGCGGATCTGTCGGTTGCGGCGGGTGAGCGGGTGGCGGTGATCGGTCCCTCCGGCGCGGGCAAGACAACGCTGATCGAGGCGATTGCCGGTTTTGTGCCGATCATCTCAGGGGGGCTGTCGTGGCAGGGGCGCGCTTTGACGGATGTGAGACCGGGTGCACGGCCGATTGCGATGTTGTTTCAGGACGGCAATCTGTTTCCGCATCTGAGCGTGGCGCAGAATGTCGCGCTGGGCATTCGCCCGAACCTGCGGCTGAGCCGCGAAGAGCAGGACAAGGTGCGCGCAGCGATTGCCCGGGTCGGACTGGCCGGAATGGAAGAGCGCAAGCCCGCCGCCCTGTCCGGTGGCCAGCAAAGCCGGGTGGCGCTGGGACGGGTGCTGGTGCAGGGCCGCGATCTGCTGCTGCTGGACGAGCCGTTTGCGGCGCTGGGGCCCGCGCTGAAGGCCGAGATGCTGGATCTGGTGGCGGAGCTGGCTCAGGAGACCGGGGCAACGGTTCTGATGGTCAGCCATGACCCGGCGGATGCGCGGCGGATTGCGGATCAGGTGATACTGGTGGCGGATGGCGCGGCGCATCCGCCGATGGCGACGGCGGAGCTACTGGACAATCCGCCGCCGGCGCTGAAGGCCTATCTGGGGTGATCGCTTGGCCGGGCCTGTAGCGGCCCGACCCGCGCTGCGTCTTGCCCCGTTTAGGCGCCAAGCGCCTCCTGCCGGGTTCTGACGATCATCAGCGCAGCATTGGCGGCCTCGCGTCCCTTGTCGACAAAATGGGCGCGGTAGATGGCGTTGTGGTGATCGGTTTCCTGATAGTGGTGCGGCGTTAGCGAGACGGACAGGACGGGCACGCCAGTCTCCATGCCTGCCTGCATCAGGCCATCCACCACAGCCTGTGCCACGAAGTCATGGCGGTAGATGCCGCCATCCACCACAAAGGCGGCGCAGGCGATGGCGTCGTATTTTCCGGTCTTGGCGAGATCCTTGGCCAGCAGCGGCATTTCAAAGGCGCCGGGCACATCAAACACGTCGATCTGCTCCGCCGGGATCAGCTGCTGAAAGCCCTCCAATGCGCGATCAACGATGTCGGAATGCCAATGTGCCTTGATGAAGGCAAAGCGGGTGTGTGTCATTGTGGTATCTCCTATAGGTTTGACACGTCACCCAAGGCGATCACGAGTGATGAGGGCACACGTCCCCCGTGGCCCTGTCACACGTTCTCTTTCATCCGGACTATGACCGTCGGCTCTGGAGTTACACCAGATCTGCTGGACATCATTTCCAGTGCGTTCACAGCCCGAAAAGGGGGAACCGGTTGTCGGTTCAAGCTGTGACGGCACTCAAAATGACCGCTCGCGGGCTTACGGGGACATGCCCGCTTACCGCCGGTGGGGAATTTCGCCCCGCCCTGAGAACAGCGCGAACATGGCCGCTCGATATGGCAAAGGCAAGAGGAAGCGTGACCGAAGGTGCCGAAGGGGGTGGTCCTGCCGTGAGGCCAGGCTAGAGTGTGCGCAGCCGCGCCCCATGTAAGACATGGTATCATCGTCGTGGATCTGTCTCCAAACCCTGTTCAGAAGGATTTCCGCAATGAAACTCTATCACGCGCCCACCTCCCCCTATGTGCGTAAGGTCATGGTGGTGCTGCATGAAACGGATCAGCTGGCGGATGTCGAGCTGATCCCGGTGGCCACCACGCCGATTGCCCCGGCGAGCGACCTGAAGGCCGCCAACCCGCTGGCCAAGATCCCGGCGCTGGAACGCGCGGGGGGCGCGACGCTGTATGACAGCCGGGTGATCTGCGCCTATCTGGCAGAGCGTGCGGGTGGGGCGCTTTATGAGGGCGGCTGGGACACGCGGGTGCTGGAGGCCACGGCGGATGGCATCATGGAGGCGGCAGTGCTGCTGTCCTATGAAAAGCGCCTGCGCCCCGCGGACAAGCAATGGCCGGAGTGGATCGAAGGGCAGAGCGGCAAGGTGCTGGGCGGCTGCGCGGCGCTGAACGCGCGCTGGATGGCGCATCTGAAAGGATCGCTGCGGATCGGGCAGATCGCTGTGGCCTGTGCATTGTCCTATGTGGATTTCCGGCATCCGGACATGGGCTGGCGCAAGGGGAACGAGGCGCTGGCGGATTGGTTCGCCGAATTCGATTCGCGTCCGTCGATGCAGGCGACGCGACCACCGGAAAGCTGAGATCTGGCGCGGGCGCTCCCCTTGAAATACGGCGTGCCCGCGCAAATATGTGAGGCTGTTTGCAACAGTTGCGCATAATTACTTGCGTGTGCGTCCATCTGCGCGCCTATGACCGCTGGACGAAAGCCCTTCTCCCCGCTAGATACCCGCGATGAGTCACTGCGTTCATTGCGCGGTGTATGCGCATGTTTGCCCTAAACGGGCGCTGGAATTGGAGAAAACCTCGTGTCCCACGCAGAAGACAACGAAGGAACCCGGAGAGATTTCCTCTACTACGCCACTGCCGGCGCCGGGGCAGTGACTGCGGGCGCCGCTATTTGGCCCCTGGTCAACCAGATGAACCCCTCGGCTGACGTTCAGGCTCTGTCCTCGATTATCGTGGACGTGGCAGGTGTGGAAGTCGGGACCCAGATCTCGGTTATGTTCCTTGGCAAGCCGGTGTTCATCCGCCGCCGCACCCAGGAAGAGATCGAAGCGGCACGTGCTGTTGATCTGGCCGACCTGCCCGATCCGGTTGCCCGGAACGTCAACGCAGGCGATGTGCCGGCCACCGACGAAAACCGCACCATGGACGAAGCTGGCGAATGGCTGGTCATGATGGGTGTCTGTACCCACCTCGGCTGTGTGCCGCTGGGTGATGGCGCTGGCGAGTTCAATGGCTGGTTCTGCCCCTGCCACGGGTCGCACTACGACACTGCCGGTCGTATCCGCAAAGGTCCCGCGCCCGAGAACCTGCCGGTTCCGACGGCCGTGTTCCTTGATGAAACTACGATCCAACTGGGATAAGGGAGACATTCATGTCCGGCATTCCGCACGATCATTATGAGCCGAAAACCGGTGGCGAGAAGTGGCTGCACAGCCGCCTGCCCATCGTTGGCCTGATCTATGACACCATTATGATCCCCACGCCCAAGAACCTGAACTGGTTGTGGATCTGGGGTATCGTCCTGGCATTCTGCTTGGTCCTGCAAATCGTCACCGGTATCATCCTGGTGATGCATTACACACCGCATGTCGATCTGGCGTTTGCCTCCGTTGAGCACATCATGCGCAACGTGAACGGCGGCCATATGATCCGCTATCTGCATATGAACGGCGCATCGCTGTTCTTTGTCGCGGTCTACATCCACATTTTCCGGGGTCTCTACTACGGGTCCTACAAGGCACCGCGCGAGATCACATGGATCATCGGCATGCTGATCTACCTGATGATGATGGGCACCGCCTTCATGGGCTATGTACTGCCCTGGGGTCAGATGTCCTTCTGGGGGGCGACCGTGATCACCGGCCTGTTCGGCGCCATTCCCTTTGTTGGTGAAGCGCTGCAGACATGGCTGCTGGGCGGGCCTGCCGTGGACAACGCCACGCTGAACCGCTTCTTCTCGCTGCACTATCTGCTGCCTTTCGTGATCGCGGCGCTGGTCATCGTGCACATCTGGGCCTTCCACACCACCGGCAACAACAACCCGACCGGTGTTGAAGTGCGTCGTGGCTCCAAGGAAGAAGCCAAGAAAGACACGCTGCCGTTCTGGCCCTATTTCGTGATCAAGGATTTCGTAGGTCTGGCGGTTGTGCTGGTTGTGTTCTGGGCGATCGTCGGCTTCATGCCGAACTACCTGGGCCACCCCGATAACTACATCGAAGCCAACCCGCTGGTGACCCCTGCACACATCGTTCCCGAATGGTACTTCCTGCCGTTCTACGCGATCCTGCGGGCCTTCACCTCGGAAGTCTGGGTTGTGCAGATTGCCTCCTTTGTGACCGGTGGCATCATCGACGCCAAGTTCTTTGGCGTGCTGGCGATGTTTGGTGCGATTGCCGTCATGGCGCTGGCGCCCTGGCTGGACACCAGCCGCGTGCGCTCGGGCCGGTACCGCCCGCAGTTCAAGTGGTGGTTCCTGCTGCTGGTCATCGACTTCTTTGCCCTGATGTGGCTGGGTGCGATGCCTGCGGAAGAACCCTATGCGTCGTTCTCCCTGATCGCTTCGGCCTATTGGTTCGCCTACTTCCTGGTGATCCTGCCGCTGCTGGGCGTCATCGAGAAGCCGCTGGCGATTCCCGAGACCATCGAAGCGGATTTTGATGCCCATTACGGCAAGAAGTCTGGCGCTGACGCCACGCCGGCCGAGTAATTGAGAAGGACAGCAACCATGTTGAAAAAACTAGCCATTGGTGCCGCCTTCGCACTGTCCCTGGCGCCTGCCGCATCCTTTGCGGCGGGAGGCTCGGGCCATGTCGAGGACTATGACTTCTCGTTCGAAGGCCCGTTTGGCACCTACGACACCAACCAGCTGCAGCGCGGTCTGCAGATCTACACCGAAGTCTGCGCAGCCTGTCACGGGCTGAAGCTGGTGCCGCTGCGCACCCTGGCCGATGAAGGTGGCCCGAACCTGCCAGAAGAGCAGGTCCGCGCCTATGCGGCCGAGAACTTCTCGGTTTACGATCCGGTGGAGGATGAAGATCGTCCGGCCAAGCCGACCGATAACTTCCCGGAAAACAACAACGCAGGCGCGCCTGACCTCAGCATGATGGCCAAGGCACGTGCGGGTTTCCACGGCCCCTACGGTCTGGGTCTGAACCAGCTGTTCAAAGGCATGGGCGGTGCGGAATATATTGCGTCGCTGCTGGCGGGCTACACCGGTGAGACCAAGGAAGAAGCAGGCACCACCTTCTATGGCAACACTGCCTTCCCTGGTGGCTGGATCTCCATGGCGCCGCCGCTGTCGGATGAGCAGGTTGAGTTCGTCGATGGCCACGCCAACGATGTGGAAGCCATGTCGCAGGACGTCGCGGCCTTCCTGATGTGGACGGCGGAGCCGAAAATGATGGCGCGCAAGCAGGCCGGTTTTGTCGGCGTGCTGTTCCTGACGCTGCTGTCGGTGCTGCTGTATCTCACCAACAAGCGTCTGTGGGCGCCGCACAAAGGCAAGAAAACCAGCTAAGCCGGTTTTCCTGAGCAATTACGAACCCCCGCATGGTGTGACCCTGCGGGGGTTTTTCGTATTGGGGGCGCTGCCCCTCTGCCCTGCGGGCATTCACCACGGAGTATTTCGGGAAAGATGACAGCGGGCGGTGTGTCCTGATGTGCGGCTAGCGGAAAAATCCGGAGGCGGGCAGCGGCTGGTTGATGCGAGTGAGGATGTCGCGCGCAAGCTGTTCGGTGTCGCGGGTGCCGTCGCACTCCAGATCATACCGTATCCCGGCATGGATATGGGCGGCATCCTGCACGGCGCTGCCCCGCGGCCTGTCACCTCGGCGCTGCTCGCGCTGGTGCAGCGCGGCGAGAGAGGGGCGCAAGCCGACGAACAGCATTTGGTGGTCCGCCAGCAGGTCCTGCAACTGGCTGTGCCAGCCGGGTGTGTCGAGGATATGTTCGATGATCAGATCATTACCGGCGTCGGCAAAGCCTGCAACTGCGCGATGGAACCCGTCAAAGAAGGCGGGCCGGGCCGTTTGCCAGTCGGGATAATCGACCTGGCGCCAGGCGCCGCTGCTGCGCAGGTGATCAATGGAGAGGTGCAGGAAGGGGCGGGGTGACTGGCGGCGCAGTTCTGCTGCCAGCGTGGATTTGCCGCTGCTGGAGGGGCCGTGAAGGAAGAGAATGAGGCTCATGATCCTGCCATCCTCCGGCATCGGTGCGAGAGGGGCAAGACTGTCTTCGCAGTAGGAGTGGCACCCAGAGTGCTGCCTGTGTGCGGATCCAATGCGTCGACGCGCGGCCTCAGGCAGTGAGCTGGGTTCCCCTGATGCCGGTGGTGGTGGTGGTGACGATCTCGCCCTCCACCTGCGGGGTTGCAAAGCTGACCTCGGTGAATTGCTCGGTGCGGCCCATGTGCGGGTTTTCCATCAGGATGCGATGCCTGCGGCCGATCTGCGCGGTGAGATGGGCCTGTACCTGCACGTCACCGGCGGCGCGCAGACGGGCGGCTCGCTCCTTGATCACCGTGCCATTCACCTGATTGGGGATCTTGGCGGCCGGGGTGCCCTCGCGCTTGGAATAGGGGAAGACGTGCAGCCAGGTGAGATCGCAGTCGGTAACCAGTTTCAGCGAGTTCTCGAAATGGGCGTCCGACTCGGTCGGAAAGCCTGCAATGATATCGGCACCAAAGGTCATCTCCGGGCGCAGGCGGCGGGCGTCTTCGCAGAATTTGATCGCGTCATCGCGCAGGTGGCGGCGGGCCATCCGTTTCAGGATCAGATCATCGCCGTGTTGCAGCGACAGGTGCAGATGCGGCATCAGGCGGGATTCGGTAGCGATGGCCTGCATCAGGTTCTCGTCCACCTCGATCGAATCGATGGAGGAGATGCGCAGGCGCGGTAGGTCCGGCACCAGTTTCAGGATCCGCATCACCAGATCGCCCAGACGGGGCGTGGCGGGCAGGTCGGCGCCCCAGGAGGTGAGATCGACGCCGGTCAGGACAACCTCATTATAGCCCCTGTCCACCAGCCGCTTGATCTGATCGACCACCACGCCTGCCGGGACCGAGCGGGAATTGCCGCGACCATAGGGGATGATGCAGAAGGTGCAGCGGTGGTCGCAGCCGTTCTGGACCTGCACATAGGCGCGGGAGCGGGTGCCGAAACCGTCAATGAGATGGCCTGCGGTCTCGGTCACCGACATGATATCGTCGACCTGCACCTTTTCCGTGGTGCCGATGAAATCCGGCCCCTTGGCGATCTGCTGCCAGGTCTCGGCCTGCATCTTTTCGGTGTTGCCGATGACGCGGGTGACCTCTTCCATTGCGGCAAAGGTCTCCGGTTCGGTCTGGGCGGCACAACCGGTGACGATGATCGGCGCCTCCGGGTTTTCACGGCGCAGGCGGCGGATCTCCTGCCGTGCCTTGCGCACGGCCTCGGCGGTGACGGCACAGGTGTTGACCACCACGGCGTTGCTGAGCCCTGCCTGCTGGCTGAGCTCTTTCATCGCTTCGGTTTCATAGGCGTTCAGGCGGCAGCCGAGCGTGGTGAATTTGGGCGCGCTCATGTTTAGAGGCTTTCCAGAAAGTCGCGGGTGAAGCTGCCGTCGAACACGTGGCAGGTCGGGCCGGTCATCCAGACGCCATCGTCGCGCCAGTCAATCCAGAGCGTGCCGCCATCCAGATCTATCTGCACATGGCGACCGGTCAGCCCGCGTCGCGCTGCGGCCACTGCGGTGGCGCAGGACGAGGAGCCCGAGGCCAGGGTGATGCCGACGCCGCGTTCCCAGACGCGCATGCGGATGTGATCTGTGCCGACCAGATGGGCGACCTGCACATTGGTGCGTTCAGGGTAAAGCGGATGATGCTCGTAGCGCGCGCCAAATTCGGCGAGAGGGATCAGCTCGGCGTTTTCGACAAAAAAGGTGCAATGCGGATTGCCCATGCCGGTGGCGGTTGGCGCCCCCTCAATCGGCAGCTCCAGCGTGTCCATCTGCTCTGCCAGCGGGATATCCTGCCAGTCCAGCTGTGGCTGGCCCATGTTGACGGCGGTCAGCCCGTTTCCTGCGTCTCTTGCCTGAAGCAGGCCGCGATCGGTGGTCAGACGCAGGGCCTCGCGTCCGGTCTGCTGCATCAGGTAGCGGGCCACGCAGCGGGTGGCGTTGCCGCAGGCGGCCGAGGTGGATCCATCGGCGTTGTAGAAGGTCAGATGTGCGTCTTCCTCGCCGTGGGTGATGACGGTGAGCTGGTCGAATCCCACGCCCATCTGCCTGTGCGCGATTCCGGCGGCCATGGCCGGTGTGATGGGCCACGACATGTCACGGGCATCCACAACAACGAAGTCGTTGCCGAGGCCGTGCATCTTCATGAAGGGCAAGCGGGTGTCTGATCCTGTGGTCATTTCGCGCATATAGACCTCCGTCGAAGATGAATCCAGCCTTGTGGCAAGAAAGTTGAAAAAAGGGGTTGACCGTCTCAGCCCTTACCCCTAGATACGCCGCCTATCGGGACAGCATGACTGACACGGTCGCGCCGCTCCGAAGCAAATTAAGTGCTTGATCCTTTTGGATTATGTCCTTAAAGAGCGACCAGGGAACAACACGATGTTCCGATGAAGAAGTGGGCCGTTAGCTCAGTTGGTAGAGCAACTGACTTTTAATCAGTGGGTCGCAGGTTCGAATCCTGCACGGCTCACCACTTCCTCCAATAAGATCAATCCACTGAACATTCGTATTTGTACTATGCCGGTAGATCTCGGCCAGAGTGCCGAGTGAATATTGGATTGGAGATACGCCTCCTTTGATTGCTCGGAAGCTGCACGTTTCCCATACTGCTATAGTTACATTGCCTGTCCTCAGACGGGACGCCAGCCGCCTTAGCACAGTCGAGCCCTCCTTGGCTGTGACATCTAGTCCGAAAGCCTGGAAGCAGAGGGCGGGCTATGCGGTTGGCCGCGCAGCCCGCCTGCGGTCGATCAGTGAACCTACTAGGTGAAGACGATATTGCTATGCAGGTCCTGTAGCTGCAGATTCAACAGGGTTATGCTGTCACCATCACCGAAGTCGAAAATCACGCTCCCTGACACGTCATTTGCATAGCCGAGCGCATCCTGCTCAGTAGAGAAACCGAACCCGCTCAGCAAAAGCGTGTCATTGCCAAGGCCAAAATCGGTGATCCGGTCGGCGTCTTCTCCCTTCGTGAATACAAATGTGTCGGCACCGTTGCCGCCGGTCAGAGTATCGTCGCCGGAACCGCCGTAAAGCGTGTCCCGGCCGCTCTTGCCATTCAGCACGTCGTCGTCCTGATTTCCCAGCAACTTGTCGTTGCCAGTGCCACCAAAGACTGTGTCGTTGCCCTTGCCACCCAGCACCCAGTCATCACCATCTTGACCGCTGATATGGTCATTTCCGGTATTGCCATAGACAGTGTCATTTCCGTCACCACCTGTCATGACGTCATTGCCGCCCTCACCACGCAGAATATTGGCGCCAGTGTTGCCGGAAATCGAGTTGTCCGCCTCATTGCCAGTGCCATTGATGTTGGCACTTCCGGTGAGGGTCAGGTCTTCGATATGTGCGCTGTGAGCAGTCAGATCGAAAGTTACTGAGCTATTGACCCGGTCCTGACCTGCGCCCGCATTTTCGGCCACCTGGTCTGCGGCATCGTCCACCCAGTAGGTATCGTTGCCTGTGCCTCCTGACATACTGTCGGCGCCGGTACCTCCATTCAGAGTGTCGCTGCCGGAACCGCCGTAAAGCGTGTCCGCACCTTCTTTGCCATTCAGCACGTCGTCGTCCTGATTTCCCAGCAACTCGTCGTTGCCAGTGCCGCCAAAGACTGTGTCGTTGCCCTTGCCACCCAGCATCCGGTCATCACCGTCTTGACCGCTGATATGGTCATTTCCGGTATTGCCAAAGACGGTATCATTACCTGCACCGCCTGTGATGGTGTCGTTGCCACCCTCACCACGCAGTAAATTGGAGCCGATGTTGCCCGCGATTACGTCGTTGCCAGTGCCACCTATGGCATTTTCGATCAGCGAACGCCTGTCACCATTATGGAGAAGTGCATTGTAGATATTGCCGCTAGCGTTATATCCATATCCCAGATGGGCTGTCTGTGCAGCGCTGAAGCGTGAGGATTCGCCGGGGTTCAGATCAATGTTTAGATTCTCGGCGTAGGCTGAAAGATCATAGGTGTCGACGCCGCCCCCATCCCAGATGGTGGCGAAAATCCGGTTGCCGACCGCATCGATTGCAATTTCACCATTGACCAAAGTGTCGCCTGAATTGGGGGACCAATTGTAGACTGTATCGTTGCTGTTGGTGGTGTAATCGGCACCATACATATGCTGCAGGGCCGCGATATCCAGCATCATGTAGGTTTGTGCAAAGCTCGAGGGTTCATTTCTATATCCACCTAGCGGGCTATTTTCGTAGCTCAGATAGCTCATGATCGTGTATTCCATGTGGTCGTACTCAGATGGAACAACACCGAATCCGTTAATGTTTTCATGTGAATGCGTCAGTCCCAGAGCATGTCCGGTTTCATGCAGCACAGTATGCCAGGCGTAGTTGCCCGCTGCCGGGGATCGGTAAACCGTGTTTCCAAACCAGACGTCCCCTGCGGCTGGACTGTTTTGCGGGTAATATCCATGAGCACCGAGAACATCGGGTGAGGACGTGTTGCCGTACCGAATAGCCTCCGGGCTGGTCGTATCCGGTGTTGCGTCATGCTCAATATTCAGCTTTGTAATACCTTCAACAGAAAAGCCCCTTGCTGCGGCGGGGCCGAGATCAGAGTCCAAAGCGAATTTGATCGCAGATTTCTGCAGATCGGAAACCTCTGAAAACGCAGCTGCCTCATTAGAAGAAGTTGAATAATTATAGACACCGGGCTCAGACGGGTAGGCATAGTGAATAGTATCATCGCTCCATTTTTGCCCAAAAAACAAGCCGTCGACTCTTTGATCTCCGATCTGGAGAAATGATGAGATAGAGTTCAAACCTTTAGCCATGAAATTTTCCTTCAAGGGGAATTGCGTCAGTAAATGAGTTGTCGCGTCGGAAAACGGGTCAGCCTTCCCGTGACTTTGTCGATGAATGCATAAATATAGATAGACATGTCGTGACATTAAAATTCACAGATACAAGCAACCAGAAGGAGACAACGTGCTCGGCGGCTCAGCTCTACTATCGTCAGGCGTCAGGGCGCGCAATACAAACAACGCCCGGCCATGAGCCCGGTTCTGCAACGCCTGGCGGCAATTGAGACAGCGCTGGCCGGTACGCCCTCCACCGCAAAATTCATCGGCGCCCGGGGCAGCGGACAGGTCGCCCTCAGGCCTCTGTCCGCTGCGTCTCTATTGCGCCTGCTTCCGGTACTCCTGCACCGGCAGGCCGCCAACGCCCCAATCTTCCAGCGGGACCTCATCGATCACCACAAATGTGGTCGCCGGGTTCTTACCCAGAACGTCCTGCAACAGATCAGTAACCCCGGTGATCAGCTGGGCCTTTTGCTCTGCGCTGGGGCCGGTGCCATCGGGGCCGCCCTCGCGGGTCACTTTGATATTCACATAGGGCATCGTTCAGTCCTTTCGCGGAACATAGGAAAACACTTTTGCCACGATACGCCACTCCGAGCCGTGGCGGACAAGGGTCAGCAGGTCGTGGAAATCCCGCCCCATCATGGTCATCCGGGCGCTGACACGGGCCAGCCGGCCGCTGGCAAAAGCGATTTCCAGGATCTCCTCCTTGCGCGCCTCGCCGCGTTCGGCCGGAGGCTCGCGGCTATCGACGCGGGCCATGTAGGTTTCAAGATCCAGATACAGTTCGTCGCCTTCGGTGGCGCAGACATAAGCCAGCCGCGGGTGGAAAACCTTGCGCAGCAGGGCGCTGTCGGCCTGGTGGAGGCCCTCGAAATAGGCCTCCATCAGTGCGCCGACCTCATTGTGGGCGGCAGGCGTCATTGGATCAGCCCCTCTGCGCGCATTGCGGCCTGGGCCGACGGGCGGGCAGCACTGCGGCTGACAAAGGCGGCCAGATTGGGCCAGCGGGCCAGATCGATGCCGGTGAAGTTCGCCCAGTTCGAGACCACGAACAGATAGGCATCCGCGACCGAGAACTGGTCGTCTACCAGCCACTCGCGGCCATCTTCCAGCTGCGTCTCGATGAAATCGAACTTGCCCGCAACAGCGGTGCCCGCGTCGTCCTTGCCGGCTTCGGACGTGCCCTCGCGGAACAGCGGGCCAAAGGCCTTGTGCAGCTCGGTCCCGATCCAGTTGAGCTGTTCCTGCATCCGCGCCCGGGCCAAGGTGCCCGCCGCCGGCGCCAGACCAGCCGCCGGGTGGCTGTCCGCGATGTACTGGAGAACAGCCGCCCCTTCGGTCAGGATGCTGCCGTCGTCCAGGCCCAGGGCCGGAACATAGCCTTTGGGATTGATCGCACGGTAATCCGCGCCGCTTTCGGTCCGCCCCGCCGCGGTATCGACCGCTTCGATGTCAAACGGGCGGCCGGTTTCATACAGGGCAATATGGCTGGCCAGCGGGCAGGCACCGGGTTTGTAGTAGAGTTTCATGACAGTCTCCTGTGGTGGTGATGCCCTCTGACTACCTCCTGATATGATTTATTGATAATATTGTGTTTTCAGCATAACGATTAGGTAATCTGATCATGTTGGAAGCCGATGAAACACGACCAGCTCCTGGCCCTGGAGGCGATCGTCTCCACCGGAACCTTCCGCGGCGCGGCGGAGCGCCTGAACAAGTCGCAGTCCGCTATCAGCCACACAATCCGCCAGCTGGAGGAGGAGCTGGAGCTGGAGCTGTTCAGCCGCGAGGCCTACCGCCCCGCGCTCACCCCGGCAGGCGAGATATTTTACCGCGAGGCGTCGCGGGTGCTGCGGCAGATGCAGGGGCTTCGATCCACCGCCGCCCGGCTGCGCGCCCGCGAAGAGCCGGAGCTGACACTTGCCGTCAGTGCCACCATGGACCTGGACCCTTTGCTGCCGGCGCTTGCGGACACCGGACGGCGCCACCCGGCGACCCACCTCCGGCTGCGGATGGAAATGATGGGCGGCCCGATTGCCCGGCTGATGGAGGGCAAAGCGGATATCGCGGTCGCCTCCCTCGACGGGGTGCCGCTGGACGACGTGGAGGCAGAGCCGGTTGCAGAAGTCACGATCCGGCCGGTGGCCAGTCCCGCCTTGAACCTGCCCGCCGGGTCCCGCGCCTTGTCGGCATCCGAAATGCAAAGCCATGTGCAGGTGGTCGCCGCCGGCACCGGCGGCGCGGCGCATGACCAAAGCCGCGATCTCTTGTCCGGGAGCCTGAAATGGACGGTGTCCGATCTCGCGGCCAAGAAAAAGGTGATCCTCGCCGGGCTTGGCTGGGGCGGTCTGCCAGATCACATGACAGAGGAGGAGCGGCGTTCCGGGGCTTTGCTGTCCCTGAACCTGGACGGGTTCCCGCTGCGACGGACAGTGATATTCAAGATGCGGCGCAGGGACCAGCCCATTGGGGTTGTTGCCGAGGAACTCTGGAACAGGGTCGGTGCGACTGTCTCAGCTGCGAAGCCGGTTGCCGCAGACACAGCAAGGCGCTAAGCAGGAGACAGGCACGGTCCGAGTTGCGAGGCGAATGTGAAAGCTGTTTCTGGATGTCCCGGTGCTATAGGCTTGATCAGGAAGCGCTCTCTCTCCTTCACTCTGCTGCGCGTGATCCGCTACCATCAAAACTCCGATCATATCGCGCTTGGCACCTTTCTGGAGCAGCTTGGCGACAGGTCCTTCGGATGGGCAATCTTGCTGTCGTGCCTGATTAATCTTCTTCCTTTGCCTCCAGGGTCAACCCTTGTCACCGCTTTGCCGCTCTTGTTTTTCTGCGCGCAGATGGGACTGGGATTTTCCAGCGTCCGGCTGCCGCGACGTATCGCGCGGATCCGTTTTTCCGGCACAGGCATGCGCCGTATCGTGCTGCGCTTGCGCCCCGTGTCGCGGCGGCTGGAGCGGATTGCCCGACCGCGCTTGCGGGCGGTGTTTCAGCCACGAAGAGAACAGCTGACCGGAGGCCTGCTGTTTCTGGTTTCCCTGGCGCTGTTCGTGCCGCTGCCGCTCAGCGGTTGGTTTCCAGCAATTGCCCTGTTTGTTGCCAGCATCGGGCTGCTGGAACGGGATGGGATCATCGTGCTGGCGGGTGTCTGCGCCGGGATGTTGTCGATTGCCTTGACGGTGTTTGTGGGCGCTTCGATCCTGATCGGGGCGAACAGTCTGATACACTAACGTTTTTCTGATGAGCAATCGAATGCTGTTGCGCTGATAGGTGCGATCGCAGCGGTAGCGCAACGCCTTCCGTGTTCACGACATTTGCAAGACTTGCCTCAAGGGAATGATATTTGGTCGCCCGATCCTTAGGCGCGCTGTCTTTGGCGAGTGCGACCGCCAGCCTGTTTCATTTTGAGACGCCGGTGATCATCGAGACGATTTCATTCTTGTCGGTCTTGTCTGTCTCGCGGATCCCGATCTGCTCGCCGCGGCGCAGGACACAGATACGGTCCGACAGGCGGAAGACCTGATCGAGACTATGGGAGACGATGAAGATTGCGAGGTTGCGTGCTTTCAGTGATTCAACTGTTGCTTCGACCCGGGCGGTTTCAGCGACGCCAAGCGCGGCAGTGGGTTCGTCGAGCAGGATTAGTTTCCTTGCCCAATGCGTTGCGCGTGCGATTGCGACACCTTGGCGTTGTCCCCCTGAAAGGTCGCGAATCGTAGCGGATGCGGACGGGATGCGCACATCCAGTTCACGAACAAGCGCGTCCGTTTCGGCGATCATTCTCTTGCGATCAAGCAGCCGCAGCGGCCCCTTCACGGGTTCACGACCAAGAAAGAGGTTCATGTAGACAGTCTGTTGATCGGCCAGTGCCAGATCCTGATAGACAACCTCTACCCCCCGTTCCCGAGCAACTGAAGCGTCAGGAAAGTTTGCTGGCTTTCCATCCAGAAGCATCTCGCCTGAACTGGGTGTGTAGACACCTGAGATCATCTTGATGAGAGTTGATTTGCCGGCGCCGTTGTCGCCGACAAGTGCCACGACTTCACCTGCGAGCATGTCGAGCGAGAAATCCTGGATCGCCGTGACTCCGCCAAAGGATTTGCGGATATTTCTGAGTTGAAGAACCGGGGTCATCTTGTCGCATTCCGGATTCTTAGCCAGGGTTCTGCCTGCCCGTAGCTGTTTTCGATCGACACCACGCGCGGCTTGCCCTTCGATACGCCCTCGATGCCGACCGAGTGGGCGCGGGTGACGAAGGCCTGGCCGCGGAAGCCGAAAACGACCGTGTCACCGGGTGCGGGAGCGTTGGCGCCTGTGGCGTCGATCATCCCGTAATAGTCAATCGCAGATGGCGGCGGGATCTCGACGCATCTCAAATCAGTAGTGTCTACGCTGGGGGATGTGGTGACCAATGCCTTGATGCCATATTCGGGAAAGACCGGATCGACATATAGACCTCCGCCGAAGCAATAGGCGCGGCCGCCATGAAGGTGGCTGACCTCGCTGAGGTAGAGAACAGCTGGCATCTCGGGCAGATCCTCGACGGCATGGAGAGGTGTCGTGCCGTGCAGCCCGTTGCCGGGTTCGACCTGGGTTGCTCCGGCTTCAGCAAGCGCCTCAAGTGTGACAAGAGATGTCGTGCCGGGTGCGTTGATTTCGATCTTGTCAAAGCCCGCGCGTTGCAGAGCATCAGCGGTCCGCTTCAGGGTGCCAAGGTTTGGTGTATGTCTAATCTTGCCTGTGGTGTGGTCATAGAGCTGCGCAGGAAACGTGGTGATGCCAGCGAAACGCGCGCCGCTCAGCTGGGACATCCAGCCTGCGGCTGCGACCGCATCCTCTGCGGGAAACCCACCTTCATGACCGCGATAGAATGTATCTCCGGCGGTCTGCACACGGGCAAGCAGTGGTTGTTCGCGTCCGGCTGCCAGTGCGGCCTCTGCCGCCTCTGCCGCCTTGGCCTGCGAAAACACGGTCCAGTAATCGGGCGTAAGTTGTCGCGCTGCCATCGCGGCTTCTGCGCGCGGTACCTGCACGAGATGGCCGAGGTGCCCGATTTTCAACCCGGCGTTATGGCAAGCGATGGCGCAAGCCATATCGACAGCAACCGCGCGATCAATGCCGCCAGCCATCACGGCGCGGCAAAACCCCGAGTTGCGGCTCACCTGCTTGGTCATCGCGAAGACCTTGAGGTCAAACTTATCGGCTTCCGCACGGATCAGGCGTGCGTTTTCTGCAACCGCGTCCAGATCAAGAACGTAAGAGTTCGCGGGGATTTCGCCCGTCCTGTGCAGCATCTGCGCGGCGAGGACGAAATCGGGATTTCGACGGCGAAGGACATCGAGGAACATGTCTGTTTTCCTTTCAGCGGTTCGGTTCGCGTAGTGAAACGGCGACGGCGGCCAGAACGATCAGGCCCTTGATGATCATCTGCCAAGAAACAGATAGCCCCATCAGGATCAGCCCGTTGGACAGCATGCCCATCATCAGGCTTCCAACGAGCGCGCCAGGAACGCTGCCTCGTCCGCCGTTCAGGGCGGTGCCGCCCACGATGACGGCGGCGATGACAGTCATCAGATCGCTTTCGCCCAAGGTGTAGCGGGCTGACTGGAGACGTCCGGCATAAAGCAGACCAGCCAAGCCGGCGCAGGCCCCGGATACCATAAGCACCGACAACCGCAGGCGAGCGACGCGGATGCCCGAGACCAGGGCCGCGCGTGGATTGTCGCCGGTTGCCAATACATGGGCCCCATAGCGCGTTTCACGAAAAACTAGATGTCCGATCAACAGCGCTAGAATGGTCCAGATCACAAGCGAGGGGATGCCGAACAGTTTTCCGCCGCCAAAAATGCCGATGAAAGCATCGGCGGTGACCGGGATGGATTGCAAATTGGACAATTCACGCGCGATGCCCGCTACGACACCCATCGTGGCCAATGTAACAAGGAAGGAGGGAAGCCGGGCATAGGCGACGATGGCCCCGTTGACAAAGCCCACCGCCATGCCTGTTGCCAGCCCTGCGGCGACGCCAATAGGCCAGGGCGCGACCCGCATGACCATCGCGGCGACGATCGCCGAAAGTGCGACCGCGGCACCGAACGAAAGGTCGATCTCGCCCGCTGCCAAGACAAAGACCAGTCCAATCGCGAGCACCGTTGCCGGAGCTGTCTGTAAGACGATGTTCGTCAGGTTCTGGGGGGAAAGGAAGCCACGGTCCCAAAGCATCGCGGCAAAGAAGAGGAAAATGAGCACGAAACCCGCATAGACGATCAGCCCTTGCAGAACGGCCCGGTTAGGAAATTTTGGCGACATGGTCTCCGTCCAATTGCGGGAATTCATCTGGGCCTGCGCCCGGATCGCTCCGGGCGCAGCGGGGGTAGATTATTGCTGCGCGTCGAGAACCGATTGCGGCGCATCCAGATTCAGCGATTGGTTCCAACCTTCGTTGACATTTTTGGCGGTAACCGAGACGGCCGGTGCAACGACAAAGGGCGGGTTGTCGAGGTCGAGAACCCCGCGCGCCCCGGCAGCGGCCATGGCGCGCCCGAGCTCATAGGCCTCATCGGCAACGATGCCGACGACATTGCCGCCCTTGACCATATCGAGAGCAATCGGCTCAGACAGGTCGAGCGTCACGATACGGGTTGAGCTGTTGCCGTTTGCGCGCAGCGCGGCGAGCACACCTTCGGCCGGACCTGCCCATGTCACGTAGATCCCACCGATGTTGGGGTTCTGCAACAGCATGGCATTCGCGATTTCCTCTGCCCTTGCGGGATCGCTGATACCGGCCTCGGCGACAATCTCCATCCCGGGATAGTGGGTTTCGATCGTCGTCTTGAAGGCATTGTCGCGCTGGTTCGTCACGTAGTAAGCGGCGTCGTGAAAGATCCAGCCCACGTCGCCTGTGCCGCCCATCGCGCCCGCCAGAATGTCGGCTGCCTGCTTGCCCATCTGGAACAGATCGTCGGTCACGATGGCGGCATAGTCGGCAGGATGCTCGTAGCCGGACGGGAGGTTGGAAAGGAAAACCAACTCGACACCGGCGTCGCGTGCTTTCTTGAAGGCCGACGCAGATGCCACGGGGTCGAGCGGCAGGGACAAGATGATATCGGGGTTGAGCGCGAGCGCGGTTTCGATGTCAGCAAGTTGACGCGCACTGTCAAAGCCGGCTGATGTCGTGGCAACCACCTCGATACCAAGCCGGGTGAATTCATCGGTTGCGCCTGCGGTAACCGCGTTCACAAAGTCGGATTGATCGTGCCAGAGCAGCGCCGCCCTAAGGCCCCGGGATTGCAGCTGGCTCGCCTGCGCATCATCAACGATCACAGCCGAGGAGGGGGTTGCCGCCTCGCCCGAGGGTCCGACGGTCTGGGCCGATGCAGGCATTGCCATGAAGGCAAGTACCGACAACGATGCAAGAAGATTTCTGGAAGTGCAATTCATAGTCTCTCTCCCTGTTGTGGCCCCTGTATTCAGTCGGACCGAATTCCACATGTGAGTGCGATGAAGGCTGCGAAGGCGACAATCCCGTCGTGGTAATCCTGCAGGGGAACGCGTTCGTGGTTCGTATGGCAGATGCTGATATCGCCAGGTGCGCAATAGACAGTCGGCACGCCGAGCTTTGCTGTCAGAAAGGGCATTTCCGACCAGAAGGGCGCACCTTCAACTGCACCGCGATCGGGCCGTACGGCCGCGATGGAAGCAGAGAGCTGCCGGACCATCTCATGATCGGCTTCGATCCCGGCCGGGGAGCCGCCTAGCGGATGGTCGCGACCGGCGGTGAAATCTATTTTGACGCGGATGTCCTCAGCAATTGCGGCGCGGATCACGGCTTCCAGTTCCGAGGTGGCTGCATCAAGGTCGTCACCGGGCAGAAGCTTGCCAATCAGCGAAAAGCGGCATTCTCCGGGAACAGCAATCAGCCCCCCGGCTTCAAGCCCCGTTACAAGGATGTTGCTGCGCCCCAGAATCGGATGGCTGCCAGCGGCCGAAATTCGTTCCGAGTGATCCCAAATCGCCTGAAGGACCTTGTGCGCGGCCTTCAGGGCGTCGCGGCCGAGCTCCGGTCGGCCAAAATAGGCGGATTGGCCCGTCAGCACGATCTCCGCGATATAAAATCCGATCTGCACCGGCAGGATCTGCAGGCGGGTAGGTTCGACATAGACCGCCAGATCCGGACGCGGCAGTCCGCCCGCCAGCACGCTTTCTGTCCAATGGCGAACGCCTGCGCTTTTTCCGCTGCCGGGTTCGCCGCTTTCCTCATCTCCGACAAATGCGAAAGACACCGTTCCCAGAAGGCGGATACCCGCCCGGTCCAGAAGATCGAGAGCGGCGAGCGATGTGCAAATGCCAGCCTTGAGATCGGCAGCGCCGCGCCCCCACAGTTCGCCGTCGATGATTGTCGCGCCAAAGGGGTCCTGTTGTGGTTTGCCAGCCCAATGATCGCTCCAGTTGCCCGGATGAACAACGTCCGTATGTCCGATGAAAAGAAGGTCAGGACCATCGCCACCCTCGCGCCGTCCTGTGATGTTCGGCCTCCCTGGACTGAAGTCTTCGACCGAGGGCGACAGCGATAGACGCTCCATTTCGGGACGCAGCATGTCAACCATCGCGACCTCGTCCCCAGTCACGGAAGCGGCGCGAACAGCCCGGGCCAGCAGATTGTTGACCACCGCCCGGTCAAGATGTTGGCTCAGGAGCGTGATCAGGGGGCCATGCGCCGTCATTCTGCGGAACCCGCAAGTTTGCCCTGTTTCGGGGTCGGCAGGGTAATGACCGCGCCGGGCGCAGATTTGGCGAACAACTCGGTATGCAATTCGGTCAGTCCAACAGCGACGGCTCCGCTCAGCGCGGCGTGATGGCCGAGTTGGGCAGGTTCGATCCTGATCGGGAAGGGAAAGCAGCGCTTCAGCTCATCGCTGGTCGCGGTCAGGATTTCGGGACGGGACCCAATTGCTCCGCCGAGGATGACCACCTCGGGCGCCACCACGGCGCCAATTGCCGCAACTGCCCGCGCCATTTGAGTTGCGACTTTATCGAGGACTTCCCGAGCCGCGACCTCGCCAGACGCGGCGGCATCAAATATCGCCGGTACGTCGACATCTTTACCAGTCGTGGCGAGATATGCCGCGCGAATGCCATGCGTGGCCGACACTCGTTCGAACGCCCCGACCCGCAGGGATTCTTCCTCGAAAGGATCAGCGCCGAACGGTAGATAGCCAAGTTCCCCGGCGGCTCCTGATGCGCCTCTTACAAGCGCTCCGTTTACGATCAGCCCTGCGCCAACCCCGGTCCCGAACGCGATCAGGGCAACGTTGTCGATGCCATGGCCTGCGCCAAGCCAGTGTTCGCCGAGTACTGCGAGGTTAACGTCGTTCTCAAGCAGCGTCTTTGTGCCCGTTGCCTCTGATACCGCGGTCCGAAAATCGATCTGATCGATTCCGGCAATATTGGGGGCGAAGTTCACCTTTCCGGATAGGACGTCCGGCACACCGGGGCAGCCGACCACTGTCTGTCTGACAGTGTTGGCGGCCACATTTCCCTCGCCGATGGCGCGGCTGACCAGGTCTCCTATTTGATCGGCCACATGACGCCCGCCATCTGGATGAGTGGGGGCTACGACCTCGGCGACAATAGTACCAGCGAGATCGACGATCGCGACGCGCACCTTGGTGCCGCCAAGATCGACCGCCGCCATAAAGGCGCTTTCCGGTATCAGTTCATAGGTGGTCGCCGTGCGGCCGACATGACCAGAGGTCCGGCCCGTCTCGCGAATCCAGCCTTCGCCTTCAAGGATACGAACTAACTCGGAAACTGTCTGCTTCGACAATCCGGTCTGCTTGGAGA
Source organism: Phaeobacter sp. A36a-5a (assembly GCF_037911135.1). Taxonomy (NCBI): domain Bacteria; kingdom Pseudomonadati; phylum Pseudomonadota; class Alphaproteobacteria; order Rhodobacterales; family Roseobacteraceae; genus Phaeobacter; species Phaeobacter bryozoorum. The sequence continues at coordinate 160,184 of NZ_JBBLYU010000003.1, read as the reverse complement.
TTGAGGCGCGAGAGATCGGACCGCAATGGATGATGTCCTGCATGACCGAGTACAGCGCCACCTGCCTGGAAAATGAGGTTTGCTGGGTCGATTCCATACATCACCTATTAGTTCGTTCTGCATATGAACTAATAGGTGGCTGGTTTGAGTGTCAAGCGACAATTGCCGTTGTGCTGGTGCTCACGAGGTGGTCCGGGCGATGACTCGATTGCCGGTAAGCTGCGTCCCGCGATCGGGCGGGTGGATCATCCGGTTGGGGGTCGCGCTGTTATGGTGAGGTTGCTAGGGTGCGGCATCTGAGTTTGGTGGCCGGTGGTGACCTGCGGGAATCGCGAGGGTCTGGCCGGTTCGATTTCCCCCAATCCGAAGGGTCTCTACCATGTCTAAGCCGTTGTTCGATCTGCCGCCGGTGCCTGCCATTCCGCTGGAGGGGCGCGAGGAGGTCTGGCCGGTTGGCCGCATTTTCTGTGTCGGGCGAAATTACGCGGCCCATGCTGCGGAGATGGGGGTGGAGGTCGACCGGGAGCAGCCGTTCTATTTCACCAAGTCGGCCTGCCACGCGGTATTGAGTGGCGCGGAGCTGCCCTATCCGCAGGGGACGGAGAATTTTCACCACGAAATGGAACTGGTCGTCGCGATTGCAGCGCCGCTCAGGGATGCGACGGCCGCAGAGGCGCGGGCGGCGATCTGGGGATATGGCTGCGCGCTGGACATGACGCGCCGGGATCTGCAATTGCGCGAACGCCAGAAGCAGCGCCCCTGGAGCCTGGGCAAGGATCTGGAGGGCGGCAGTGTCTTTGCGCCGCTGCGTGCGGCATCGGAATGGGGGGAGCCTCAGACGCAGCGAATCTGGTTGCGGGTGAACGGAGAGATCCGTCAGGACGCCTCTCTCGCGGAGCTGATCTGGTCGGTCGAGGAGATTCTATGCCATCTTTCTGGGTATTATCATATGCGGCCGGGGGATCTGGTGATGACGGGCACGCCGGCGGGGGTTGGTCCTGTTGTCGCAGGGGATCATATCGAAGGCGGTATTGATGGGCTGACATCTGTGCGGCTGTCGCTGCGATAGGCGAATATAGCGCGTCATGTGATCAGCGCGGCGAATTTAGCGATCAGATGCAACCATGCCGTGATTTGTGTAACTTGAATACTTCTTGTTTGAAGATTTCTGTAACGTATTTTTGTTTCATCGATCCGGCAGGCTGAAGCATTTTCGCGAAATCATGCAGTGCAGATACATAATCATCTGTTGATGGTTACAAATGCACCTAATAGCTGAGGGTGTCAGGGGGCGTTTACGGCTGGATGGCTGGATAGGCTGTGCGTTGGGTTTGTTGCATCAGGGGCATCTGATCGCGATAGTTACGAAAAGACATAAGGTCAGAGGGAGGAAACATATGACCACTCGGAGACAACTACTTGGCGCGGCAGGGGCCGTTGCACTCATGGTGATGGGCGCGACCTCGGCGATGGCGCAGGAGGTGACGCTGAAGCTGCACCAGTTCCTGCCGGCGCAGGCAAATGTGCCCAAGCTGATTCTGGATGTCTGGGCCGACAAGGTCGAGGCGTCTTCGCAGGGGCGTATCAAGATCGACCGCTATCCGTCCATGCAGCTGGGTGGCAAGCCACCAGAACTGATGGATCAGGCCATTGATGGCGTGGCAGATATCGTCTGGACCGTTGTGGGCTATACCCCCGGCCGCTACCCTTCGACCGAAGTGTTCGAACTGCCGTTCATGATGACCAATGCGCGTGCGGCATCGCACGCCTATTGGGAAATGTTCGAGGAGCATATGAAGGATGGTGAATTCAAGGACGTGAAGATCCTTGGCACCTGGGTTCACGGCCCCGGCATCATCCATACCACGGATCCGGTGGAACAACCGGATGATCTGCGTGGGATGAAGATCCGCGGCGGTGGCCGTTCGGTGAACGCGCTGCTGACGGAACTGGGCGCAACCCCGGTGGGTATGCCGGTTCCGGCTATCCCGGAAGCCCTGTCCAAGGGCGTGATCGACGGCACCACCATTCCGTGGGAAGTCACCACCGCTCTGAAGGTGCCGGAGCTGGTCGAGAACCACACGGAATTCACCGGCCGCGCGCTCTATACGCTGACCTTTGTTTTGGCGATGAACAAAGAGAAATATGAGAGCCTGCCCGATGATCTGAAAAAGGCCGTGGATGAGAACTCCGGTCTGGAGTTCTCGGTCTTTGCCGGTGGCACCATGGCTGATGCCGATGATCCGGCGCGGGAGTTCGCACTGGATGAGGGCAACAATGTCATCACGCTGGATGAAGAGCAGACCGCGATCTGGCGCGAAGCCGCGAAGCCGATCTACCAGCAGTGGCTCGACGACATGAAGGCAAAAGGCATTGATGGCGACGCGCTGCTGGAGCAGGCGACCTATCTGATCGACAAATACACCGCTCAGCATAACTAACTGAGCGCAAGACTGGTGGACCTGTGCCTGCATCTGTCGCAGGTCCACCCCACCTGAAAGGGTAGGCTTTCCATGCACAAGCTGATGATGGGACTGGCCAGAACAATGGCCATGGCGGGCGGTATTGTCTTATCGCTTCTGATCCTGCTGACCTGTCTGTCGATTGCCGGGCGGTTGCTGAACGGGGGGCTGCATGGCGCCCTGATGCAGAGCATCGCGCCGGATCTGGCCGAGTGGCTGATCGCCATCGGTGTCGGGCCGATCAATGGTGATTTCGAAATTGTCGAGGCAGGCGTCGCCTTTGCGATCTTTGCCTTTTTGCCACTGTGCCAGATCACGGCGGGCCATGCGTCGGTGGATATTGTCACCAACAGTTTCCCGCGGGGGGCCAAACGGTTCCTGCGGATGGCGACTGAGATCGTCTTTGCGGCTGTGCTGGTGCTGATTGCGGTGCGGCTTGGCGCGGGGATGCTGAGCAAGTTCGAGAATGGTGAGACCTCCTTTCTGCTCGAGTTTCCGGTCTGGTGGGCCTATGCCGCCAGTCTGGTCGCGGCCAGCGTGGCCGCCTTGGTGGGCCTCTATATGGCCGCCGTCCGTACGATTGAATTCATGACTGGCCGCATCCTTGTCTGGGACGGCGTGGAGGGCGAACAGTGACTGCGCTTGAAATCGGGATTGCCTCATTTCCCGTCCTGATGATGCTGATTTTCCTGCGGGTTCCGATTGGCCTTTCGATGTTTCTGGTTGGGCTGGTCGGGCTGATCATCGTGACAGATGGCACTCAGGTGGCCTTTGGCCGGATGAAGAGCGAGACCTATTCCACCTTCTCCTCATATTCGCTGACCATCGTGCCGATGTTCCTCTTGATGGGCCATTTTGCGACGCTGGGTGGCATGTCCACGGCTTTGTTCAAGGCGGCTGAAGGCTTCCTGGGGCATAGGAAGGGCGGTGTTGCCATGGCAGCGATCGGGGCCTGTGCGGGCTTTGGCGCGATCTGTGGCTCCTCGCTGGCCACGGCGGCAACCATGGGACGTGTCGCGCTGCCTGAGCTGCGCAACTATGGCTATGCTGGGGGCTTCTCCACGGCGACGCTGGCGGCAGGCGGTACGCTTGGCATTCTGATCCCGCCCTCTGTGGTGCTGGTGATCTATGCCATCCTGACAGAGCAGAACATCGCAAAGCTGTTTCTTGCCGCCTTCATCCCCGGTATTCTGGCCGCCATTGGTTATGTGATTGCGATTTCTGTCTATGTTCGGGTTTTCCCCGGCAGCGCGGGGACGCGCCCCCCGGTTCCCTGGGGCGAGCGGTTTGCGGCGCTGTTCCACGTCTGGCCGGTTCTTCTGGTTTTTGGACTGGTCGTGGGCGGGATTTATCTGGGCTGGTTCACGCCGACCGAAGGCGCTGCGGTTGGTGCCTTGGGGACCGGGCTGATTGCCTGGCTGAACGGTGGGCTCAACCGTGAGACCCTGACCGATAGTTTCATGGTGACGGCGCGCTCGACCGCGATGATCTTTTTCATCGTGCTGGGTGCGGGGTTCTACAACGGGTTTCTGGCCCTGACCAAAGTCCCGCAGGAGCTGGCTGATTTCGTGGTCTCCCAAGGTCTCAGCCCCTGGGTGGTGCTGATGCTGATCCTCGCCTTCTATCTGGTCTTTGGTTGCCTGATGGACAGCCTGTCGATGATCCTTCTGACTATCCCGATCTTTTACCCGGTTATTTCCGCGATGGATTTTGGTCTGGTGAATCTGCCCGCGATGCAGGCTGATGCGGCGATGGAGGTGCTGAGGGCTGGCGTGCCACAGGGGATGGGGGCTGAAATGCTCGCCTCGATCCAGGAGGCGATTGCCACAGGCACCGAACTGACCCGCGACCAGATGAAGGAGCTGGGCATTCGTGTGACCAAGGGCATGGCGAACCGGCTGGAGACAGAATATGTCGCCATCTGGTTTGGCATTCTGGTTCTGATCGTGGTCGAGGTTGGCCTGATCACCCCGCCGGTGGGCATGAACCTGTTCGTCATCAACGCGATGGATCGCACCACCCGGATGGTCGACACCTATAAGGCGGTGATGTTCTTTGTCGCCTCTGACCTGATCCGGGTTGTGATATTGGTGGCCTTTCCAATCATCACGCTGTTGCCGTTGATGTTGATGCGCTGAAAGTTGATGATCCTGCAAGGTGGCCATCCGTCCCGGCGGGTGGCCGTTCCCATTGTGAACACCGTGACACCCCAGAGCCGAGGCCCAGAATGACCGACAGCCAGACCCCTGACTTTGTGCATGAAATCCGCGTCGGTTGGGGTGATTGTGACCCGGCGCGCATTGCCTATACCGGTCATCTGCCGGGGTTTGCGTTGCAGGCGATTGATGCCTGGTGGGAGCAGCAGCTGGATGGTGACGGCTGGTATCAGATGGAACTGGATCGCGGTACTGGCACGCCCTTTGTGCATATGAGCATTGATTTCCGCTCTCCCGTCACGCCGCGCCACAGGTTGGCCTGTGCTGTCTGGCCGGTTGCGCTGGGGCAGAAATCCGTGACCTTCCGGGTGGAAGCGCGGCAGGACGGTGTTTTGTGTTTTGAGGGCAAATTCGTCTGCGTCTTTATCGAGCCGAGCGATTTCAGCGCCCGGCCCGCGCCCGCAGATTACCGTGCGGTGATTGAGCCGTTGCTGCGCCCCGACCTCGCCTAGGGCGCGTTTTTCCCCGTGTTAGAGTCGAACTCATAGCGGATCGCGTTGCCAGCCATCCGCAAATGTCACCCGCTCCATCTCTGTGAACCGGCGAATTCGTTCCAGTTCGGCCTCCAACCGGTTCTGCCGTGCCGGAGACCATTTGATGCCCAGTTCGGGCCAGAGCGCGGTGATATGTAGACAGCCCGCCAGATCACCCGCCTGCCGGTGTGCCTTCATGTCGATGCGGCCGACCAGACGGTCCCCCTCCATCAGCGGAAAGACGTAGTAGCCGTAGCGTCGTTTCTCGGCAGGGGTGAACACCTCGATCCGGTAGTGAAACCCAAACAGCCCTTCCGCGCGTTTGCGGTCGCGCAGGGCAGGATCAAACGGGCTGAGGAGGCGCATTCGGCCCGGTGGTGGCGGCAGGGCGGCGGCCTGCCCGACGGCGCCGGGGCGGGCAAAGACACGGCGGCTGCGCCCGTCCGAAAGCGTGATATCCAGAGGTTCGATCTGCCCGTCCGCCAGCGCCTGTTTGCACCATGCGGCGCATTCCGCCGGTGAGGCCGTCGCCCAGAAGGCAGCCAGTTCACCCGAGGTGGCAAAGCCGAGCCGGTCCAGCGCTGCATTGCACAGCCAGTCCAGCGTTTTCTCCGGGTCGGGCGACCCTTGGGCGGGGAGGTGACGGGTGTCGATAACCCGTTCGCTCAGGTCGTAGCGTTTCTGAAAGCCACTGCGTCCGACCACGGCCAGCGCGCCGGAGCGCCAGAGGTATTCCAGCGCGGTTTTTGATGGATGCCAGTCCCACCAGCCGCCGGATCCCTTGGCTTCATCCTTGCCCACGTCGGAGGAACTGACTGCGCCGTGGTCGCGAATGTGATCGAGAACATGCTGGAACTTCGCCTCATAGCCGTCGCGGCGCCAGTTGCGGTATCTCTTGCGCAGAACCTCTGCGTCGCGCCGAAACCGCAAGTGCCAATGCGGGTAGAACTCCAAAGGCAGAACGGCAGCGTCATGGGTCCAATGCTCGAACAGGCGGCGTTCCTGTTCATAGAGCCGTTTCAGCGCCGCAGGGCGATAGCTGGGCCTGCGGGAGAACAGGATCATGTCATGGGCGCGGGCCACCGTGTTGATGCTGTCCAGCTGAACAAAGCCAAGCCGGGTGATCAGTTCCAGCAGCGCATCACCCTTGGCAGGCCCGCTGGGTTGCTCCAGCAGGGCGTGCCGATCCATGAACAGGCGCCGGGCGGCCCGATTGTCCAGCCGCGCAACCGCCATCAGCGCCGCTTGAGCGTATCGCCGAAGGTGATGGTAGGGGTCAGGGTCACGTGTTTTTCGATCTCCTGATCCGGGTTATCCAACTGCGCGGCGATGATCTCTGCCGCCTTGCGTCCGATTTCCAGACGGCAGGCGTCCATCGTGGCCAGCTGCCGTGGCAGCCCCTGCAACAGCTCCACTCCGTTGAACCCGGCAAGACCGATCTGACCGGGTATGTCGATCTTCTGATCCATCAGGTAGAGCATGCCACCCGCGCCAATCATGTCGTTGGAATAATAAAGGAAATCCAACTCAGGCGAGCGTTCCAGCATCTCCTGCGTCATCTCGCGGCCCTTTGCGAGGGCGGAACCGCCGGAGTAGAAGGCGCGGTCTTCGATCTCGACCCCTTCTTTGGCGAGCGCCTCGGTGAAGCCTTCAAACCGTTTGCGGGCGCGATGGTCCAGCGGCATCTTGGTGCCCATGAAACCGATGTGGCGATAGCCGGCTTTCAGTATGGCCTTGGCCATCTCACGTCCAGCGCGGCGATGGGAAATCCCCACCATCGCATCCACCGGCTTGCCATCGGTATCCATGATTTCCACCACCGGAATACCAGAGGCATTGAGCATGGCGCGCGCCGCCTCCGTGTGCTCCAACCCGGCAATGATGACGCCAGAAGGCCGCCAGGACAGCATCTCATAGAGGACCTTCTCCTCTTTCTCCGGCTGGTAATCGGTCACGCCGACCACAGGCTGTAGATCCGTGTTTTCCAGCACTGAGTTGATGCCGGTCAGCACCTCTGGGAAGACCATATTGGACAGCGACGGGATGATCACGGCCACCAGGTTGACCCGGTTCGAGGCAAGCGCACCGGCGATCTTGTTCGGGACGTAGCCAAGTTCCTTTGCGGCGCTCAGAACTTTTTGTCGGGTTTTTTCCGACACATCGCCCCGGTTCCGCAACACGCGACTGACGGTCATTTCTGAAACCCCGGTGGCTTCGGATACGTCACGAAGGGTGAGCGGGCGCTTGTTGTCCGTTGTCACGTCGATGGCCTCACATTGTTGTTGTTGTTACGTTAGCGCAGACAGAGCGCGCTGCACAATGGGGCGCAGCCGTTGCAAAATCCAATTCCACAGGATTGTCTTGCCATGGTGGGTTTGCTATCGCGTAAACAGGCTGGCCCTGATCAGGCCCCGTGGCTCAACTGGATAGAGCAGCCCCCTCCTAAGGGGCAGGTTGCAGGTTCGAATCCTGCCGGGGTCGCCAAAATTGCACGGCTGCCTGTCTCAATCATGACATTCGGTACGTGCGGGGGCGCCGTGCCTTGTTCTGACGCGATGTCGATCCCGTTGACAGGGCGCTGTCGGATTGACCTCTGCGCGATGCGGATTAGCTCAGGCAGATGAAGTACTGGTTGATAATCGGCCTGGTTTTTCTGGGGGCCTGCGGGCGCGGGGTTCCTGAGAATGCGCGCATTGTTGTGGCGGGCGACTCCGTCATGGCCTGGAACCGAAATGACAGTGGATCCGTTGCGGATCGGCTGGAAAGTCGGCTTGGCGAACCGGTTGGCGATGTCTCGCTGTCGCTTGCGCGGGTGACCGGCGGGCGCGGGGCGTTGAACATACCCACGCAGCTTAAACCAGTGTCAGCGGAGTGGGTCGTGCTGAATGGCGGTGCCAATGACCTTCGCAGCCGCGATTGTGGCTGCAAGGTTTGCGATGTCGAACTTGACCGGCTGATTTCCGCGAGCGGAACGCAGGGTGCCATCCCGGAACTGGTCTCGGATCTGCGCCGTCGCGGATCGCGGATCATCTGGCTCGATTATTACACCTCTCCGCGATACGCGGGTACGGTCTGTGTTGCGCCCTACCAAATTCTGGAGGAACGGCTGGCGCGTATGGCGGCAGCGGATGCGGGCGTGACGCTCCTCGATATGGATGCGGTGTTTCGCCCCGACGACCTGTCGCTTTTTGCGCCTGACCGGATTCACCCGTCGCTGCGGGGGTCGGATCTGATCGCAGGACAGGTTGCGCCGCTGCTGAGGCGGTGACAGGCGAAGATCCTGTGGACCCTAGGTGTTGCCACCCCGACGCCCCGGCCGGGAGCGGCCGGGATTTGATATCGGGGCGGCGGGGGACAGCTATCGACGGGTGATCAATCCTCGGTGCGGAGACCGGAGAGGAAGAAGTCCTGACCGAGTTTGGGATTGCTGGCCAGACCTTCGACCATGTCTTCGTAGTATTTTCGTTTGATGGCGCGGCTTTCCTGCTTTTCCAGGCCATGACCTGTGAAGGAGGCGATGCGTGCGGTTTGATTGTCTTTCTTGACCCGCAGCGCCCGTGCCACTTTGTCCGGGTAGCGCTTCACCAGGGCGCTGCGCAGCGCCCAGGAGTATTTCGGCGAGAACGGAGAAATCCAGTCGATGAACCAGAGCCGGTCACCGCTGTTCCAGCGATCCGGGTCGAGGTGGTTTGGATCGAGGATATACGCCGCCTCCGTCTCTTCGTCGAGCAGCGCCCAGCTGCAATACGCAACCGGGAAACCGTCTCTTTCGACTATGTAATATTGCTGGCTGGCGATCGCAGGCAGGATAAACCCTGCCTGCTGGCTGACCCTCCAGTCCCGGTGCAGGACGGAATTGGACCACAGCCAGGCGATCTTGCCATAAGTCTGGAAGTTCTGTTGAGAATCCATGGTCGTTCTTTCCTGCTTCCGGTCAGCTGTGGTCACGGCGTTAGACAAAGACAAAGGAGTTTGCCCCCAGCTCGTCGATTTCCACGCCATGAAGGTCGATCAGGTCGCCATCCGAGGTCTGGATACGGGTGTGGGTCTCCTGACCATTTGCACTTGCGACGACCGAGATGTCAAAATCAGCCACGGAGCCGCCAAAGTCAAACATCAGCTTGTCCTCACCAACGGTGAAATCGGTGATCCGGTCCGTGCCGTGACCTGCGCGGAACACAAAGGTATCGAAGCCTTCGCCCCCAGCAAGCCGATCATTGCCAGCACCCCCCTCCAGCAGGTTTCGCCCTGCGGTGCCGATCAGATCATCATCGAAGTCGGAACCGATGACGCCTTCGAACCCGGAAATCTGATCGCCGACGATATAGTTGGTTGGCGACGGGATCAGCTCGGAGGTTTGTTGGGCCAGGTTGATACGAACGGCAGTCGAATGGCCCTCATAGCTCAGAACATCGAAGCCTTCGCCACCATTCATTGTATCGGTGCCTTCGCCGCCGATAATGGTGTCGTCGCCTTCCCTGCCGTCGATCAGGTCGGCCCCGGCGCCGCCATCAAAATAGTTGCCACCGGCATTACCTCTCAGAATATCCGACTGGCTGGTTCCGACAACACCTTCAAAATTGCTGACCGTGTCGCCTGCAAGCCATTGGCTGCCATTCCAGTATTGCGCAAACTGTTGATGCCCAGGTTGGGTCGAGGCGAGGTCGAGCTGGATAGCAGATGCTTCCCCTTTGTAGCTCGCGACATCAAAGCCGGCGCCGCCGTCCAATACATCCAATCCGGCGCCGCCGACGATGACGTCATTGCCCGCCTTGCCGGAAATCGTGTCTGCCCCGGCGCCACCTTCCAGGTAATTGGCATCGTTGTTGCCGATTAGCTTGTCATCCAGAGAGGTTGCAATCACACCTTCGAAATTGCTGTAGACGCCGGCAGTCGTCAGAAGCACCTCTTCTCCGGTGTGGGCGTCATTGTAACGTACGTGCTCTGCGTGCTGGCCGATACCCAGCTCAAATTTGATACCGATTCCGTAGCCTTCGCGGCTGTAGAGATCAAAGCCGGCGCCGCCGTCGATTGTGTCATCCGACAAGCCGCCATCAATGATGTCATCGCCGCCCTTGCCGTCGATATTGTCCTTACCTGACGAGCCAATGATGATATCATCGCCCTCAGTCCCGTTGATGCCGGTCAGAGAGTTTCGATCGACATCGCGAATATTCAGGAGTTTGTTCAGGTCGAACAGGCCGTCGTAGCTGAGCAGTGCACCGCCGCTCTCTGCGTCCGTTAGTTTACCCAGCTCATCGCCGAAACTGCTGGTTTCATCTCCGTTTTGAGGCGTCTTCCAGACGTCGTCCGAGTTGCGGAAGGCGTGGTAATTGGCCCGCAGCGTGGTGAAATAGCTGCTCGGTGACGCAGCTGACGTGCTGTCAAAGCTCCCCAGCGCACCATGGCGGAACTCGACGTTTGCGCCGTTCGAGTAGACGACGTTGACCCCGAACGAGTCTGCACCGCCCGCTTGTTGAAGGATTGCGTTCAGATCAGCTTTTGCCAATCCATCCAGAGTGGTCCAGCTATCTGTGTTGGTGCTCAATGCCTGGCTGCTGGTCCTCAATCCCTGCGGTGCGAGGAAGTAGTCCTCGACCGTAAAGGAGAAGTCTTCACTAAGCGAGATGACCAAATCGTCGCCATAGGAATTGAACCAGATCTCACGGTCGTCGCGAACGTGGATGTTGAGGAGGTCGCCGGCGATATCTTCGGCCTCTGGCCCGGTGATCAGATGATGGCCCCGGCTGCCGCCCCCGAAGTTGGCCGGGAAATAATTGACGTTGTAGATGTCCCGCCCTTCTCCGCCGACGATAATATCGTTGCCGGTAATGAAGTCGTCATAGGTGAAGTGATCATCGCCCGCGTCACCATACAGGTAGTCGTCCTTCGATGATCCCTCAATCGTATCGTTGTGTTCGGTCCCGAGGAGCGCAACCGACCCGGAATCCCAGGCGACATCGACGCTGATATCCAGCTCGGATGTGGTGCCATCTGCGTTGACATTGGTGATGCCGTTATTGATCGCAGCCCGGTATTCGGACAGGGAATGGACGATGGTATCGCCCTCAGCGCCCTCGGTGTCCAAAACGATATGCGCGGCTTCTGTATTCCAGACATTGAGCCTTTTCAGTGCAGTGTCATCCGTGCTTCTCAGGATATTCGTGAGCGACGCCGCCGTTTTTGTAACCTCCTCATCCCGGTTTTCGGTCACCAGAGGAATCAGGGCTTCTGCCATTTCGCTCGCGGTCTGTTCGCGGATCTGGTCGACTTCAAGCTCGTCGACAAAGCGCTGCAATGTCTGGCTGCTAAGCCCGATGGTATCTCCATCGTCTTCGCCGCCATCAATATAGAGCTCGTCTTTCTGGCCGTTCCAGTAGCTTTCCAGAAGTGCGTGTTTGAGGTTGATCAGATCGTCGCCCTCGCCGCCACCAACAACCTGAATTGAGGCGCCGACATCAATGCGGTCATCGCCGCCGAAGCCAAAGACCTGTTCAAGCTGTGTGGAGGTGTCGAGATACATGAAGTCGCCCAGCGAGGAGCCATGCAGGATTTCGATATTGCTGAGGGTGTCGGAGACTGAGTGGATGCCACTGCGCTCGGCAAGCTCAACTTTGCGGAATTGTACAACCTCGGTGCGTTTGCCGTGGTTGGCAGTCTGCGAGTCGATGGATTCCTGATAGTATTTCGAACCTGCCGTGAGGTTCTTCGAAACATAGGTGCTGTCGCCGGATGCGCCAATGGAAAGCCCTCTCGAAAGTTCGCCACCTGACAGCCGCGCGTAGGAGGCGGTATCCTGCCCGGTGCCACCGTCGAAGGTGACCTGGCTTTCATAGGCGAACAGCGTGTCATCACCACCACCCGCGTTGATTTCGATCCCGACCTCCATCTTGTTGCCCATACGGTCTTCGGCGCTCGACACAACCTTCGACATGTTAAAGGTGGTCTGATTGTCGCCGTAGTCGCGGATATCCCAGCCGGACAGGTCGGTAATCTTGAGCGTTGTCTGATACTCGTTCTTGCCGGTCTCTTCGCGGCTGGTTTCCTCGGTGCCGGCGGAGAACAGCGGTGTTGTGAAGGTCAGGTAGGATTTGGCGCCATGGGCATTCGGCAGGTTGATAACATTGATATCGCTGCCCTCGGTCGGGGTGAGGCTGCGGTTGCCGGTCTGCCAGCCATTGGTCGTGAAGGTTTCGACGTAGTTCTTGGCGGTCTTGTTCAGCTCGCCACTGGTTTTGCTGATGGCCGACAATTCGATATCGGTTACATCCAGACCCTGGCCGCCAAGCGCAATCACCTGGTCGACATCGTCGTCCGCGATCAACTCGCCGAAGAACTCGGTGTAGTGGGCCTTGGTCTTTTCCTGTTTCTGATCAAAGCTGCCGTCGAAGAACTCTTCGACAGTCTGCGGATTGCCGTTCTCGTCAGTTCGGATCTTGGCGGCATATTTGTCGGCAATTCCTTCAAGCGCAACCTGTTCAAAGGCACCAACAATTGCCGAAATCGCACCACCAATCAGACCCACCGCAGCGGCGATCGGGGCGCCCACGCCGGTTGCCGCAAGTACGCCCGATGTGACGCCGGTGATGACGTCGAGCCCGGTGGTCACGCCATAGAATGCGGCTTCTGCGTCTTTGGATTCCTGGAGAAGGTCGCTCAGCAGGCCGGAGCTGTAGGTGTCGGCCTTCTGAATCGCGTCGATCCGATCCTGTTTCTGGTCAAATTCCGCCCATTTTGCCGGGTTGATCGCACCTACTACAGACCCGATGGCGCCGATAACCGGTACCGCCTTGCCAAGCACGTTAGCGGCCTTGCTGCCTGCCTTGACCGCAAGCTCTGCGATGCCGAGCACGTTCTCGACGGCCGCAAAGGCGAGCGCGGTTCCCTGCAGGCCGACCTCTGCCTGTACGACTTTGCGGGTTTCATCCGGCAGGTTCGGGTCGGCAAGAAGCTTAGCTGTGGGCACAAAGCTGGCTGCTGCGCCGCCAACCAGTGACAGTGCCGCAAAGCCCTTTGCGCCCTTAGCAAATTTCAGATGGCCGGCAGCGTCCAGGATGTCGCCGCCAGCGCTGAACACGGCTTCACCCAGGAAGCCTGCGTTAGCAGCATGGCCTTCGGGCGTGTTGTCGGGTTTGACGGCGAAAGCGGAGATCGCCTGACTGCTGCTCAGTAGATTGACTCCGGCCTTCAGCGAGGCGGTGCGGACGGTGCTGCTGTATTCCTGGAAGCCTTCTGTCTTCTCTCGGAGGCTGATCAGCTCAAGGGATTCACTGGAAATGGCTTCCAGCTCGGCCTTTGCATCTGCGGCAAGCACATCGCTGCCGGTGTAGGTCTCCGCCGCGTATTTCTTGTATTCTTCCAGCTTATCTTGACGGGCGATTTCGAGGGCATCAATGCGCGCTTGCAGATAGTTCGCGTGGCTTTCGCTGTGGTCGGCGATATCGCCGCCCTTTTCAAATGCAGCAAGGTCGGTTTGCAGTTTTTCGGCTGCATCAAGAACGGTGCTGGTCCGGTAGATCTCTTTGCTGACCTTGTCGGCCGCTTCGGCGTCGAAATCCGCATGGTTCGGATCACTTAGGCGGTCGTGCTGCGCCCGGAGCACGTCCAGGTCGACCTGAAGCTTTGATATGTCGTCGGTGACATTACCCTTGATCGAATTGATGAACTGTTCGTTGGTATTCGCCAGTTCGCCAGCAGCATATTGTTGTTCGATGGCGGCGACGATCTTGCCGACGATTTTCAGATCTTTTGCGATGAACTCAGCCCATTGGGCTTCAAGATTGTTGTCCTCATCGTCGTTCACCAAATCCTTACCGGCGATCTTCCCTTTCAGGCTTTTGACCAGATTGTAGTTCCAGTTCGAGTAGTTGGTCGCCTTGCTGATGGCTTTGACTTCGGGAATGCCCAGCCCGGTTTCCAAGAAGGTCTGAACGGTGTCGCGGAACGACTCCCGTGCCTCCGGTCCCAGGTCCGAAAAGATCGCATCATAGGCGATGACAGAGGTTTCCAGAATTGCGGTTTGTTCTTCGTTCAGCATGTATCGCGACCTTTCTGACGGAAGCAGCCTGTAATCCAGTTTCGCTACGGTTGTGCCGTGCTTGGACACGCATAGGGATATTCACGCGCGCGGCTATATGGCCAAATCCTTGGACTGGATAAGGCCAGTTTGCGCTTGGTTCGAATAACGCGCTTATGTTCAGGGGGTTACCGGCATCTGTTCGATCAGAATTATCTACAGCGTGAAGAGGGAAAAACGCGGAGGGCCTATTCGTCGCTACAGGCCTCTGTCGCAGTTCTCAACTGAAGTGACGCATTCTGGTTTTCTGTAACATGTTCAGTGATTTGGTGAATCAAATTCGCCCATGACTGGAATCATCTGCGCGTTGTTGTCACCATCACACCGGTAGAGTTTGCTGCCGCTCTCCGTCTCTGATCAGCCTGCTGGGGCCGCCCAAAGACCGGCCGCCCACCAGGTGCCCAGCCATGGCTTCAATATAGTTTGACACCCCAATAAGGTGAGTTGAGATTTGTAAATCGCGGGGCGGCTAGCCGAGTCCGCCAAGGGTTTGGATCATCTCGCGGATCACTCCGACACCGTCGCGGGCCTTGAGATTGGCAAACAAAAATGGGCGATCCCCGCGCATTCGTTTTGCATCGCGCTCCATCACCGATAGATCCGCACCGACATGCGGGGCAAGGTCGGTCTTGTTGATGATCAACAGATCCGAGCGGGTGATCGCCGGCCCGCCTTTGCGGGGGATTTCCTCGCCTGCGGCGACGTCGATCACATAGATGGTCAGATCTGCCAGCTCGGGGCTGAAGGTGGCAGAGAGGTTGTCTCCGCCGCTCTCAATCAGGACAATCTCGAGATCCGGGTGGCGCTCCCGCATCTCCGCGACCGCGCCGAGGTTGATCGACGCATCCTCGCGGATGGCTGTATGAGGGCAGCCGCCGGTTTCAACACCCAGGATCCGGTCCTGCGGCAGGATCTGCAACCGCATCAGGGCCTCGGCGTCCTCCTGCGTGTAGATGTCATTGGTTATCACCGCGATTGAGTGGCTGTCGCGAAACACCTCGCTCAGGGCTGCGGTCAGGGTGGTTTTGCCTGCGCCAACCGGGCCGCCAATTCCAATGCGCAGGGGGCCGTTCAATGTGCTCATGTGCGAAAGATCCTTGAATGCTGTGTTTCGTGTTTCATCGCGGCAATGTCCGCAAGAAAGCAGGTGGAGGACAGGCGCTGGAGGTCACCATCCCCGGTTTGCTCTGCGATCTGCAGGCAGAGCGGCGCAAGGGCGTGGAGGATTGCCTGTGCGTCGCTTTGCCCGATGGGGGCAAGGCGCTGAGCCGCCGCGACGAGGTTTGCGGTGAATGCGTGCAGGTAAAGCGCCGTTGTGGCCTGCAAGGGCATCGAACAGCAATTTGCCGCAAAGCCGACAGCTACGGGATAGGTGAGCCTCGCGGCAACGTCTCGGTCGGTCCCGGGCCAGATGCTGCGGGTGATCTGGCAAAAGGCTGCGCCCTGAAGATCGGTTTCGCGGAGGCGTTCCAGTGATGGTGCATAGGCGCGGCATTGGGTGTCGATCCGCTGCACGGTATCGGCGTCCGGGGCGTGATAGGCCGCAGCGAGGAACAGCGCATCCGACCAGCCGCCGCCGTCGCGCAGAACCGTTGCGATCCAGTCCTGCACGTCGGCAGCCGAGCTGACCGCGGCGGAGGTCATCGCCCATTCCAATCCGTGGGAATAGCTGAACGCCCCCACCGGGTAGCCGGGAGAAAACCACTGCATCAGGGTCAGCAACTGTGCCTCAGTGGGCATGCGGCTGCCCCTGAGCGTCGCCATGGGAATGGCTGTGGGTGCGGCCATGACCATAGGCGCCGCCCTCGGGGGTGAAGGGTTCGACCACATCGCGCAATGTCGCGCCGAGTTTTTGCAGCATGTCGCGGATCACATGGTCGCGCTGGATCAGCAGACGATCCGCGTCGATCTGGCAGGGCATATGGCGGTTGCCGATATGCCAGGCTAGGCGCAGCAGGTGATCGCCGGTTACCTCCAGCAGCGGTTCGTTTGCTGGGTGCACGCCGATTTTGCGGCCATCGTCCAAGACAAAAGCATCGCCCATGTCGAGCGACAGCGTGGAGGGGAAATCGACCAGAAACCGCAGGCCACTATCAGAGGTCAGCACCCTGCGTCGCAGGAAACGATCCTCGTAGCTGAGGGTGATCCGGTCGTCGGCATCATGCGCGTGGATCTTGTGTTGGCTGAGGGGGAATGACATGGGAAGGCTCCGTCAGAAAAGGAAATAGCGCTGGGCCATGGGCAGATCATCGGCCGGGGCGCAGGTCAGAAGCTCGCCATCTGCACGGACCTCATAGGTTTCGGGATGGACCTCGATCTTGGGCAGGGCGGTGTTGAGTTTCAGGTCCGATTTGCCAATGTCGCGGGTGTTTCTGACCGCGCAGGTCTGTTTGGCGAGACCAAGGTGCTGGGCAATCCCGCCTGCCTGCGCCGCTTCGGAAACAAAGGTGACGGAGGAGTTTTCCACCGATCGGCCAAAGGCTGCGAACATCTGCCGGGAATAGACCGGCTGTGGTGTGGGGATAGACGCATTGGGGTCACCCATCTGCGCCATTGCAATGGACCCGCCGAGCAGAACCATTTCAGGCTTTACCCCAAAGAAGGCAGGATTCCACAACACCAGATCGGCGCGTTTGCCGACCTCGATACTGCCGATTTCATGGGCGATACCATGGGCGATGGCCGGGTTGATCGTGTATTTGGAAATATAGCGGCGGACGCGGAAATTATCGTTTTCTCCGGTCTCCTCGGGCAGGCGTCCGCGTTGCTTTTTCATCTTGTCGGCAGTCTGCCAGGTGCGGATCAGAACCTCGCCCACCCGACCCATCGCCTGACTGTCCGAAGCGATGATCGAGAAGGCGCCCATGTCATGGAGGATATCCTCTGCCGCAATGGTTTCGCGACGGATGCGGCTTTCGGCAAAGGCGACGTCTTCGGGGATGGACTTGTCGAGGTGATGACAGACCATCAGCATATCGAGATGCTCTTCGATGGTGTTGACGGTAAAGGGGCGGGTCGGATTGGTAGAGGAGGGCAGGACATGCGCTTCGCCGCAGATCTTGATGATGTCCGGGGCATGGCCGCCACCCGCGCCTTCGGTGTGGAAGGCATGGATGGTGCGCCCCTTCAGCGCTGCGACCGTGTGTTCAACAAAGCCTGATTCATTCAGTGTGTCGGTGTGGATCATCACCTGCACGTCCATCGCGTCCGCTACTGACAGGCAGCAGTCAATGGCGGCTGGAGTGGTGCCCCAGTCCTCGTGCAGCTTCATCGCGCAGGCACCGGCGATGATCTGTTCCTCAAGCGCGCGGGGCTGTGAGGCGTTGCCTTTGCCCGCAAAGGCCATGTTCATCGGAAAGGCGTCGGCGGCCTGCAACATGCGCCCGATGTGCCATGGCCCCGGCGTACAGGTGGTGGCGAGGGTTCCATGTGCGGGGCCGGTGCCGCCGCCGAGCATGGTCGTCAGCCCGGAGTGCAGCGCCTCCTCGATCTGCTGCGGGCAGATGAAATGGATGTGGCTGTCAAAACCGCCAGCGGTCAGGATGCGCCCCTCGCCCGCGATGATCTCGGTTCCCGGCCCGATGACAATCGTGACACCGGGTTGAGTGTCCGGGTTGCCTGCCTTGCCGATGGCGGCGATGCGCCCGTCTTTCAGACCCACATCCGCCTTGTAGATGCCGCTATGGTCCACGATCAGCGCATTGGTGATGACCGTGTCGACTGCCCCCTCGGCGCGGCTCGCCTGAGACTGGCCCATGCCGTCGCGGATGACCTTGCCCCCGCCGAATTTCACCTCTTCGCCGTAGCTGAGCACGTTGCCGACACCGCTGGCTTCGGCGATCAAATCGCGCTCCACCTCGATAGTCAGATCGGTGTCCGCCAGACGCAGACGGTCTCCCACCGTGGGGCCGAACATGGCCGCGTAATCGGCGCGTGAAATCTGGGATGGCATCAGAGATCCCCCATGATGGCGGCGTTGAAGCCGAAGATCCGTCGCGCGCCGGATATCGGGATCAGCTGTACCTCGCGGCGCTGGCCCGGTTCAAAGCGCACGGCTGTGCCGGCAGCGATATCAAGACGCAGGCCCCGAGCGGCCTCCCGGTCAAAGTCGAGAGCTGGGTTCGCCTCGGCAAAATGGTAGTGCGAGCCGATCTGTACCGGGCGGTCACCGGTGTTAGAGACCATCAGGACGGTGACCGGACGATCCGGGTTGAGGTCCAGACTGCCCGCGGCGGGGATCAGTTCTCCCGGGATCATTTGCGCCGCCACAGAAGGCTGGCGCAGCCGATAACGACAGTCGCGACCAGAGCCACGAGAAGCCAGGTGTCCGCACCGTGCGGGTGAACATGCCCGCCGCCATGGGCGAGCGCGGGGCCGCCAGCCAGCAGCAACAATGAGAGGAGCGTGGGTCGCAATGTCATGGGTCTGGGTCTCCTGAATGTGAATCAGCGAATGGGGTTGTGAACGGTGACGAGTTTTGTGCCATCGCGGAATGTTGCCTCGACCTGAATGTCGTGGATCATCTCGGGCACGCCTTCCATGCAGTCGTCGCGGGTGATGACCTGCGCGCCGGCTTCCATCATGTCGGCGACTGATCGGCCGTCTCGTGCACCTTCGACAACGGCGTCGGTGATCAGGGCAATTGCTTCGGGATGGTTCAGCTTGACGCCGCGAGAGAGGCGTCGTCGGGCAACCTCTGCGGCCATGGAAATCAGCAGTTTGTCTTTTTCACGCGGGGTCAGGTTCATGTCAGATCATCCAAGGTCGGGGAAGAGGGGCGCCGCGCAGATCACGGAGGATCGGCAGCAGGAGCTGGCGCAGGACATAGCTGTCCGCTGCGAGGGCACGCATGACCAGCAGGTCTGAGCCGATCAGGCTGGCCCCGGCGGTCGGGCCAAGCTGCGCGCGCAACGGGCCAAGCCGCCCGGCAGCGTCCGGTGCAACATAAATGAGCGTTGCGATGGCTCCGGCGCCGTTTGCGGTTGCGGGCCTCGCCAGATGGGCCGCGATGTCACCATCGAGGCTTACGTTATCCAGAAACAGCGGTGCGCCTGCGCGGCGGATGTCGATGCAATCACGCAGGCTCGCCTTGGTAAGGGTCTCGCCCATTGCCGCCCGCCCGAAGATCAGCGTCTCGCATAGCAGCAGCCGGGCGTCTTCGTGCAGATCGACCGTCAGCGTCCGATCAAGGTTGCACCCTTGAAACAGGATGGTTTCCTGGGGCAGCCAGGCAAGGCTGGCGCGAGGCTCGACACTGAGCGAGTTGCGAATTGTGCCCGTCTCTCCGGGTTGCGCCCGATAGGCCCGCTCCGCCGCCTGGGTGGTGAGCGTAAGAGAGGTTCCGACGCGCGCGGTGGCGCTGAGTTCAAATTGATCTCCGCCAGTCACACCGCCCGCTGTATTGACCAGAACCCCCTGAAGATCCGCGTCATGGGTGCGCGGGAACAGCAGCTTCAGAGAGCCCGCCTGACGGAGTCCGGCGAGGACCGATGTGTTGCCGCGCCGCTTGGAGGATACCGAGACCGTGCCGATGGCGCGCGGCGGGGTCGGCTGGCTCGGCCATGGTTGCGTCTCGGCCGTAGGAAGGCGCGACGCCCTGGAATCACCGGAACAGGCGGTTTGCCAAGGCATCAATTGGCGCTGGGATGAAGGTCTAGGCGTCATGCTGTCGATTTCATCACAGTGCGGATCTGCCGCCAGTTCAAAGCGAACAGTTGGGTGTTCCGCGGCAAGCCCTGCGCAAAATAGAGGCCAATTGTGGGTTTGGTGATCAAAAAACAGGCTGTTGCGCGGTTGTCGGCGGGCGTTTTTCGCGCGTCGTTTGCGAAACTTGCTGCGATGCAGAATGCTCAGCCTATCCACGAGAGCGAGGCTCAAACATCGTGGATGTGTGACGACCGGAGGAATTTGCGATCTCGCCAGCCGCCACACGGATGCAACACGAAGCTGCCCGCCACAGGTAGGAAATCCGGCGCCCCGGCGCAAGGGATACACCTCTGTCCGGGCGAGGAGAGACTGAATGATCACCTATAAATCTGTTCTGGCGACGACAGCCACCTGCACTGCGCTGGGTTTGGCGACCATGGGAACTGCGGTTGCGGCGGCTGATTGCCCAATAAAGGTGGGTGTCCTGCATTCGCTGTCTGGAACGATGGCGATTTCCGAAACAACGCTCAAAGATACCATGCTGATGCTCCTTGAGGATCAGAACGCCAAAGGCGGCGTCCTCGGTTGTGAACTGGAACCGGTTGTGGTGGATCCTGCGTCCAACTGGCCCCTGTTCGCCGAGAAAGCCCGCGAATTGCTGAGTGTGCATGAGGTCGATGTGATCTTTGGCAATTGGACCTCGGTGAGCCGCAAATCGGTGCTGCCGGTGATCGAAGAGCTGAACGGCCTGTTGTTCTATCCGGTGCAATATGAGGGCGAAGAAAGCTCGCGCAACGTGTTCTACACCGGTGCTGCGCCGAACCAGCAGGCAATTCCGGCAACGGATTACTTTCTGGACGAGCTGGGTGTGGAGAAATTCGCGCTGCTGGGCACCGATTATGTATATCCGCGCACCACGAACAATATCCTCGCCAGCTATCTGAAGCAGAAGGGAATCGCCGAGAGTGATATCTTTGTGAACTACACTCCGTTTGGTCATTCGGACTGGTCCAAGATCGTTGCCGATGTCGTGGCGCTGGGCGCAGATGGCAAGAAGGTGGGGGTGATCTCCACCATCAACGGCGATGCGAATATCGGGTTTTACAAAGAGTTGGCGGCAGCCGGTATCAGCGCTGACGATATCCCGGTTGTGGCGTTTTCTGTTGGGGAGGAGGAACTCTCGGGTCTGGATACTTCCAATCTGGTCGGGCATCTGGCGGCCTGGAACTACTTTCAATCCGCCGAGGATGACGCCAACAGCGCCTTTGTCGCGAAGTGGAAGGAGCGGATGGGCGAGGACCGGGTAACCAACGATCCGATGGAAGCCCATTACATCGGTTTCAACATGTGGGTGAATGCGGTGACAGAGGCCGGCACCACAGATGTCGATGCTGTCCGCGCGGCGATGTACGGGCAGGAGTTTCCGAACCTGACCGGTGGCACGGCGGTCATGCTGCCTAACCACCATCTCGCAAAACCGGTACTGATCGGTGAGATACTGGACAACGGGCAGTTTGATATCATCAGCCAGACTGAGGAAGTGCCCGGCGATGCCTGGACAGATTTCCTTCCCGAGTCGGCTGTTCTGACTTCGGATTGGAAAGACCTCGGCTGCGGTATGTACAACACCGAGACCAAGAGCTGCGTGCAGACTCTGTCCAACTACTGACCTGGCAGGATCGTAACGGAAGGGGGGATTTCCTCCCTTCCAACCCTCTCTTCCCTCCTCGAACGGAAATGACGCCTATCATGACACGGTTTTTTGCCGCTGGTCTGTTTGTGCTTTGGGGCTGCTTGGCTGCCACGGCGCAGACAGCGCCTCAACTGGCCTCGCCTTCGCCTGTTGCATCTGCACCATCGAATACAGGGGTTCAGGACCTCCTTCAGTCGCAGTCCGCCTTGATTGTCGCCAGTTCGCGGCAGACGATCGAACCCGCGATTGATGCCATCGCCGAAAGTGGCCTCGCGCAGGTTCAGGCTGTCTTGCAGCTCTGGCAGGACAAGAAACTGGTCCTGCGGACATCCGACCACGTGTTCTTCAGGGCCGAGAAAAACGCTGATGGGCGCTATGATCTGATTGACCTCGACAGTGGCGCAATGGTCGGGGTGGCGGATAAGGGCGATCTCAAGCTGATCAAGCCCAACTCCGGCGTGCGGGCGATGATCGGAACGGCGCTGGTTCGGTTCCAACTGGAAGACCCGGATCTGTCGATACGACAGGCGGCAGTTACCTCCATCGGGCGGGACCCGTCAGCCGCGGCGCTCATGCCGTTGCGGGCCTCAATTGCCAGTGAGACCGATGAGGATCTGCTGGCCTTGAAGCGGCGTGCGGAGCGCCTGTTGACCATTCGCTTTGATACCGATCCAAAGGCACGTGTTGGCGCAATTGAGGAGATGTCCGCCGATCTGGGGGTTGATGTCCGCGCGACATTGAACCCGCTGTTGCAGACGGAGTTGCAAATCCATTCCTCGGGTGCGCCGACGGGTGCAAATGTCGCGGCCGAGCGGCGTATCGGGCGCGGGATCGGCGCGGAGGATGCCTATGCCGCACTGGTTGCCCGCGATCTGGCACCTGCGGCGCTGGGGGCCGACGAGATCAGGTCAGCGTTGGAGGCCAATATCGCCGATGGTCGTGTGGCCGGTATTCCATTGGCGCAATTGTCTGACCCTGCAATGCGGCAACAGGCCTATGACGGTCTGGTGGCTGCCGGTCTGGCCCGCCCGGCCCCAACCCGGGAAGAAATGGCTGAAGCAGTCGCAGGCTACCGGTACTTTGACATCTATGAGGAGTCCTCCTTGGCGGTGACGGATGCCGCAGAGACGGCACTGGCGCGCATCAACAGGCAGGTCGGTTTCAATCAGGCGGCGGATCTCACTCTGGATGCCATGTCTCTGGCGTCGATCTATTTTCTGGCGGCCATCGGTCTTGCGATCACCTTTGGCGTTATGGGGGTCATCAACATGGCCCACGGCGAATTCATCATGATGGGGGCTTATACCGGCTATGTGGTGCAGCTGTTCATCTCCGACCATACGCTGTCCATTCTGGTGGCGATTCCAGCGGCCTTTGCGGTGACCTTCGGAGCGGGGATTGCGATGGAGCGTCTGGTGATCCGCTGGCTCTACAATCGGCCGTTAGAGACGCTTCTTGCGACATTTGGTATTTCCATCGCATTGCAGCAGCTGGCCAAGAACATATTCGGGACGCAGGCGCGCCCGCTGACCGCACCGGGATGGCTGGACGGCGCGTGGATCATCAACGACGTCGTGTCCATCAGCTATATCCGTATCGCGATCTTCGTGCTGGCGTTGGGTTTTCTTGGGCTGTTGCTGTTCATTATCCGGCGCACACGCCTGGGGCTGGAAACCCGTGCCGTCACCCAAAACCGAGGCATGGCGGCATCCATGGGGATCAATCCGGACCGGGTGAATATGCTGACCTTTGGCCTGGGGTCCGGCATCGCGGGCATCGCGGGCGTTGCAATCGGGCTCTTTGCCAAGGTGACCTCCGAGCTGGGCAACGACTACATCGTCCAGAGCTTCATGACCGTTGTGGTCGGCGGCGTCGGCAGTATCTGGGGCACCCTGGCCGGGGCGGTGATGATTGGTTTCTCCCAGAAGGGCATCGAATGGTTGAACCCGTCCAACACGCTGGCGGCGCAGACCTATATGATTGTGCTGATCATCATCTTCATCCAATTCAGACCGCGCGGAATTGTTGCCCTGCGTGGCCGCGCGGCGGGGGACTGATCCATGCAGCGTTCGTTTATTGCCCGCAATCCATCGGTGTTGGTTTTCATTGCCGTTCTGGCGCTGTTCACGCTGGGAATTACCCTGCTGTCCGAAGGGTTGGGGGCCGGGTTTGTTTCCACCTCCATGATCAAGACACTGGGCAAGACTCTCTGCCTATGTCTGGTAGCGATCGCGATGGATCTGATCTGGGGCTATGTCGGTATCCTCAGCCTGGGGCATTTCGCGTTTTTCGGGCTGGGCGGCTACATGATCGGCATGTGGCTGATGTATGAGCGTACGCGGGATGCGGTGCTCGGCTCCCTGTCGGATGCGGTGCTACCGCCAACCCAGGGCGAGATACATGATGCGATCGCACATCAGATCTTTGGTGTCGTCGGGGGGGACAGCTTTCCGCTGGTCTGGGCCTTTGCCGACAGTCTGGCAGTGCAGCTCTTACTTGTGGTGGCGGTTCCCGGGCTGCTGGCGCTGGTCTTTGGCTGGCTGGCCTTTCGCAGCCGGGTCACTGGTGTCTACCTGTCGATCCTGACGCAGGCGATGACATTGGCGCTGGCGCTATATCTGTTCCAGAACGACAGCGGATTGCGTGGCAACAACGGGCTGAGCGGGCTGCAAAACCTGCCCGGTCTGACTGATGTGCCGCAGTCGCTGGTTTCGATCTGGTTTTTCTGGGGCTCGGCCCTCGCATTAGGGCTGGGCTATGTGACGGCTGCCTGGGTGGTTGGCGGAAAGTTTGGATCCGTGCTGCGGGCGATCCGCGACAATGAAACCCGGGTCCGGTTTCTGGGCTATTCCGTTGAGGGCTACAAGCTGGTGGTGTTCACCGGAACCGCCTGTGTCGCGGGCATTGCAGGTGCGCTTTATTACCCGCAGGCCGGCATCATCAACCCTGCTGAGATGGCGCCAATCGCGTCTATCTACCTCGCGGTTTGGGTCGCCATCGGTGGACGTGGCCGACTTTACGGCGCGGTGATTGGTGCCGCACTCGTCTCGCTGCTGTCCAGCTGGTTTACTGGCGGTCAGGCACCGGATGTTGATCTTGGGATTTTCACTATTCGCTGGGTCGACTGGTGGCAGGTTGTCCTGGGGCTCGGGTTCGTTCTGGTGACGCTGTTTGCGCCCAAGGGGATCGGTGGATTGCTTGACCTGATCCAGCAACGCAGAACGATTGCAACTGAACCCGGTGAGCAGGAGGTCCAGCGATGAATCCGCTTCTGGAAGTCTCAGGTATTTCGGTCAGCTTTGACGGGTTTCGCGCGATCAACAACCTGTCGTTCAGGATTGGTCCGGCGGAGCTGCGCGCGATTATCGGACCAAACGGTGCGGGCAAGACCACCTTCATGGATATTGTCACCGGGAAAACTGCGCCCGATAGCGGCAGCATCATCTGGGATGGTCGTCGAAGATCGGTGTTTGCCGGTTCCGAAGCGCGCATTGCGCGGGACGGCATTGGCCGCAAGTTCCAGAAACCGACGGTCTTCGAGGAACAGACAGTGCAGGAAAACCTGCTGCTGGCATTGAAGGCGGACCGCGGCCCGTTTGCCGTGTTACGTTATCGCCCCAGCTCGCCGCATCTTGGCCGCGTTCAGGAACTGGCTGCGGAGGTTGGTCTGGCCGATGCCTTGCACCGTTCCGCCGGGGAGCTGAGCCATGGGCAGAAACAGTGGTTGGAGATCGGCATGTTGCTGGCGCAGGAACCACGGTTGCTGCTGGTGGATGAACCGGCGGCAGGTATGAGCCCGGAAGAACGTGAACAGACCACGGCTATCCTGGTCGCAGCGGCCAAGACGCGTGCGGTTGTCGTCGTGGAGCACGATATGGACTTTGTGCGGCGCCTCAACTGCAAGGTGACGGTTCTGCACGAAGGCGCGGTCCTCGCCGAAGGATCGCTGGATCATGTGACCGCCGATCAAGCTGTCATTGATGTTTATCTGGGGCGCTAAAATATGCTGAAGCTGGAAAATATATCGCTGCACTATGGGCATTCGCAGATCCTGCATGGGATTTCGATGGAGGTGAAACGTGGTGAGGTGGCCTGCGTGATGGGGACGAATGGCGTGGGAAAGACCAGTCTGATGAAGGCGATTTCCGGTCGCCATCCTCGATCCGGTGGAGAAATTCTGCTGGACGGCGACCCATTGCGGGCTGCCTCATCCTATCAACTGGCGCAAAAAGGCATCGCTTATGTGCCGCAGGGGCGGGAGATCTTTCCGTTGCTGACGGTGCTTGAGAATCTCGAAACCGGGTTTGGCTGCCTGCCGCGAAGCGATCATCAGGTGCCGGATCGGATCTACCAGCTGTTCCCCGTTCTACACGATATGCGTCATCGCCGTGGAGGCGATCTGTCAGGGGGGCAACAACAACAGCTTGCCATTGCACGCGCATTGATCACGCGTCCGAAGCTGCTGCTGCTTGATGAACCGACCGAGGGGATCCAGCCGAATATCATTCAGCAGATCGGAGATGTAATCCGGCATCTGCGCGACGAGGGCGAGATGGCGATTGTTCTGGTCGAGCAATATTTCGATTTTGCCTATGAGCTTGCAGATAGATTTGTCGTTCTGCGACGGGGGCGCATCACACTGGCCGGGGAGCGTGCTGACATCAGCCGGTCTGACCTGCTGGCAGGTGTTTCCGTCTGAACCTTACCGGTTCTCTGCTGTCGCGGATTGGTCCGAGGCCGGTCTGTCTGGTTAACTTGCGCAAAATTTTGGCACGGTCATCAGGGATTTTGAGCGTGTTGATCTCTGTATCCGAGATGTTTTTCCGGTCGATATAAGCCGTTGAAAAAAGCTTTGACAGGCTGCAAGCATTTGAAATGTTTGAACCCTAATTCGTCTTTGCGATGGATTTAGATTTTCTGAAATTCGCTACATTTTATTCGAAGTGCCTGAAGCACTGTAATTGAGTAGTCTTGACCAAATGCGCGACGCCGACATGGGGACGAGGGGGCTTGGATGCACCTTCGAGACGGCGTCGGCGTGGGACAGGAGATAGGGGAGCAGAACTGAAACCGAACGGCTGCGCGTGCAGCAGAGCCTAGGTTGCGCCGAAGGGCCAACATGGGATCTGCCGATCTGCCCGCGTGACCGCATATCGAGCCTTGCGCAGCACCTTTGCGTGCGCTGCGCACAACCCGCCACCCGAGCGCCAGGTGATACGGGGAACGACAACAACGGCGCGCGACACGGAACAGGGAACGATTATGTCAATCAAGCCACCATTTACCGAGTTGGAGATCGAAACAGCTCCATCCGGCTTCTACGAGGGCCACAGCCTTCCTATCGCGTTGATCAGTAAGATCATCATGACGACGCTGGTCCTCTGGGCCTTGGTCTGGCCAAGCAAAGCCAGCGGAACCCTGTCCTGGGTGAACAGCGAGTTGCTGAACGGATTCAACGCCTTCTACATCATCTCCGTGGGACTGTTTGCCTTCTTCCTGTTTGTTCTGGCCATTCTGCCTGCAACCGGCAACAAGAAGCTGGGGGCGGCTGATGCGACGCCGGAATTCTCCAATTTCTCGTGGTTCTCGATGATGTTTGGTGCCGGGCTGGGCGTCGGGCTAATGGTCTTCGCAACGGCGGAGCCGCTGGGCCTCTGGGGCTCCAACCCATTGGTTCTGTCCGGCGAGGTCGCAGCAAATACCGAAGAGGCGGTCCAGTCCGCCTATCGCTACACCTTCCTGCACTATGGGTTTCACGCCTGGGCAATCTACGTTCTGACCGGCCTGTCGCTGGCCTATTATGCCTATACGCGCGATATGCCGCTGACGATCCGGTCGGCCCTGACGCCGTTGCTTGGCAAGGCTGCAAATGGCTTTATCGGCCATCTGGTTGATGTTCTGGGTGTTGTGGCCACTATTCTTGGCGTGTCCGTCACCATCGGTTTTGGTGTCAGCCAGTTCGTTGATGGCGTCTATGCGGTTTCAGGGATGGAATGGCTGATGAACGGGGATGCCGAAGCGCCGAAACCGAGCACCGTAGGCCTGCTGTCGGCGCTTTTCGTGATCATGGGGCTGTCGATTCTTTCTGCAGTTTCCGGGGTTGGTCGCGGCATCAAATATCTCTCCAACCTCAATCTCGTACTGTCGGTTATCCTGCTGCTGACCTTTGTGTTCTTTGGGTCGTTCTTCTTTGCGATGACTAAATTCGGCAGCGGTCTGGTCGATTACATCCTGCATTTCACTCAGATGTCCTTTGGTGCCTATGGGCCGCAATCGGCGGATGCCTTTGCGACGGCTCTGCCGGAGGCCGCACAGGCGCTTCCTGCGGAAGATATGAGCTCGGTCTACGGTTCGGCAACATCCCCCTGGGGGTCGCTGGGCGGCTTCACCGAAGGGCTGCCTGCGTCGGCGGCAGCGCTGGATGCCGATGCGATCTATGCAGCCGGGGAACCCGGTCGCCAGTTCGGCTGGCAGGCAGGCTGGACCACATTCTACTGGGCCTGGTGGATTGCCTTCTCGCCCTTCGTCGGTTTGTTCCTGGCACGTATTTCCAAAGGGCGCACCGTGCGTGAGTTCATTCTGGGCTGCGTAATCGCACCTGCCATCGTCTGCTTCCTGTGGATGACCATTCTGGGCGGCACCGCGATTGATCTGGAACTGAACGGTACCGCCGCAGGGTCGATCATCGGGGCGACCAATACAGCCAAGCTGTTTGTGACGCTGGAGCAGATGATTTCGGGCGGCTTCCTGTCTGCCATCACCGTGATGTGTGTTGTGCTGATCATGACCTTCCTCGTGACCTCAGCGGATTCGGGTATTCTGGTGATGAACACCATCATGTCCGGTGGCGAAGAGGAAACCGGGATCAAGCACCGTATCATCTGGGGCTTGATTCTGACCTCGGTCATCGGCGCGCTGATCATCGCTGGCAACAGTGGCGCGGCTTCCAATCCATTCGGAGCCTTGCAAAACGCTATGATCATTGGCGCACTGCCCTTCACGATTGTCATGGTTTTCATGATGATTTCACTGGCCAAGGCGCTGTATCGCGACAGTTTGCGGGCAAAGGCAGACTGATCCCGACCCTCATTGATTGCTTGTTAGAAAAGGTCGCGCCTCGGCGCGGCCTTTGTCATTCCGCGGGGCGGTCTTTGACCTGAGCAGTATGAGTTTTGCTCATGGGTGCCTGCTGTAATCTCATTGGTAAGACTGGCGCATATCGGCGATAAAGCCCCTGAGCAATAAGGGGTAGGCCATGGATCGCGCCGAGATCGTACATCAAAATTTCCTTGATCGAGTGGTCGCAGGTCGCCTGCCCCCGGGGCCGTCGCCTGTGGGGGACCTTTGCAGCAGTGATGCGGTCGCGATCTTTCGCGCGCAGGTCCTGAGCCGTGCCCTGGACCGCACCAGCCGGGCTATGCAAAAGGCTGGGCAGGGTTTCTACACGATCGGCTCGTCCGGTCATGAAGGAATGGCGGCGGTTGCGCGAGCCTTGCGCGCTGATGACATGGCCTTCCTGCACTACCGCGACGCCGCATTTCAGATCGCCCGGGCAGATCAGGTGCCGGGTCAGAGCATTGCCTGGGATATGCTGCTGTCCTTTGCCTGTTCTGCCGAGGATCCGACATCGGGAGGGCGGCACAAGGTGCTGGGATCCAAGGCGCTGATGATCCCGCCACAGACCTCGACCATTGCCAGCCATCTGCCCAAGGCGGTCGGCGCGGCCTATTCTATCGGTGCCGCGCGACGGCATGATCCAGAGCACCGGGTTCTGCCTGACGATGGGCTTGTGATGTGTTCCTTCGGCGATGCCTCGGCCAATCATTCGACGGCACAAGGAGCGATCAATACCGCCTGTTGGGCGTCTGTGCAGTCGACGCCTTTGCCGCTGCTGTTTGTCTGTGAGGACAACGGGATTGGCATTTCGGTCAAGACTCCGAAGGGGTGGATCGAAGCGTCGATGTCGTATCGGCCGGGTATGCGCTATTTTCAGGCCGACGGGCTGAATATCCACGACACCTATGCGGTGGCCGGGGCAGCTGCCGACTACGTTCGTCGCTGTCGCAAGCCTGCTTTCCTGCATCTGCGCACCGTGCGGCTCTACGGTCATGCAGGTGCAGACGTGCCGACCACTTACCTCAGCAAGGCAGAGGTTGAGGCGGATGAGGCCAATGATCCGCTGCTGCACTCCGTGCGGTTGCTGTCGCAATCCGGAGCTTTGTCACGGGAAGCGGCACTGGAGATTTACACTGAGACCTGCGCGCGGGTTGAACGGATCCGCACAGAGGTCGTCACCCGTCCGCATCTGAGAACGGCAGGGGATGTCAGTGCCAGCCTGATCCCACCAAAGCGGGTCTGTCGCAAGACGAACGGGCCAAGCGGTGAGGTGCGGGCAGAAATTCTGGGCAGCGATCTGCGTGCTCAGACAGACCCCCAGCCGATGAGCCGGTTGATCAACTGGGCCTTGACCGACCTGATGCTGGAGCATCCTGAGCTGGTCACTATGGGTGAAGATGTCGGCCGGAAGGGGGGCGTCTATGGCGTCACCCAGAAGCTGCAACAGCGGTTTGGCCCGGACCGGGTGATTGATACCTTGCTGGACGAGCAGTCGATCCTTGGGCTGGCCATCGGCATGGGACACAACGGATTTGTCCCGATCCCGGAGATCCAGTTCCTGGCCTATCTACACAACGCCGAGGATCAGATCCGTGGCGAGGCCGCGACCCTGCCGTTTTTCTCTAACGGCCAGTTCAGCAATCCGATGGTGCTGCGGATTGCCGGTCTGGGCTATCAGAAAGGCTTCGGTGGCCATTTCCACAATGACAATTCGCTGGCGGTCCTGCGCGATATTCCGGGCATCGTGATTGCCTGTCCCTCGGACGGGTCCGAGGCCGCGATGATGCTGCGCGAGGCCGTGCGTCTGGCGCGGGAGGAGCAGCGCGTCGTGGTCTTTGTCGAGCCGATAGCGCTTTATCCGATGCGTGATTTGCATGAGCCGAAGGACGGCGGCTGGATGCGTCTCTATCCCGCACCCGACCAGCGGATTGCGTTGGGAGAGGTCGGGGTGCATGGCGATGGCCAAGACCTTGCCATCGTGACCTATGGCAATGGCCGTTACTTGGCGACACAGGCCCAGTCCGAGCTGAAGGCCAAGGGCGTTTCCACCCGGGTCGTCGATCTGCGCTGGCTCGCGCCGTTGCCAAAGGAAGCGCTGCTTGCGGCCACGGCAGGATGCGACAACATCCTGATCGTCGACGAATGCCGCAGCACAGGAAGTCAGTCGGAGGCGCTGATGTCGCTGTTCTATGAGACGGATGGCGCGCCGATGGCACGTGTCGTGGCGGAGGATTGCTTTATCCCGACCGGTCCCGCCTATGCTGCAACATTGCCGTCAAAGGAGAGTATCGTCGCAGCGGCGCTGCGGCTGACAGGAGCTGACACATGACCCGCACCGCTGTTCTGATCTGTCCCGGACGTGGCACATACAACAAAACGGAACTTGGGTATCTGGCGCGTCACCACGCCGACAAGCAGGCTCTAATTGGATCATTTGACGCAATGCGCGAGGCCGCGGGCCAAGAGAGTGTCACTGCGCTGGATGGTGCTGAGAGATACGCGATGTCCAAATACACGCGCGGCGATGTGGCCTCTCCGCTGATCTATGCCAGCGCGATTGCGGATGCGCAGTCACTCGCCGAAGACATTGATGTCGTGGCGGTCACGGGCAATTCGATGGGCTGGTACATCGCGCTGGCCGCCGCCGGTGCGCTCAGCCCTCAAACAGGGTTTGAGGTGGTCAACACCATGGGTCAGCTGATGCAGCAGCATCTCATTGGCGGGCAGCTGGTTTACCCCTGTCAGAGCGACGACTGGCAGTTGGATCGGCAGCGCAAGACAGAGCTGCTTCAGCTGGTGCGTGACATAGACAGCAGGCCTGATCATCACCTGTCGCTGTCAATCAATCTGGGCGGCATGCTGGTGCTGGCGGGCAATGCCGACGGTCTGGATGCGTTTGAACAGGCTGTGCCGCAGGTGCAGGATCGCTTCCCCATGCGATTGCCCAACCATGCCGCGTTCCATACCGACCTACAGGCCCCGGTCGCTGCTGAAGGCCGGTCGCGACTGCCGGTGGACCTGTTCTCTGCGGCAAAGAAGCCATTGGTCGACGGGCGAGGGCAGGTTTGGTGGCCTGGCGGATATTCACTGACGAGCCTCAGGGACTACACGCTGAATGCGCAGGTCGTTGAGCCTTATGATTTCACTCGCGCGGTGCAGGTCGCGGCGCAGGAGTTCGCGCCGGATCTGTTTATCATCACCGGACCGGGGGCAACGCTGGGC
Source organism: Phaeobacter sp. A36a-5a (assembly GCF_037911135.1). Lineage (NCBI taxonomy): Bacteria > Pseudomonadati > Pseudomonadota > Alphaproteobacteria > Rhodobacterales > Roseobacteraceae > Phaeobacter > Phaeobacter bryozoorum. The sequence goes on along the minus strand of NZ_JBBLYU010000003.1, from coordinate 128,280 downwards.
GGCGCTGTTGCGCAGTCGCTGGTGCAGATCAACTGGCAGAGGCTCGGTGGCAAGGCTGCGTTCAAGGCGCGGCAGGCGCAGGAGCCGCTGGTTGTAACAATGGGGGACGAGGCGCAGCGCCTGCTGGTCAGCCGTTAGGACGCGGCGAGCTGGTCGGCATCCATCGCCACGGAAACGGCGAAGGCCTCAACCGGGCGGGAGACATTGTGCAGCGATACCGAGCCAAGCGGCGTCGCTTGTTCCGGGGTTTCCAACAGGTCGCGGCTGACCACGATCGTATGGCCGCAGGATTTGCCATAGTCGCCAAGCCGTGCGGCGATATTGGCGGCCTGACCGATGACGGTGAAATCCAACCGCTCACGGGATCCGACGTTGCCGTAGGTGACACGACCGTAGGCGAGACCGATGGCCGATTCACAGCGCCGCTTGCCCTCTTCGTCGCCCATTGCGTCCAGTCCGGCAACAATTGCCCGCGCCGATTGCAGGGCCTGCGCGCGTGCCTCATCGGGTGTGTCGCCAGCGGGGAACACCGCTAGGACCGCATCGCCGATGAATTTCAGCACCTCGCCGCCGTGTTCATGCACGATCGTCGATACCGTTTCAAAGAAGCTGTTGAGTAGCTCGATATAGGCGCTGCGGCCCAGGTCCTCCTCAAGCCGAGTGGATCCACGCAGGTCGCAGAACATAATGGCGGCATCAATGTCATCGCCATCACCACGCCGGATTTCCCCACCCAGAACCCGCGCGCCGGTTCGCTTGCCTACATAGGTTTCCAGCAGGGACTGTGCGTTCTCCCGCTGCATGAACACTTCATAGTACCGGGCAATAACCGCAGAACATTCGAATATCAGCCCCAGGTTCTCGGTCGAGAACCCTTTCGGATGATGGCTGGCAACCGTCAGCACGTTTATCCTCCCATCGGAGAAGGGCAGCGGCATCGCCACGTAATCGGTTGCGCCCTCTTCCCTCAGATCGCTGAGGATCGGAAAGGCATCGCTGGGCTGATCCAGATCCAACCGCTGCCGGATGCCGCCAAGCCCGTTGGAAACATGGCGCAGGGGGCTGTTCTGAAATGCCGGGTGATCGTGGATCTCATAGCTCGGGGCGTAGGTCGTGACCTTGCCGGTGGCGCGGCTCCAGATGAAGTTCTTGCCCGCGATCATCGGGTGCAGGGACCAGGCCATCACCGAGAGGCGCGACAGGTGAACGCCATGTTCGACCAGTTTCTCCGACAGGCTTTGGGTGAATTCCTCAGGTGTCGGCAGATATGCAGCTTCGCGCAGCAGCCAATCGATCAGCGGTCCTGAAATATTACCATATTCCGGGACCTCAAGCTGATTGCTGCCAAGGTCGATCTCAACGCGCGCTTCCGGCATAAAACTGACATGGCCTGCGATGCCGGAAGCCTCAGGCAGAGCATCGTCATAGGACCAGGCGGCATTGCAGATGCTCTGTTCGCCAAGTTCCAGATCCTGATAGCCTGCAGTTCCCTTAAACGGGCAGAAGGTCTGGTGCCCGTTGGCAGGCGTCAGGCAGGTGTGGATATCGTCACGGGGAAAATAGATGGCGGCAGGTCGGCGGGTCTCATACATCACCTTGGCACGGGTGCTCTGGGCGATGATCCTGCCACCGAGCCGCGCCGTAACCGGGCCGCGCAGCTCCTCTACCATAATTCCATATGCAGGTCTTGCGGTGCTGGCGCGCATGTTCATGAGGGCTGTTCCCGGGTGGACTGACAACATGGGATCCATGTTGCCTGGTTTTCTACTATGTGGTGGTTTCCCGGCAAAATGCCAGAGCTGCACAGGGAATTGATCCATTGGATAAGGGCTGAAGGCCCTGTCAGTATGCGGTGGCGGGATTGGTGACCTCCCTGCGCACGGGGGGTCACACCATGCGGATCACATCCTTGCTGATCGACAGGACATAGCCGCGCTTGGCGATATTCTTGACCAGAAGCTCGCTGACCATCTGATTGCCCAATGTATCGCGCAGCCGCTTTATCCGTGTCGCTCCTGCGGCCTCTTCGCAGTCAACTGAGGGGCGGCCAGATATCATCGCCTCGATCTCCGCACCGGAGAGGACATCGTCATCAAGCCGGGCCTCGGCCAGAACTGCGAGCGTTTCCATCGCTGCGGCGGTCAGTTTGAAGCCCATGGTATTGAGGTAGACGGTGTTTTCTTCGCGGCTGATCAGCAGTTCAGTCACTTGGATGCCTGCGCGTTCGATCTGGACCATGCGCCGGTTCAGCATGACCAGCATGGCCAGAACCACCAGCGCAGCCACCATCATCATGGTGGCAAAGACCATCAGCACAAAAATTACCATCCGATAGCTGGTCAGCGTATCGGCAAAGGCCGTGCCGGACTGGGCGAGGATCTCAAGCAGCTTGATCTCGGCCTGCGTGGTAAGGTCGTTTTCCACAAAGACCCGCTCGACCCTTGCGTTGAAAGCGTTGGCATCGGGAAGCGTCAGCAGCAGCACGGTACCGGCAATCGCCAGCAAGGCAACGATGGCAGTGATCCCCAATGCGATGACGCGGCTTCCCGCAGCGCGCACCTCAGAAACGGAGAAAATAGGGTCCGGCATCTGTTTTCCTTTGTTCCAGCCCGTCGGGACCAAAAATGGACAGAACATTGAGCAAGGTCCAGCCCGCTGCCAACAGCCGGTCGGAGATTTCGGCCTTGGCGGCCGGCTTGCTGCAGCCGCCGCCAAGCTGGATCACGCCGTAATGCAGCCGCAGCGGGGCATCCTGTTTCGCCTTGTAATCGGCGTAACACTCGGCCGCTGCGGCCGGGCTCGTATCGCTGAGCATACCAATGGCAAGACCGGCAATCAGAGCTGTGGAGATAAGGAGGTTTTTCATACCCTCACACTGCGCATTTGTCGCGGGATATTCAATAACAACAGGCGATTGCGGGTGGTGATATTCGATAACAAGGCGCCGTTATTGCCTGTCCGCACGGTTCCGAACCAGGCTGATTGCATCGGCCATTTGGCCTCATGTTTTCAGAACTTCAGGAAGGACATCCCATGTTTCGCAGCAGTCGCATTGATGTAAATGCCAAACCGCATCGCAAATTCATCACGCTGATCGTTGCCGCAGCAGTCGCGGTGACCGGGTTTTCCGCGGCGCCTGCACGGGCGGATGAGGATGTTGCCAAGGTGCTGGCGGGTCTCGCCGTGCTTGGCATCATCGGTGCAATCGTGAAGAACAATCGCGATGATGATCAGCCACAGGTCACCCGTCCGCATCGTCCGTCACATGGCAAGCCGTATCGGCCTCATCATCCCAGACCGCTTCCGCCGCATGTGGCGCGCTATGATCTGCCGGCACAATGCGTGCGCTATTTCCCGCGCTACAGCCAAAGCCGGACTTTGATGGGGCAGGGCTGTCTGCGCAAACAGTACGGATTTGAGCACACCCTGCCGCGCGCCTGCCAGGTGACCTTCTGGAATGGCAAACGCAATCGTGTCGGCTATCGCCCGGATTGCCTCAAGGACCGCGGCTATCGCATTACCCGTCGCTGAGGTCGGCGGGACCTGGGTTCGAGCAGACTTGGGGGCTTCGGCCCCCTTTTTTTGCGCGGTATCTGCGGTCGGACTTGAAACCCGGCTTAATACCCGGTCAGAGCAAGGGATGGATTATCCCGATTACACATTGGAAGCGGCCGCCCGTGCGCGTGGCCATATACGTATTGCAGGCGTGGATGAGGTTGGGCGTGGCCCGCTCGCCGGACCGGTGACCGCCGCTGCGGTCATCCTGGACGCCGACAATATTCCCGAGGGGCTGAACGATTCAAAGAAGCTAAGCGCCAAGCGGCGCGAGGCGGTCGAAGCGTCGATCTTTGCGCAGGCCGAGGTTGCGATTGCTCATGCCAGCGTCGAAGAGATTGATTCCCTGAACATTCTGCGCGCCTCGCATCTGGCAATGGAGCGGGCCGTTGCAGCCCTGGATCCGGCGCCGGATTATTTGCTGATCGATGGCAATCTGATCCCCAAGGGTCTGCTCCAGACGTCGGAGTTCGTGATCAAGGGAGACAGCAAATCAGTCTCCATCGCGGCGGCATCCATCGTGGCAAAACTGGCCCGTGACCGGATCATGGTGGATTTGGCGCAACAGTTTCCCGGCTATGGCTGGGAGAAAAACGCAGGCTACCCGTCCAAACAGCACCGCGACGCGCTGGTGAACCTGGGCGTGACCCCACATCATCGGCGTTCCTTTAAGCCTGTCCACAACATATTGTATCAAGAGTGAACCTCATCACCTTGTTCTAAAAAACAAATTGACCTCGAATCCACGATGACTCATCCTGTGGACAACCAAAATGAGCGCAAAAATGCGCCGTGGTTATCGAGGCAGAGCAAATGAACAAAACACTTACACGGGGCGCCGCGGCGCTCCCGCTAAACGCGATCCTTGACGGTGACTGTATCGACGTGATGTCCGGTCTGCCGTCAAATTCGATTGATCTGATTTTTGCGGATCCCCCCTATAACCTTCAGCTGAAGGGGCAATTGCATCGTCCTGACAACAGCAAGGTCGATGCGGTTGATGACCACTGGGATCAGTTTTCCAGCTTTGGCGTCTATGACGAGTTTACCCGTGCCTGGCTTAAACAGGCGCGCCGTATCCTGAAGCCAAACGGCTCCATCTGGGTGATCGGATCGTACCACAACATCTTCCGAGTCGGCACAGCGGTGCAGGACGAAGGCTTCTGGATCCTCAACGATGTGATCTGGCGCAAGTCGAACCCAATGCCGAATTTCCGTGGCAAGCGTTACACCAACGCGCATGAGACGATGATATGGGCCTCAAAATCCGAAGGCGCGAAATATACCTTCAACTATGAGGCGCTGAAAGCGCTGAACGAAGGTTTGCAGATGCGTTCGGACTGGGTCATGCCGATCTGTACCGGCCATGAGCGGCTGAAGGATGAGGCCGGCAATAAGGCGCATCCGACGCAGAAACCCGAGGCGCTGCTGCACCGCATTCTCGTTGGCTCGACGAATCCGGGTGATGTGGTGTTGGACCCGTTCTTTGGCACCGGCACTACCGGCGCCGTGGCAAAGATGCTGGGCCGTGAATTTATCGGAATCGAGCGCGAAGCCGCCTACCGTGAAGTTGCCGAAAAGCGCATCAAATCCGTACGCAAGTTCGACCGCGAAGCGCTGCAGGTTTCTGCCAGCAAACGTGCCGAACCGCGCGTCCCCTTTGGTCAGCTGGTCGAGCGCGGCATGTTGCGCCCGGGCGACGAGCTTTATTCGATGAACCGTCGGCACAAGGCAAAAGTGCGCGCAGACGGCACGCTGATCGGCGACAATATCAAGGGATCAATCCATCAGGTCGGAGCGCATCTGGAAAACGCGCCCTCCTGCAATGGCTGGACCTACTGGTGTTTCAAGCGGGACGGAAAGACCGTGCCCATCGACGTGCTGCGACAGCAGATTCGGGCAGAATTGCAAAACTGACCCCACCCTTTCACAACCTGTGTGAAACCGCAGGCGCTGTCGCATTGTCGACGGCGCCAACCTTGCCCCGCCGTCATGGCGGGGTCTTTTCGTTTCAGCGCTGTCGGTTCAAGGGGTGCATCCGTTGGCAGCTGCCGTTAGTTTGACGCAAGACCGGCGCCAATGGATGGATACATATCATGGCAGTAACCGCCTCCGCCCCCGCTCCTGCCTTGGATAGCGACGAAGCCATTTTCAGACAGGAGAGCCCCTATGCGCTGGATGCGCTAACAGAGCACAAACGCAATGGGCTGGAGCTTGCGGTGCGGGCGCGCTGGATCGCCATGGCCGTAACGGCGGTTTTTCTGATCTATGTGAACCCCAAATGGGATGTGCTGTATTATCACTTTATCCTTGCGTTGCTATGTCTGAACGGCTGGCTGATCCGCCGGGTTGGACGGGTTGGGCAATCACGGCTTGAGATGCTGCTGATTTTTGCCGATCTGTCGATCATGACCATCGGAATGGTTCTGCCAAATCCGCTGAGTGTCGACGATACGCCGCTGCCTATTCAGTATCGGTTTGGCAATTTCATCTATTTTTTCATCATACTTGCCGCGGGGACTCTGGCCTATTCCTGGCGCACGGTGGTTGCCATCGGCATCTGGACCGCAGTCATCTGGCTATTTGCGGCGATCATGGTCTGGTGGCTGACGGATCCGGTGCCCGGCCTAACCGAACGGGTGCTTGAGGTTGTGGGCTATGATCCGACCATGGCTGAATTTCTCGATCCGAACAGCTTTCTCCTGCATCAGCGCCTTCAGGAGGTTATCGTGTTCTTTCTGGTGGCAGTGACGCTGGGTATATCCTCAAAACGGCTTTACGCGCTGATCCAGAATAATGCTGGTCTTGAGCGTGAACGGGCCAATCTGTCACGGTATTTCTCGCCCAATGTGGTGCAGCAGCTGTCGCAAAATGATGAACCGCTGAAGCAGACCCGCCGTCAGGACGTGGCCATTCTGTTCATTGACATTGTCGGGTTCACGCGCCTGGCGGCCGAGCGCGACGCCTATCAGGTGATTGACCTCTTGCGCGATTTTCATGGCCGCATGGAAAAGGAGGTGTTCCGTCATCACGGCACGCTGGACAAGTATCTGGGCGATGGTTTGATGGCGACCTTTGGTACACCGCTGGCTGGTCCGAGGGACGCAAGTAACGCCCTGGCTTGCGGGCGGGCCATGCTGGCGTCGGTAGCGGAATGGAATGCCGAGCGACGCCGCTACGGCGAGGCAGAAATCCGCGTTGGCATCGGTGTTCACTATGGTGAGACGGTGATTGGCAATATCGGCGCAAACCGGTTGGAATATGCTGTGATCGGTAACGCGGTGAATATTGCAGCCCGACTGGAGGAGCGCACCCGCGAGATGAACGCTCAGATGGTGATCAGCGAGACCCTGCGGCAGCGTGTGGAGGACGAAGGCGGCGCCAGAGATCTGCAAGCAGGTTTCGTGCAGCACGGCGCATCTGAACTGCGTGGGCTGACCCGACCGATGACACTATGGGCGCTGCCCCGCTAGGTCTCAGCTAGGCGCGCGGGCCTGCCGGTGTCGGGTCGGGGCGGTCTTCGGGGCAACGGGCCGCATTGTAGGCGCTCCAATCGGTGATGTCAGGATAATACATCTGCCGCCAGCGCCGCACTCGCGGGTTCATGATCCGCCGCCACAGCGGTGGTATCATCGCCGCAACTGTCATGACCGGATAGCCGTAGGGTAGCTGGGGAGCATCGGCTGATGTGTGGTTCTGAAGCAGGGGAAAGCGACGATCGGGTTTGTAGTGGTGGTCGGAATGGCGTTGCAGGTTAATCAACAGCCAGTTTGACGCCTTATGGGCTGCATTCCACGAATGGCGCGGCATCACAGGCTCAAATTTTCCCCCGCCCAAGTATTTGCGCGTAAGTCCGTAGTGTTCAACGTAGTTCACCAGTTCCAGCTGCCAGATCGCGACACCGGCCTGGACCAGGAACAACCCAACGCCGAGCATCCCGCCCAGCACAAAGGCCATCAGCAGAAACGCGGCTTGCAGCGCCCAATAGCGAAAGAACGGGTTGCGCCGGTCAGTCCAAGGTAGGTTGCGGCGCGCCAGTTGTGCTCTCTCAGCCCGAAACGCAGACCGCCAGCATTGCCACAGAACACGCGGATAGAAACGATGGAAGCCCTCGTTGTAGCGCGCTGTGACCGGATCGCGGGGTGTGCCGACATGGCGATGATGCACGAGCAGATGCTCGGATCTGAAGTGTGAATAGAGCACCATTGCCAGCAGGATATCCGCCAGCCAACGCTCCAGTCTGCTCTTCTGGTGCATCAATTCGTGGCTGTAGTTGATCCCTATTGTGCCGCTGAGGACGCCAACACCGAAGAATACCCCGAATTTCTCCGCACCCGAGAGATGATCGGCGCCAGGCACGTAGATTAGCATGGCAATCAGGAGCAGGACCTGCACCGGAACCCAGGCAATGGTCAGTGAGGAATACCAATGAAGATCCTCTTCGGGTGTGAGCGGATCCGCGTTTTCAAGATTAAGCCCGAAGACCCCGTCCAATGCCGCAAAGAGGTACCAGGTCACGAAGGGAGGCAGCAGGATGAGCCAGCCACCATAAAGAGCGGCGAGCCCCACCAGCGGCACCAGCAGAAAGGACAACCAAAAGGGCAGGGCGGCCTGCCAGCTGCGCAGAGTCTTGGCGGATATCATTCCAGTACAGCCTCATTCAGGTCGGGCGCGTTCGTGGTCAACTATGCGCCCTGCCCGGATAAAAGAGAAGGCATCAGCGCCCCTTCCAGAGATCGAAGGCCTTGCGCATCACCGTCGGCAGGTCGGTGGGTTTGAAGTCATGTCGTTTTATCACGCGCTGACTGTCCTGCGGTGTGAAACCGGGTGGCAGCTCCGCCAGCATGACCTGCAGGACCAGGTGAAAATGGGTGAAGGTGTGACGCACCTCCGCCCCCAGATCCTGCCAATCGGCCTCAAACGGTGGGGCTGGGGCCGGATCGTCGTTCCAATCGCTGCCCGGCCAGCCCAGCATACCGCCCAGCAACCCCTTGTCCGGGCGCTGCTCCAGCAACCAGTCGCCATCGCAGCTGCGTGCCAGATAGACGATGCCAAGGCGGGTTGGCTTGGGTTTCTTGGGGGTTTTCTTTGGCAGTTCCAGAGCTGTGCCAGCCGCACGGGCAGCGCAGGGGCTGCGCCATGGGCAGATGCCACAGGCCGGATTGCGCGGTGTGCAGATCGTCGCGCCGAGATCCATTACCGCCTGAGCATGGTCGCCCGGGCGCATCGCTGGGGTCAAGGCTTCAGCTTTCTCTTTCAGCTGGGGTTTGGCCGCTGGCAGGGGAGTATGGATATCGTAAAGCCGCGCCATCACCCGCTCGACATTGCCGTCCAGCACGGTTTCCGGGCGGTCAAATGCGATCGCCGAAATGGCGGCGGCGGTATAGGGGCCGATGCCGGGTAGGGCGATCAGCCCGTCATAGGTATTCGGAAAGGTGCCACCGTGTTCCTCGGCCACCACGCGCGCGCATTTCAGCAGATTGCGTGCCCGAGCGTAATACCCAAGACCTGCCCATTGCCCCATGACATCTGCATCCGCCGCCGCCGCGAGATCCGCCACGGTCGGCCAGCGGCTGGTGAACCGGTGGAAGTAGTCCTTGACGGCAGCCACAGTGGTTTGTTGCAACATGACCTCGCTCAGCCAGATGCGGTAGGGATCGGGCCAGATACCGGCGGCGCGATCTGACGGGCTGACACGCCAGGGCATGCTGCGCGCGTGCTGGTCGTACCAGTCCAGCAAATCACGGCTCTGCGGGTGGCTCTCGCTGTTGAGGTCACGCATTCTTTATCCTTTATGGCACGGTTTCGCTGGTTCTCGCATGGCAGCCCTTTACAATAGGGCGAGCAGTCTAGCAAAACCACGGTCATGGCAGTGCAACGGACAAAATCTCGCGGGTTCAAGCGAACATCGCAGCTTCTGAACGATCAGATTCGCAAAGCCGGCGAAAGCCGGGGCTTTGCGGTGTCGCGCCTGCTGACCCATTGGGAAGAAATTGCCGGTCCCGACATCTCCTCTATCGCGCGCCCGGTCAATGTGCACTACGGGCGCGGTGGATTTGGAGCGACGTTGACGTTGTTGACCACCGGTGCCCATGCGCCGATGCTGGAAATGCAGAAAGAGCCTTTGCGCTGCAAGGTGAACGCGGTTTACGGCTATAACGCCATTTCCAAGGTCCGGATTACCCAGACCGCGCCCACTGGCTTTGCCGAGGGGCAGGTTTCCTTTAAATACGCTCCGAAGGTCCGCAAACCCCGGGCGCCTGATCCGCAGGACGTGGCGGCGGCAGCCGAGGCTGCGACCGGGGTCGAAAGTGATGAATTGCGCGCAGCGCTTGAACGGCTTGGGCGCAACGTGCTGACGAAACAGAAAACTCTTAGAAAGGGGTATGAATGACCCGTTTGATGTCCGGCATCTTTGCCTCAGCTGTCGTTGCGGCGGGTGTCTATGGTTATGCCGCATTGCAAGGCGGCACCTCTCTGCCCGGCAACCCGCTGGTTGGGGCGGCCTACGCGCAAGATGCAGAGGTTGATACCTCCACCATCGTCGAGATGGTGCAAGGTGCCGAAGATGCTCCGGTAACGCTGATTGAATATGCGTCCTATACCTGTCCGCACTGCGCGAATTTCCACCAGGGTGCGTACAAGCAGCTGAAGCAGGATTACATCGACACCGGAAAGGTGAAGTTCATCTACCGCGAGGTCTATTTCGATCGCTATGGCCTTTGGGCGTCGATGATTGCGCGCTGTGGAGGACCTGAGAAGTTCTTCGGGATCAGCGACCTGATCTACAAGGGGCAATCTGATTGGGCCCGAGCGGGTGGCGCGACTGAAATCGTTGATGCGCTGCGCAAGATCGGGCGGCTCGCAGGTCTGGAAGAGGAACAGCTGGAGGCCTGTCTTCAGGATGGGACCAAGGCCCAGACCCTCGTCAACTGGTATCAGGAAAATGCGACAGAGCATGGCATCGAGTCCACGCCGTCGTTCATCCTGAACGGCAAGAAAGTGGAAAATCAGTCTTATGAGGCGTTCAAAGCGCTGATCGACGCCGAACTCGACGGCTGATACCCCTTCCTTTGGGAAAATGTAGATCGGAAAACCCGCCCGGTGACCGTGGCGGGTTTTTTGCAATCTGCTGCCAGACTGGATGAGAGTGCACCGCGTCTTCTTGCCCGAGTGTTATGGAGGCGGTGGAGCGACCTTGCGGATTTGGGCCAGAAGCGCTTCATCGTTGTCGATCTGCAGGCGCACCGGTAGCGTGATCACCTTGTTGCGAAAACTCTCCGGCAGCCGGACCGCGTCTTTTTCGGTGGTGACCATCTGGGCACCGATCAGCTTGGCTTCGGTTTCTAGCCGGGACATCAGGGCAGTGGACAGGGGTTGATGATCGTCCAACGCTTCACTACGGCGCAGATCCGCGCCAAGGTCACGCAGCGTCTCGAAGAATTTCCGTGGATGGCCAATTCCTGCGAATGCCAGCACCGGCGTCCCCTGCCAGGGCATTCCGGTTTTCAAAGGCTCCAGTGCGCCGGAGTAATGTTGGCATGTCGTCAGGGCATCGCTCCAGGCTGACTGGAACCGTGCCTGCGCCTCGGTTCGGCCCAGCGACAATACCAGATCGGCGCGCGCAAGGCCCGTAGCCACCGGCTCACGCAGTGGACCGGCGGGCAGGCAATGGCCATTGCCAAACCCACGCTCCGCGTCGACGACGACCACGGAAAGATCCTTGTGAACACTCGGGTTCTGAAAGCCGTCATCGAGCAGTATGACTGTGGCACCAGCCGCGGCAGCCGCCTGCGCACCAGCGGCGCGATCCTCAGCTTTCCAGACCTCTCCAAAGGCCGCCAGGAGCAGGGGTTCGTCGCCAACCTGACTGGCGCGATGACGGCCCGGATCGACCTGCACAGGACCGGGCAGAGAGCCACCATAGCCACGGGTCACCACATGTGGCTCATGCCCCATATCCCTGAGCCGTTCGAGAAACCAAATGACCGTTGGCGTCTTGCCGGTGCCACCGGCGTTGATGTTGCCGACACAGATCACCGGAACAGCCACCCGTAGCGCGGCGCCCTGCGCCAGGCGTCTGGCGGTGGCATATGCGTAGATCCGGCCAAGCGGCGCCAGCAAGGTCTTGCGAATATCGAAGTCTCCGGCGGGCTTGTGCCAGAAGTCAGGAGCTTTCATATCGGTCCTCTCGCTTGTCCAGCAACTCCTGGACGCGATCCATAAGGTGGTCGGTCATATCGGCGCCTTCTGTGACGATCTGCCAGCCGGCAAGCGCCATCTCCGCCGCCCGATCAGGGGCCGACAGGCTGAGCACGCCCTGCGCGAGATCTTCGGCATCGTTGATTTTCAGCGCGGCACCAACCTCTGTCAGCCGCTCATATAAGGCGGCATATGTGCCAAGACCCGGCCCATGCAGGATCGCCGACCCGAGTGCTGCGGCATCCAGCGGGTTTTGTCCGCTTGCGTGGCGGGGCAGACTGCCGGCCAGCAGACACAGCGGCGAAAGCCGGTACCAGAGACCGGTGTCTTCGGAAGAGCTGAGCAGGACTTGGGTGTATTCATCAGGCTCTTCGCCGCTGTCCCAATCGGCCAGCTGCAGGCCGCTGGCGATGATCGCATCGCGGGCCTCTGCGAGGTCCTGTTCATCGCGGATCGCGATTACCAGAAGCAACCGATGCAAAAGCCGCAGTACGCTGCGATGTGCCGTCAGGATGGTTGGTAGATCACCCAGCTCGGTCTGCGCAGAGAACCAGACCGGACGGCTCCCCAGCTGGGCCTGCATATGGGTAAGCTCATCGCTGTTGCAGCCAGGGGGCGTGGCGGACAACCGCAGGGGATTGGTCTGTTGGATCCGATCTGCAGCGACACCGAGCCGGAGCATCTGCGCTCGGGCCTCATCCGACGGGGTCATGATTTCGCTGAAGCGGTCGAAAAGCCGACGGCGCTGGTCCGGCAACCAACGACTGGTGCGATCGGGTAATTCTCTCGCTTCGATATCAACCAGTAGGCTGTCGATCTGACGTTCGCTCATCTGGCGCATCAGTCCACGACGGAGGTCTCCCCCCGACCAGATAAGCAGATCGGGGCGCCAGTGATCGAGAAACATCCGCACGTCGGCCGGGGTGTCATCTGGCGGTGGTCCCGCAGCGAGGTCGCAGCCCTCGACCAGTGGCCTGTTCGTGATGTCGCGGCTCCACGTCACCAAAACAGACAGATCGGGTCGAAGCGATTTCATACGGTTCCCGACATCGCCGAGAGCCATGTAGCGCTCTGTCGTGGAAGCGTGGATCCACAGCACTTCGCCTGCGGGACGGGCAGGCCAGCGGAGGCTGCGGTCGGATGCGGCGGAAGGTCTCGACATGGCTACGGTTTTCCTGCTGCGCGCGGCTGTCAGAGCGGGCGAAGGCCGGGACCCTTCGGATCGAGTGCGGCAATCAGTTGTTCGTGCAGTCGCGGCGGCGCAGCGACAACGCCGTTGAGCGTAGGGTGAGGGTTGTTGAACCGCAAGCCGACGCCGAACCTGTCGCTGCACAGCCCTCCGGCCTCGCGCAGGATCAGGTCACCCGCTGCGATGTCCCATTCCCAACTGGGGCGCAGGGTCAGCATGGCATCAAAGCCCGCATCCGCGACCCGCGCCATTCGGTAGGCAAGCGAAGGGCGATGACTGCGATTGAACGCGGGTACAATGCCATTGTGCCAGTGTTCGGGGTCCTGCAGCGGTCTTGCCGCCAGAACATTTGCGGCGTTGAGGTCATCCTGTCGGGAAACCTCGACTGCTGTGCCATTGCAGGTCGCGCCTTGTCCAAGTGCTGCGCAATACATCAGCTCGCGCTGGGGCAGGTAGATGACTGCCGCCGTGATCGTCCTGTTATGCGCAACCGCCAGCGAATGGGCCCAGGTCCGAGATCCTTCGGCGAAACTGCGGGTGCCGTCGATAGGATCGACGATAAAGATCTTTTCACGGTTCAGACGTGTGCTGGTGTCTTCGCTTTCTTCAGACAGCCAGCCATAATCCGGGCGGGCGCCGGGCAGCACGTCGGCAAGCAGCTCGTTGACAGCGATATCAGCTTCCGTCACTGGCCCGCCACCGTCTGGTTTCTCCCATTTTTGCGCTTCGGGCCCAGAGTAGCGACAGGCGATATCGCCTGCCTGCTCTGCAGCGCGGATCAGCAGGGAAAGATCAGTTTCCGGCAAGGGTCATCCCCTCGACCAGCAATGAGGGCACAATGCGGGACAGATGGGTTCGCGCGTCATTGGCTGGAACAATACCGCGCAGCATGTCGCGCAGATTGCCTGCAATCGTGCATTCATTGACGGGATAGGCAATCTCACCGTTTTCCACCCAGAAACCGGCGGCCCCGCGAGAATAATCGCCGGTATTCGGGTTGATGGTGGATCCAATCATCGAAGTGACCAGAAGGCCGGTGCCCATATTGGCAATCAGATCGGCGCGGCTATCGGGACCTTGGGTCAGCGCGATATTCCACTGCGATGGGGATGGCACCGAGCCGACACCGCGTGCCGCGTTGCCAGTGCTTTGCATTTCCAGCTTGCGGGCCGATGCGAGATCGAGCGTCCAGCCGGTCAGCATCCCCTTGTCGATAATGGCGCGGCGCTGCGTCGGCAGGCCTTCGCCATCGAAAGGACGCGATCCGGCAATCCGGGGGCGAAAGGGGTCTTCCGTGACGCTCAGATGCGTCGGCAGAATCTGATCTCCCAGAGCGTCCTTCAGCCACGAGGACCCGCGGGCGATGCTCGCACCGTTCACCGCAGCCAGAAGATGGCCGATCAGAGAGGACGAGACGCGTTCGTCGAACAAAACCGGGTAGCTGCCGGTTTCCGGTTTGCGAGCGCCCAGCCGTTCGACTGCGCGCTCACCAGCCTGTCGTCCGATGTCATCAGCCGGCCGCAGATCTGCCTGGAAGGTTCGGGAGTCGCCGTCATAGTCACGTTCCATGCCGGTTCCGCTTCCTGCGATGGCGGTGCAGGAGATCGAGCGGCTGCTGCGTTGGTAGCCACCGGAAAACCCGTTGGTCGCGGCCATATGGACCTTATGGCTGCCGTATCCGGCCGCCGCAGATTGTACCTGGGTTACCCCCGAAACGCCGAGGCCAGCCGCCTCAGCCGCCAGTGCATCCTCTTGCAAGGTGGCAGGGGCCGGTTCGTCGCTGGGATCAAAGAGCTCCAGCGCGGCGAGATCCCAATTCTGCGCAAGCTGGTGCGGTTCGGCCAGACCGGCATAGGGGTCCTCGGGGGCCTCGCGTGCCATGGCGACAGCGCGTTCCGCCATGGCCGTCAGGGTTTCGTCCCGCATGTCCGAGGCCGAAACGCAGGCCTGACGTTGCCCGACAAAGACCCGCAGGCCCAGATCCACCCCTTCGGACCGCTCGGCATGTTCCAGCGTGCCCTGACGCACTTCGATGGAGAGAGAGCTGCCTTCTGCCACCATCGCGTCGGCGGCATCGGCCCCCGCCTTGCGGGCGGCATCAAGAAGAGCGTGGCTTAGGCTTTCGGGGGTCTGGGTCATGGGCACCTACATGGGTTGAACATCACCTAGAGCTAGCCAGCGCAGCGAGAGGCTGCAAGGGCGCAGACAAAAAAAGGGGCCGCAATTTGCGGCCCCGATCATCCAGTCAGTCAGGTGCTGTGGTTACTTGATGCGCTGGCCGTTCGCCTTGATCTGACCATCCTCTGACACTTCGATCTTGGAGGTCAGCGTGTCCTCGCCATCGCCGGGAACCGCCAGCATGCCCATCATCATGCGCGCGCCCATGGCGTCGCTGTCCGAAACCAGACCCATTCCGATCAGCTTGTCCAGCAGCGTGTTGGCGCCGGTCAGCGTCAGGTTTGCCTCACCAGAAGGTGCCGGCATGCCGTCGAAGCTTTCCAGATCGTCATTGTTGAAGGCAAAATCCCCGGTGCCGGTCAGTTTTGCGCCTGCTACGGAGACTTCGAGCGCATTGACGGTCAGCGCGTGCAGCTCACCCGGCGCCTGTTCGCCGTTTTCCACCTCAGCCATGGCTTTCGGGTCAAAGAAATCGAAGGCCAGTTTTGCCTTGCCTGCCAGATCCAGTGCAACGGTTGCGGGATCGTGAGGCAGGGCACCGGTGGGATCCACCATACCCCAGAGCATTTCCGGCACGTCAAAGTCGCGCAGCAACACACCGAGGGCGAAATCCTGCTCTTCGTCGGATTGAGCAATCGGCATGGTCAGTTTGAAGGCGGCTTCGGCCATGGACAGCGCCAGCGGGAACGGCAGGTCCGAGCTGGTGATATTGGTTTCGGTGCGATTCTGTTTGACGTCATAGGTCAATCCGTCGAGACCCATGCTGAAGCCAATTGCTCCGCCTTCTGAGTTGCTATCCAGCGCAAAGGTATCGGTACCATCCTGGCCGCTGATTGCGCTGTTGCCACTTACAAAGTCAAATGTACCTTCAGCGTTGAAGCCACCGCGCAGCAGCGCCGCCATATCGTTGGTTTCCAGCCCTTCGGGAACAATTGTCGTGCCCGCGAAGCGCACACCCTGCATCGCCCCTTTGAAAGAGCCGCCATCGTTGGTTTCAGGCACCGTGATCGTCGCGTCAAAATTCAGCGATTCACTGGTCATTGTCTGGTTGTAGGCGCGGACGTCAGAGTTGGTCATGACCGTTTTTGTCACAACATCCGCCAGCGTCATGGTCAGCTGTACGGTTTCGGCAGCGATGTCTTCGTCCGGGATCTTCAGATCCGTCAGCGAGATTTTCATCAAGCTGCTGGCATAATCATAGGTCATCTCATCCGTGTCGCCGGAAACCAGCATCGGGCTGCCGTCGTGGGTGTAAACAATGGTCCCGCTGGCGACACCCTCTGGGCCGTCCATTTTGAACATCATCGGCATGTCTGCGGGCAGCATGATATTGACTGTGCCATCACCGTTTTCGACGAACTTGATGTCGGGGAGGGTCAGCGTGCCGCTGGTGTTTTCCTCCATGATTGGCATGGCCATAGAGATGTCAGAGACGGTCAGCGTATCGCCGGACATAGTCTCGGTGCCATTCACCGTATAACCGGTGGCCGTCATGTAGGACTTCCAGTCCGACCAGACATCTTTTGCCGTTACATCTGCCAGGGCCGCCTGCGCAGAAAACGCCATAACAATCGCAACACCGCTGCTGCGGGCGAGGAAAACGGACATAAGTATACCTTTCGTGGTCTATTTTGCGCCATGGTTGGCCGGAGGAGGTGCCGGGTCAAGGGGGCATCCCACTGGACCGTTCCCCCTAACCAGTCTACCACATTTCAAAACAGGGATTTGGAGATTAATAGTATGGAGATCAAGGGCAAGACAGTTGTGATAACCGGCGCGAGCCGGGGTATCGGTGCCGATACGGCCCGTGTGTTTGCCGCTGCCGGGGCCAATGTGGCCTTGCTGGCAAGGAGTGAAGACAGCCTCGCCGAGCTGGCAAAAGAGATCGGCGGAAATGTGCTGACCTTCGCCTGTGACGTGGCCGACTACCAGGCTGTAGCGGCCGCTGTCGCGCAAACCGAGGCGCAGTTTGGGCGGATTGATATACTGATCAACAATGCCGGTGTGGTCGATCCGATTGCCCGTCTTGAAGCGGCCGATCCTGACGACTGGGCCCGGCTGATCGACATCAATGTGAATGGTGTATTCAACGGAATGCGTGCGGTCCTGCCGGGGATGAAAGCAGCGGGTGGTGGAACAGTCCTGACCGTCAGCTCGGGTGCTGCGCATAACCCGGTGGAAGGCTGGAGTGCCTATTGCGCCTCCAAGGCGGCTGCCGCGATGCTGACCCGGTCCCTGCATCATGAAGAAGCGGCAAATGGGATTCGCGCCATGGGGCTGTCTCCGGGCACCGTAGCAACGGAAATGCAGCGGGTGATCAAGGCCAGCGGCGTCAATCCAGTCAGCCGGTTGGATTGGTCAGATCATATTCCGGCCGAGTGGCCGGCACGGGCTCTGCTGTGGATGTGCAGCGCGGCGGCGGACGACCTGGTCGGAACCGAAATCTCGTTGCGTGATGACGGCATCCGCAAGCAGGTCGGCCTGATATGATCGACCTCGACATCGGAGAGGACGGTCTTTGGACGGTCACCTTGAACCGGCCGGACAAGGCCAACGCATTGACCGTTCAAATGCTGGAGCAGCTCTGCGATATCGCGGACCGCGCGCAAGGCGCGCGTGGGCTGATCATCACGGGGGCTGGCCGTGTTTTCAGCGCCGGTGCGGATCTGGATGCGGCGCGGGCCGGTCTTGCCACATCGCCATTGTGGGAGCAGCTGTCGGGAGCCATTGCCGACCTTCCCTGTCTTACCATTACGGCGTTGAACGGCACTTTGGCGGGCGGGGCAAATGGGATGGCACTGGCCTGCGATCTGCGAATCGCCGTGCCAACTGCGAAGGTGTTTTACCCGGTCATGAAGCTTGGCTACCGCCCGCAACCCTCTGACGCGCGGCTCATGTCGGCGTTGATCGGTCCGGCGCGCACGAAGCTGATCCTGGCCGCTGGACAGAAGATCTCCGCCGAGGAGGCGCAGCAGTTTGGGTTGATAGACCGGATCGTGCAGCCTGAGGACTTGATGGAGACAGCCCGTGACCTGATGGCGGATAGCCTCGCCGCCGAGATGGATATGGCGCAGGCGATCCTGTCCGATTGCACACGAGTCTAAACGCCGGCTAGTCAGCGTTTCCGCCGTCCTCCCGGTACCCGCGACTGAAAGGACGGCGGGCGTTTTTGCACCCAGGCGATGAATTTTGCTAGCCGGGGATGTTGGCGCAGGGCTTCGACCGTATGGAAGGACCGCGCCAGTTCCGCTTCGCTGAGTGCCGAATGGATTTCCTTGTGGCAGATGTGATGCAGCAAAACCGTTGGTCCGCCCTTACCGCCCTTCAGCTTGGGGATCAGGTGATGCAGGCTTTGTGCGACCTCTCTTGGGATCGGACGGTGGCACAGCGGGCATATGGGATCGGCGTCGGCAGACGGTGACATTGGCGCAGTCTCTGAGTATGGCTGGTTCAACCGTAGGACATGCGCCTGTGTCGGTCATCGGCAAGGGCAAGCGCGCAAGGAACCGTCTATTTGGGACAGGAACTGGAAAACTGGGACGCCGTGATCATCGGTGCTGGACCTGCGGGTTTGCGGGCTGCCGAAGAGCTCGGGGCAGCTGGTCACCGGACGCTTATAGTTGATGCCAAACCGTCGGTTGCCCGAAAATTCCTGATGGCCGGTAAATCGGGCCTCAACCTGACGAAAGACGAACCACGTTCGATGCTGCTCAGCCACTACGGCGCGGCGGCGGACTGGCTGGCGCCGATGATCGCGGAATTTGATGCGGCAGAGGTGATGGATTGGGCGACGGGGTTGGGCAGCACCTTGTTCACCGGCACCACAGGACGGGTTTTCCCCAGCGAAATGAAAGCCTCTCCGCTGCTGCGGGCGTGGCTGGCCCGGTTGGACGGATACGGGGTGGAGCGCCGCACCCGCTGGCGCTGGCTGGGGTGGCAAGGTGACGCTCTGCAGTTCGACACACCGGACGGCCTGCGGCAGGTCACGGCCGGGGCGACAGTTCTGGCCATGGGGGGCGCCAGCTGGGCACGACTGGGATCCGACGGCCGCTGGGCAGAGACACTGGCCGCCGACGCTGTGCCGCTTGCACCCTTCCAGCCCGCCAATGCCGGGCTCTTGATCCCTTGGTCAGATCACATGGCCCAGCATTTTGGCGCACCACTAAAGGGTATCGCATTATGCGCCGGTGCGGTTCGCACCCGTGGTGAGGCGGTGATCTCCCGGCAAGGGCTCGAAGGGGGAGGGGTCTATATGGTCTGCGCCGCTGTGCGCGAGGGCGCAGCGCTGCATATGGATCTGCTGCCCGATCTGTCGCTGGATCAGGTCATCGCACGTCTGACCCGCCCGCGCGGCAAATCCAGTTTGTCGACCCATCTGCGCAAGGTACTGAAACTGACACCGCCGCGTCTGGCGGTGATGCAGGAATTCGCGCGGCCATTACCAGCGGAGCCCGAGACGCTGGCCCGGCTGGTGAAGGCTGTGCCGATCCGCCATGCCGGGCTGAGGCCGATGGATGAGGCGATTTCCACCGCTGGCGGTGTTCAGGCCCGGGCTGTTGATTCAGGATTGATGTTGCATGCGCGTTCCGGCGTGTTCTGCGCCGGGGAAATGCTCGACTGGGAAGCCCCAACGGGAGGGTATCTGCTGACCGCCTGCCTGGCGACAGGGCGTTGGGCGGGGCGGTCAGCCCTTGACTATCTGGCCGGTAGTTACGCTACCGATGCTGCTACCGCCTGAAAGGCGGGACGTGCGCGCATGCGCTTGCTATAGGCCAGAAGGACGTCGCTCTCGATTGGGAACTTGGCGCTATAGGCCCAGTTCAGGCAATGGGTGCAGATGATGTCAGGTATGGTGAACTCCTCGCCCATCATAAATGGACCAGCCATCATGTTTTCAAGCCGCGCGAGATTGCGGGAAAATTCCCACTTCAGACTGTCTTTGACCTCGGGCACTCGTTTGTCTTCGGGCAGAATGAAACTGTGGCGCGCCCCGGTCCACAGCAAAGCGTCCAGCTCGTCCAGAAGAAGATGTGTCATTGCATCCTGCTTTGCCCGCGCAATCGTGCCGGCAGGGGCGGTCAATTGCCCGTGCTTGTCCGCCAGATAGGTGATGATCGCTGTCGAATCGGTGATCACATCGTCCCCGTCCTTGAACACAGGGACCTTGCCGGAGGCGTTGAGGGCTAGAACCTCCTCGCTTTGCGGAGAGGCCGGGTTCAGCTCATAGGGCTGGCCCATTTCCTCAAGCGCCCAAAGCACGCGGTAACTGCGGGTCAGCTGTTTGCCGATAACGGTGTACATTTCGAGATCTCCCTGCGGTTTCTGTCCGAAACGGAACCGGGTTCCGGCTGTGGGGTCAAGCCATTCTCAAGCAGCCGTGATCTGGACGCAGCGTCTGGACCCGCCCGACAGCCAAGGGCTCACCCGACGCGGCTGAGACGCGCCAGTTGGATCAAGGCGCGTTCCATCAACGCAAGAGCCGGTGCGGTCTGTCCGGCTGAGCGCAGCTGTAGATCGGTATCGGTCAGCAGGGTCAGCGCAGTTTCAAGTTTGAAAGCGCCCCAGCTCTGGGCCTGTCGCAGAAGCCGGTCGCGACGTTTTCCGTAGGCCGGCGGCCGCAAGCGCCCGATGCCCTGTGCTGGACCTCCGGGATCGGAGGCAATTGTGTAGAGGGTCCGAAAATGCCGGGTCGCGCCGATGCAAAGCGTTACGGCGTTGGTGCCCTGTGCCTGCAGACGACCCATGAGCGGGCCAATTTCGGCACCGCGCCCCTCTGCCACGATATTGAGCATATCATCGACTGCAGCTTCGGTGGATTGCGGCGCGATCGCCTGAATGTCTTCGAGCGTCAGCTGCGTGCTGTCCTCGTATTTGTAGAGTGCAAGTTTCTCAACCATGCGGGAGAAATCACCGGGTCCAATATCATTCGCGATATCGACCAGCGCAGACATACTGTCCACAGGGACGTCACGGATCCGGGCTTCGATCAGGATACGTTCGATTTCGCTGCGTGATGGCGGATCATCATAGATCCCCGTGGCATAGGCGTTCCGGTGATTTTCAAAAGCCTTGCGCAGCTTGGACGTTGCCTTCAATTGTCCGGCCGTCACCACAATCTGCGCGTCGCCCGGCTGCCAGGCCTCAAGCGCTGCGATAATAGCTGGTGCTGCGGTGTCATTGGCTTCTTCGACAAATACCGCGCGGATGCCGGGAAAGAACCCTACGGCCTTGACCGCATCCATCAACAGGGCTGCGTCCTTGCGCAGATCCGCAGCCGACATCCGCGTCAGACGCATCTCTTCTTCTGCGGTTGGTCCCAGGAGTGCCGCCAGCATCTGCTGTCGCTTCAACGACACCCGCATGGCGTCGGGGCCGTAGATCAAAAGACCTGTCTTCGCCGGATCCGGTTTGGCGAAATATCCGTCCGCCTCGCGCGGGCTCAGTTTCATTTGGAAGCAGCCGGGGTCTGGCTCCCGCCGGTCTGGCCGAGATCAGCCGTGCTCAGCAGATCAGTCGTGATCTGATCCGCGAGGATCATCATGAGCCGCCGGTGAGCATCACGCTCACCGGCAAGAGTTTCAACAGTGGTTCCGGTTGCGGAATAGCCGGTGAAATTCTCCACGTCACCACTTGCGACGATGGTGCCGTCGGACTGCCGGGTCAGCACATAGGCTGCCTGCCCGACGATGGAATAGCGGGTGATTTCATTGTCGGCGGTGATCGCCTGACCTTCGCTTCGGGTGCGCAGTTTCAGGTCCAGTGCATAATCTGCACCAGATCCGCGTCCCAACCGGCTTTCGAGATTCTGGACCAGGAAATAAGCGTCGGTATCATCCGTAGCGCCCAGCGTTTCCGGGGCTTGCACCCTTACCGCGCCATAAAGCACGGATCCGCTGCCACCGGGCGCGTAAACCGGAGTGAAACCGCAGGCCGCCACCAACAAAGAAGCGGCCAATGCGATGAGGTATTTTGGCCTACGCCACGACATTCACAATCCGACCCGGCACGACAATCACCTTCTTTGGAGCGGCGCCATTCAGCGCCTTTTGCACAGCTTCATGCGCGAGGGCGATTTTTTCAACCTCATCCTTGCCGAGGTCTTTGGCAACGGTGATTTCACCGCGGCGTTTGCCGTTGACCTGAATCGGCAGGGTGACGCTGTCTTCCACCAGCATCGATTCATCCGCAACTGGCCAAGGGGCAGTTGCGCACAGGCCTTCGCCCCCCTGATGGTTCCAGATGTCCTCAGCCAGATGCGGCGTCATCGGAGACATCAGCTGGGCCAGTGTCATGATCGCCTGCTTCTGCGCGGCAGCCCCGGCCTTGGATTTGGCAAGGGTGTTGGTGAAGCTATAGAGCTTCGCAATCGCCGCATTGAAACCAAAGGTTTCGATGCTGAGGGTAACATCGCGGATTGCCTTATGCATATCGCGCAGCAGCTCATCGTCGCCCTCACCGCCAGCGCTCGGGTCCATCTCGCCGATGCGATCGCAGAGATTCCAGACGCGGTTCAGGTGCTTATGCGCGGCTTCTGCGCCAGAGGCCGTCCATTCCACATCTCGTTCAGGCGGTGAGTCGGAGAGCACAAACCAGCGTGCGGTATCCGCCCCATAAGACGAGATGATGTGCAGCGGATCGACAACGTTGTTTTTGGATTTCGACATCTTGGCCGAGGGGATGACCTTGACCGTTTCGCCGGTTTCCTTGACCACAACCGCACCGTCGCGCTCCTCGACCTCTTCCGGGTAGTGGTAGATCGGGCGGTCATTCTCAGTGCGGCGTTCCGCGTTTTCATAGATTGCATGTGTCACCATGCCTTGGGTGAACAGCGCGTCAAAGGGTTCCTTGGCCTTCTCGGGCAGGTGACCGCAGATCTGCATGGCACGGGCAAAGAAGCGCGAATAAAGCAGATGCAGAATCGCGTGCTCGACGCCGCCGATATACTGATCGACGTTCATCCAGTAGTTGGCATCCTCCATCCGAGTCGGTGTTTCGGCGTCGGGCGCGGTGAAACGGGCGAAATACCACGACGAATCAACGAAGGTATCCATTGTGTCGGTTTCGCGCTGCGCAGGCTTGCCACAGGCAGGGCAGGCACAGTTGCGCCAGCTGGGATGACGATCCAGCGGGTTGCCGGGGATCGAGAAGTCAATCGCCTTGCCGTCTTCGTCATAGGGCAGCGCGATGGGCAGGTTTTCCTTCTTCTCCGGTACCACGCCGCAGTCCGGGCAATGCACCACGGGAATCGGGCAACCCCAGTAGCGCTGGCGCGACAGACCCCAGTCGCGCAGGCGGAATTTGGTGACACCTGCACCCCAGCCTTCGCGTTCGGCCTTGTCGACGGCGGCATTTACGGCCTCTTCACCAGTTTGCTCATCCGCACCGGCGAAGCCTTTGACATAGCGAACCTTCTCGGCCTTGGTCGGGACATAGGCCTCGGTCAAGGGGCTGTCATCTTCAGGGTTCTGGAACACCGGAATGATGGGCAGGCTGTATTTGGTCGCGAATTCGAAGTCGCGCTGGTCATGTGCAGGGCAGGCAAAGATCGCGCCGGTGCCGTAGTCCATCAGAATGAAGTTCGCGATCCAGACCGGCAGCTCCCAGTTCGGATCCAGCGGATGCTTCACGCGGATACCGGTGTCATAGCCCAGCTTCTCGGCGGTCTCGATGGCCTCTTCGGTCGTGCCCCCCTTGCGGCATTCGGCGACAAAGGCGGCGACTTCTTCCGAGTCGGCTTCCAGCGCCTTGGCAATCGGGTGATCGGGAGAGATGCCCACGAAAGATGCGCCGTTCAGCGTATCGGGGCGGGTTGTGTAAACCTCGATCGGATCGCCGCCGTCGCTGCGGGTAAAGCTGAACTGAAGGCCGCGTGATTTTCCGATCCAGTTCTCCTGCATCAGACGCACCTTGGCGGGCCAGTTTTCCAAAGTGTCCAGCGCGGTCAGCAGCTCATCCGAATAATCGGAGATCTTGAAGAACCACTGCGTCAGCTCGCGGCGCTCGACCAAGGCGCCGGAGCGCCAGCCTCGGCCGCCTTCGACCTGCTCGTTCGCCAATACGGTCATGTCGACCGGATCCCAGTTCACCACGGCATTTTTGCGGTAGACCAAACCTTTTTCGAGGAAATCGAGGAACAGAGCCTGCTGCTGGCCATAGTAGGATTCGTCGCAAGTGGCGAACATCCGCGACCAATCCAGCGACAGGCCCAGCGGTTTCATCTGTTCGACCATCGTGTCGATATTCGCGTAGGTCCAGTCCTTGGGGTGACCGCCGCTGGCCATCGCGGCGTTTTCAGCGGGCATACCAAAGGCATCAAACCCCATCGGGTGCAGTACGTTATGGCCGGTCGACAGTTTGTAGCGCGCGATCACATCGCCCATGGTGTAATTGCGCACGTGCCCCATGTGCAGTTTGCCCGATGGATAGGGGAACATCTCCAAGACGTAATACTTCGGTTTGTCAGCCGAGCGTTTCGCCTGAAAGATCCCGGCTTTTTCCCATGCGTCCTGCCAACGCGCTTCGATTTCCGGGGCAACATAACGGGGCATCAGAGCTGTCCTTCGTAGATAAAAACGCCAGGTTTGGGGCCTGGCGCTTGTGATAGTGATGTTTGCCCGCCTGTTCCAGAGGGCAGAAGAGGGGGATGCGCCGGGTTAAAGCTTGCGGTCGGCGATGCGCAGCTGGCGGGCCCGAGAGAGAATCGCATCCTCGATCGCGCGTGCTGTACTGGCGCTGACTGGGCCGTTGCGGGTCTGAAGCGACACGTTTAGCGAGCGGGCATCCAGTGCGGGATCCTTGATATGAACCGTTGCACGATAGGCGCGCCCGCCACCCGGGGGAGTACCGTAACCTGTGACGATCACACCGGTGTAGGGTTCGACGGTTTGCAGCGGCAGGAAGTCCAGCACATCCAGCGTTGCGGTCCAGAGGTAACGGTTCACCTGAACAATCTGTTCGGCCTTCGTGGGTTTGAAGGCATCCCAGATTGTCGTGCCTTCTATGTTCTCCGGGTTCCGCGGGTTGCCGCCAATGACGTTTTCATTATAGGCCGACGGGCCGCCGCGGTTCTTGCCGCCGAATGCGCCACAGCTGGCGGTGACAGCCAGAAGCGAGATGAGTCCAAGTTTCGTGAGCCAGCGCATGATGGGCAAGATCCGTTGCTATTCCGGTTGCGGACTAGTCCTAGCCAAGCGATAGGGCGGCAACAAGCCTATTCTTTAATAGACTCTCTCTGTGCGAAGCCGTTGATGCCGCTCGGGTTAAGATACTGTGACATGGTTGCATCAACTTCGGGCCGAAAGGATTTGCCGCCTGCGCCCAAGCTTGCGTAACGACCCCAAAAAGAGCGAAACGGAGGGCGTACTCAGACTTGTGCCACTCAGCGCCTGTTTGAGCTTGGACATTTAAACCCGAGGGAAAAACATGAAAAAGATTCTCTTCGCTTCGACTGCGCTGGTCGCCACCGCTGGTGTTGCAGCAGCAGACGTTTCGTTCGGTGGCTACGGCCGCTTTGGTATCGGCTACGTTGAAGATCGTACCGTTGGTGGCACTTCCGACACCGTGATCGTCAGCCGTTTCCGCATGAACATCGATGGCTCCGCTGAAACCGACGCAGGCGTGAAGTTCTCCGCTCGCGTTCGTATGCAGGCTGACGAAGATGCAGCTTCCGGCGAAGCAAACGCAGCTGGCCTGAACGGCGCGCGTTTCTCGGTTGAGTACGGCGGTCTGCGTGTTGACGTAGGTAACGTTGCTGGCGCAATCGACAACCTGCCCAACTACTACGGCAACGAGCCGGGCCTGGAAAACTTCGTTGGTCAGTACTCCGGCGTTAACTACGACTTCGTTGGTTACTCCTCCGGTGGCGCAGGCGTGAACGGCGTTTACGCTCGTTACGCAGTTGGTGACTTCGCTGTTGCTGCGTCCTACGACCAGGCGGCAAACGGTGGCGACGGCGACCGTTTCGACATCCACGCTGCTTACACCTTCGGCAACATCACTGCCGCTCTGGCATACGGTGAAACCGACAACGGCGCAGCAGACGACGACGACATCGTTGTTCTGTCGCTGGGCGGCACCTGGGGCGCATTCTCCGGCACCCTGCTGGTTGGTGATGAATCCATCGCGGGCAACGTTGCTCAGTCCGACACCTTCTACGGTATCTCTGCTGCTTACGACGTAAGCTCCGCGACTACCCTGACCTTCGCTTACGGCGACGGTTCCGGCGACGGCGACACCCGCAACGTTGGTCTGGGCGTGATCCACGACCTGGGCGGCGGTGTCTCCCTGCGCGGTGGTATCGGCGAGAGCAAAGTGGGCAGCGCCGACGGCCAGATGCGTGCCGACTTCGGTGCTCAGTTCAGCTTCTAAGCTGACCTGAACCACTACGGTTCTTGGGGCGGGCTCTTACGAGCTCGCCCTTTTCTTTTGTGCAGAAACTGTGTTTTTCTGCGGCAACATCTGACCATAGTGAGACTGCCCCATGTCGCTTCAGGAGATCCAATCCCGCATTCATACCGCCGAAGAAAAAGCTGGCCGCCCTCGAGGGTCGGTGCAGCTGATCGCGGTATCCAAGGTTCAACCCAACGACAGGGTCGCGGCGGTTCTGGAAGAGGGGCATCGCTGTTTTGGCGAGAATCGTGTGCAGGAAGCCGCCGGAAAATGGCCGGACTTCGCGACGCGCTACTCGGAACTGGATCTGCACCTGATTGGCCCGCTGCAAACCAACAAGGCGCGGCAGGCGATGGATCTGTTTCAGAACATTCATACTGTTGACCGCGCGAAACTGGCCAAGACCATCGCGCGGCTGGCGCAGGAACTGGGCCATTGTCCAAAGCTGTTCGTCCAGGTCAACACCGGCGAGGAGCCGCAGAAAGCCGGGATCCCTCCGGGTGAAGCAGATGCCTTCATTCGCGAATGTCAGGATATGGATCTGCCCCTCGAAGGTCTGATGTGTATTCCGCCCGCAGCTGAGGAACCGAGCATGCATTTTGCTCTTCTCCGCAAGATCGCAGAGAGAAATGGCCTAACGGGCCTGTCGATGGGCATGAGTGGTGATTTTGAAACTGCTGTTGCGTTAGGCGCGACCCATGTGCGTGTTGGATCGGCCATCTTCGGTGCGCGCGCTTACGAGCTCTGATAGCCTGCGCGGCAACGTCTCAGCGCGCCAGCGGTGGCACCACAAGGCGTGTACCGGGCAGAACCAGTTTGGCCAGCCAGTGTAAATCCTGACGCGAAAAAGCGATGCAGCCCTCGGTCGGGAAGCCGGGGCGCCGCCACTGATGCAGGAAGATTGCCGACCCACGGCCGGGCTCGGCAACCGGCCAGTTCCAATCCGTGACCAGGACCAGATCATACAACGGGTCAGCACGTCTGAGGGCTTCATGGCTGTCGGAGTATGGCGCGCGGACGTGTTGGTTGTAATCCTCGGCGTCGGAAGCGTCGGACCACAGGTCGCCGGGCCCGATCGGCTCAGCCCAATCGGTTGGTGATGCCATTCGGTCCGGTCGATAGAGCATACCGACGACAAGATGGCAGCCGATTGGCGTTGCACCATCGCCCTCGACCTTGTTCGGACTCAGCCCACCGCGCCCGATTGAACAGGGCAGGGTGCGTCCAGCAAAGCGCAGGCCCCTTGGGGTGAGCAGCATATCGGTTGACCGCAGGTCACGCGGGATGCCCGATCTCATAGCATGTGACCGGATTTGGCGGCTTTTGTCGCGAGATATTCGCGGTTGAACGTGGTCTCCCCGACCTTCAGCGGTACCCGTTCGGTGACTGTGATACCGGTTTTTTCCATCATGGAAATCTTGTTGGGGTTGTTGGTCAGCAGTCGCACCGAAGAAAAGCCCAGCTCCTTCAGGATTGCCGAGCCTAGGCGAAAATCTCTCTCATCATCTTCGAACCCAAGGCGATGATTGGCCTCAACCGTGTCAAACCCCTGATCTTGCAGGGAATATGCGCGCATTTTATTGGCTAGGCCAATGCCGCGCCCCTCTTGGTTGAGGTAGAGCAGTACGCCCTGTCCTTCGGCGCCCATCTGGTTCAGCGCTCCATGCAGCTGGGGGCCGCAATCGCATTTGAGCGAGCCAAGAACATCGCCTGTGAAACACGCGGAATGCAGTCGGGCAAGGACTGGAAGGCTACGGTCAGGTTTGCCGATTTCGATGGCATAATGTTCTTCCGCGCCATCTTCCGGGCGAAAGATGTGCAGCCGCCCGGCTTCGGCTGCAGCGATTGGAAGACGAGCCGCGGCGACGGGATGAAGCGGCGAACTTTCGACCATCAGCGGTGCAACTGCGGCGAGCGGCAGGGTTGTCAGCCCATGGCTCTGGGCGAATTGTGCGGGATGTTGCAGGGGGCAAACCACCGCGGCAGGCAACAGGCGGGCCGATTTGGCCAAGGCAATGGCCAACCGGTGCAGCTCTGCATTGCCTTCGCGACCGCTTTGCAGCGGGCCCTTCATCGGTGTGCTCAGATCGTCAGCGGGGTCGGCAACGGCCTGAAGCCAAGACAGATCCGCTGAATTTGGAACGCTGATGCGGGCAACATCGCCATCATAGGCACGGGCCTTCAGAGTACTCGCCCGCCGGGCTGTCACGGCCAATGTCAGTGGGCCAAGCGTGCGCAGGCTCGCCAGTCGGGTGCTGTCCAATGGTTCAACCGCGACGGCCAATACCGCCTGATCGGGCGTGGTCAGGACGACCGGCAAGCCCATACGCAGGTCCACCCGCGCGCGGGCCAGTAGGTCGATCATCGTGGGCATCAGACTCATGCGGAAATCCTGTGGGTCATTGACGTCTTGGGGCGCGGCACCGCTGCGGTGAACAGTCTTTAAGTAGTCATAAACTGTGGGAAAGTGAAACAATTCCCGCCCCATGGACACGTCGGCGTGAAACTCTTGCAGCATAACTTGTGATCGGGCGGCGGACTGCGCATCTGTTGTGCACGGCACAGGAGGACAAGGTTATGGCCCAACTGAAGAAAATTCTGCTTGTAGACGATGATGAAGATCTGCGCGAAGCCCTGAGCGAGCAGCTGGTTATGACCGAAGACTTCGACGTGTTCGAAGCCGAGAACGGTCAGACAGCTATGGAGCGCGCAAAAGAGGCGCTTTATGACCTGATCATCCTGGATGTTGGCCTCCCCGATACCGATGGCCGCGAACTCTGCCGCCTGATGCGCAAACAAGGTGTGAAAGCACCGATTCTGATGCTGACCGGGCATGACAGCGATGCGGATACGATCCTCGGGCTGGATGCCGGGGCGAATGACTATGTTACCAAACCGTTCAAGTTTCCGGTCCTGCTGGCCCGGATCCGCGCGCAACTGCGCCAGCATGAACAATCCGAAGATGCCGTATTTGCACTTGGTCCTTATACGTTCAAACCGGCGATGAAACTGCTTCTGACCGAGGACGATCGCAAGATCCGCCTCACCGAGAAGGAAACCAACATCCTGAAATTCCTGTACCGCTCTAACGAGGGGGTTGTGCAACGCGATGTGCTGCTGCACGAGGTCTGGGGCTACAATGCCGGGGTTACAACCCATACGCTGGAAACCCATATCTACCGACTTCGCCAAAAAATTGAACCAGATCCGTCAAATGCACGTATACTAGTCACAGAGTCGGGTGGCTACAAACTGGCCATCTGACACCTCAGCGCCACAGAATCGCCCGGACTGGGAGGTATGGTGGTCATTGAGACAAGTGCGACGGCACTGACGAGAGATCCCGTGCATGTCCGGGTTATGACATGTTCCTCCCTGTTGGACTGCCGGGCCTAGTGCCCGGCTTTTTTTCGTTCATAGCAGCGCGAATGATGAAGACACGGCGATGATTTCGCCGTTCTCTCGATGCCATTTGTGCACTGGTATCACCGCGCCAGAGCGGGCAGTATCCGGCCAACAGCACAGACATTTGAGAAAGAGGCGCGCGATGTCGTTTACCCTAGCCACCTGGAATATCAATTCGGTTCGCCTGCGGGAGCCGATTGTCTGCAAGCTGTTGGCAGAGGAGGGGCCGGATGTACTCTGCCTGCAGGAGTGTAAGAGCCCGGTCGACAAGATTCCCTTGGAGCAATTTGCCGAGCTGGGCTACGGCCATATGATCGCCCGCGGCCAGAAGGGTTACAACGGCGTCGCAATTCTCTCCCGGCTGCCGATCGAGGATGTCGGTGACAAGGATTTTGCCGGTCTTGGCCATGCCCGCCACATCGCGGGCCGTCTCGAAAATGGCGTTACCATCCATAACTTTTATGTCCCCGCTGGCGGCGATGTGCCTGACCGCGAGGTCAATGAGAAATTCGGCCAGAAGCTCGACTATCTTACTGATATGCGGGATTGGTTTCACTCTGAGCGGCCGGAGAAATCCATCCTTGTCGGAGACCTCAATATCGCGCCGCGCGAAGATGACGTCTGGGATCACAAGAAGCTGCTGAAAGTGGTGAGCCACACTCCGATTGAGGTCGAACATTTCGCCGATGTCATGGAGGCGGGTGGCTGGTCGGATGTCACCCGCAATGATATCCCGGATGGGCGGCTCTACAGCTGGTGGAGCTACCGTGCCAAGGATTGGGATGCGGCGGACAAGGGGCGCCGACTGGACCATGTCTGGGCCAGCTCCGACATCAAAAACTCCTCCCATTCCAGTCGGGTAATGCGGGATGCGCGTGGATGGGAGAAACCAAGTGACCATGCGCCTGTCTTCGCGACATTTGACCTCTGACCGCCGATGATCGGTGGCGCTGGTCCGGGACAGGTTGCCGGCGCCACGGAATAGTGATTTTCACGCCGCTCGTGATTAGCTACACTGCCGCCAAAATACGCCCAGTGATTTACAAGAGGCAGAGGCAATGAGCAGAATCATAGGCGCCATGATCCTATTGCTGATCGTGGCATCCTGCGGAGGTGGCGGTGGCTCACCGCCGCGCAATCTCGACAATGCGTGCAGCATCATCAAGCAACGGCCCGAGTATCTGAAGGCGTTCCGCGCCACAGAGAAGCGCTGGGGCGTTCCCATGCATGTGCAGATGGCCATCATCCATCAGGAAAGCCGTTTCCGGTCCGACGCGCGCACACCGCACCGCTTTGCACTAGGGGTGATCCCGATGGGGCGGCAGTCCAGCGCTTATGGCTACAGTCAGGCGCTCGATGGCACCTGGGACGATTATCGCAAATCTGCCGGCCGCCGCGGCGCCAAGCGCAACCGGATCAAGGACGCCACCGATTTCATGGGCTGGTATATGAACCAGACGCGGGACCGCAACGGTGTGTCGCTCTATGATGCGCGCAACCAGTACCTAGCCTACCATGATGGCCATACCGGTTTCGCCCGCGGAACCTACCGATCCAAACCATGGCTGCTGCGGGTTGCTGCCAAGGTGCAGGCGCGGGCTGAGATGTATCAGACACAGCTTGCCACCTGTCGCCGCGCACGCTGACTGTTGCGATCATTACGACATGAGACCCCCCGTCCGATTGTTCGGGCGGGGGGTCTCATGTCTGACGTCGCCGCTCTTTAGCGCGACGGGGCTGAACTGGTGTTGAACAGTTTGGAGGACAGCTTGACCCCGGTTTGCAGCCCGCCAAGGATCACCGTGGTCTTGCCGCCGGAACCATCGTGGATCACCCATTTCCGCAGCTCAACCGGGTTGTCGGTGAACATCATTTCGATACTGCCATATTCCGGGTTTTTAGGATCCTGCGCGCGGATAATCGTGGAGGTGCCATCGAAGCCGTGACCCACCACCATATTGGCGCGGCCCAGGTTCACATTGCGGGCCAGGATCAGCGAAAGTGGCGTCCGGTTGAGTGGATAGGTCTCGGGCGGCTGGTTTGACTTCGGATCCTGAATCAGAACAGCGCCCGCGCCTGCAACCACAACCCCCTTGTTGGGTGGATCATATTCGAACCGCATCCGTCCGGGCCGGTGCATATAAAGCTTGCCGGTAGAGAGGCTACCATCGTCATTAATCTGGCTGAACGGGGCTGTCGCAGTAGAGATCCCGTTCAAATATTGCGAAACGTCGTTCAGGCTCAGTTTCTCGGCTGCCCATGCAGCCGGGGCACAGAGCGTCAGCGCTAGGGCGTAGGCAAGTTGTTTCATGGTTTCTAGATAGGGAGACATTGGCAAATGTGAAGAGGCGGGACCAATTGGCCCCGCCGTGAAACGACTATTGCTCGGGAACCAGAATTTCCCTTTTTCCGACGTGGTTTGCAGGAGAGACGAGCCCTTCTTCCTCCATCTGCTCAACAAGACGTGCTGCCTTGTTGTAGCCGATGGCCAGTTTTCGCTGGATATAGGAGGTCGAGCATTTGCGATCCTTGATGACGATCTGTACCGCCGTATCGTATAGCGCGTCCTCGGTATCGGTATTGCCACCGGTAGAGAGACCCAGCACCGCATCAATATTGTCGGCCTTATCGTCATCCGGGCCGTCAAGCACATTGCCGATATATTCGGGCGGTCCGAATTGCTTGAGGTGGTTGACCACCTCTTCGACTTCTTCATCTGACACAAACGGTCCGTGGCAGCGGGTTATCTTCGCGCCGCCCGCCATATAGAGCATGTCGCCCATACCCAGCAGCTGCTCGGCGCCCATTTCGCCGAGAATGGTCCGGCTGTCGACCTTGGAGGTCACCTGGAACGAAATCCGCGTCGGGAAATTCGCCTTGATCGTACCGGTGATCACGTCGACCGAGGGCCGTTGCGTGGCCATGATCAGGTGAATGCCCGATGCCCGGGCCATCTGCGCCAGACGCTGGATGCAGGCCTCGATCTCCTTCCCCGCAACCATCATCAGGTCGGCCATTTCATCGACGATGACCACGATATAGGGCAACGCCTCGGGCGCGAATTCTTCGGTTTCAAAGACCGGTTCGCCCGTGTCGTCGTCAAATCCGGTTTGCACGGTGCGGCTGAACATCTCGCCTTTGTTAAGCGCTTCTTTCACCCGGCCATTGTAGCCCGCAATATTCCGCACGCCCATTTTCGACATCTTGCGATAGCGATCTTCCATTTCGCCGACTACCCATTTCAGGGCGACGACGGCCTTTTTCGGATCTGTCACCACAGGCGAGAGAAGATGCGGAATGCCATCATATACGGAGAGTTCCAGCATCTTAGGGTCGATCATGATCAGACGGCATTCTTCGGGCGTCAGCTTGTACAGCAGCGACAGGATCATGGTGTTGATCGCCACCGATTTACCCGAGCCGGTGGTCCCTGCGATCAGCAGGTGAGGCATTTTCGCAAGATTGGCGACCATGCTGTCACCGCCAATATCCTTGCCAAGCGCCAGTGGCAGCGCATGGGTGCCATCGCCAAAATCGCGTGACGCAAGAATTTCGCGAAGGACAACTTTCTCACGCTTGTCGTTGGGCAGTTCGATACCGATCACGGTGCGACCCGGCACGGTAGAGACCCGCGCGGACAGTGCCGACATGGAGCGTGCGATATCATCGGCCAGACCGATCACGCGGCTGGCCTTGAGACCCGGTGCCGGCTCCAGTTCATACATGGTGACAACAGGACCGGGGCGCACCGAGACGATGTCACCCTTGACGCCATAGTCATCCAATACCGATTCCAGCATTCGCGCGTTTTCTTCCAGCGCCTCGTCACTCAGGTGGTGGCGTTCGATCTGTGCCGGGCTGGTCAGCAGCGAGAGCGGCGGCAATTCGAAATCACTGCTGGCATCTTCAAAGGCCAAGGGGGGCTGTGCTTCGGCCTTTGCGCGGGCCGATGGCTGCGGCGGCTTGCGGACTGGCTGTTCCACAACAGCCCGACGTGGCTCTGCCACCGGAAGTGTCACAGGGGGCGTTACGGGCGGGGCGACCGTCGCCGCTGCCGCATGAGATGCGGCGGCGCTTTCTGCGGTACGGCGCAGAACCTGCGCACCGCTGGCGTCTGGGGTCGGAGCGCTTGGCAGCCCTTCGGAGGCGACATGGTCGACGAACCCAGCGGACGCCGGATGCTCATATGCAGCACTATTGTACCCCTGGTGCGGCTCAGCATCGGGGGAATATCCGACCTCTGGTGCGGGTGGAACAGGCGGGACCGTTCCCATCGCCGCCTCCATAGCGTCCATCGACGCACCGGTCAGCGGTGGTTCGGGCGGAAGACCTTCGACGTTGTGATTAGGGTTAAAAATCAGGGGTTCCGGTCGACGTCCACGGCCCTTGGTCAGCGGGAAATCCACTTCGGGTGCCACATCAGCAGCGCGGCGCACGCGTACGGCACTGGCAATTTTTTCGGCGATCCGCTCATCGCCGGGAAGGGTGTCCAGATCCGCTGCCCTGCTCGCCTCACTCAGGACGGGTTCAACAAGTTCCGGTTCGGGCATCACTGGTTCGGCCCGGCGGATGAGGTTCGGCACACGGGCAAACAGGCCAGTCTTTTCCTTGACCGGTTCGGGCTCATCTTCGTGGCGCATGTCAAATGCCGGTTCTACCCGGCCATAAGGGGCGGCTGCCGGCCCAAGCACCGGAGCACCAAGCGGCGGCGCTGCTGTGGGCCCGTCGTCGAACTCCAACGGCTCGAACATCTGCGGGTCGGTTTCGGTGCTGTCGACGACATCTGCCATCGCGACCGCTGCTGCTGTACGTTCGGCGCGGCGGCTTCGATAGTTGAGCGCTGCCTGCATGCCGCTTGCTGCGCCCCGGCCAAGGACACCGGCGATCGCACCGTAGATCAGAATGAGACCGACCAATACGAACCGCAGACCACGGGTGACTTCAGCGCGGGTAAAGCCGAGGACGGTGGCGCCCAGGCCCAACATTCCAAGCGCGGTGAGGAGTGAGAGGAATTTGACCAGAAAGATCAGCCCAACTGGCAGCAGGGCCAACAGCATCCCCAGAAAGGTATATCCGATCATACCGCCGAGACCGAAGGTATGCGCCGATTTCCAGGCGTCGGATGGGACCAGCGTTTCCAGATGCAAGGAGACCAGCAGCAGCCAGGGCAGCGACAGCAGCAGCGGCCACAGGAACCGGTCTTCGCCGCGATGCAAGATGCAGCGTCCACCCCAGACGGTCAGGAAGAGCGCGATCGCCCAGCTGGCCTTGCCAAAGAGCGTGATCAGAATGAAGGCCAGCGATGCCCCGGTGCGACCCAGCATATTTTGCACCGGGGCATCAGTCGAGACCATCCAGTTCGGATCATCTGCCGAATAGCTGCCGATCATCAGGGCAACCATCAGGCCGAGGCCAATCAGCAGTGCGCCAATCAGTTCCTTGCCACGCTTCTCGATGGCCGCCTGCATGTTACTGTCCAGCAATGGATCGCGGCTGCGCGTCTGAAATGCCATGCCTACCTCGTTTCATCTTGTCCGTCGGGGCGTCCCGCTTCTTATGCGCGGGTTTGGGCCCCATGACTTTTTTATTTTGGCGCCGCTCGTTGAAAGGGGCGCATCGAATGGGTCATCAGTAGAGGCAGTTGCGCAATTTGCGCAGGGCTACCTCGGTCTGATCTGCGGGGGCGACCAGTGCCACCCGAATATAACCGGCGCCCGGGTTCTTGGTGCCGTTGCCCTGGGCCAGATAAGATCCGGGCAGCACCCGTACGCCGGTGTCCAGCCACAGTTTCAGTGCCGCCGCCTCTCCGTCCTCGACCGGTAGCCAGAGGAAAAAACCTGCCTCAGGTGCCATGTAACCGTCCAGCCCGTCAAAAACCTGATCCGCAATCCGGTATTTTGCCTGATAAAGCGCGCGGTTCTCCACGACATGCGCTTCATCCGCCCAAACTCGGGCTGCAGCGGCCTGTAGCGGTGCGGGCAGCGGGGCGCCGGAATAGGCGCGCAGCTGATGCACCCGCTTTAGCGTTTCCGATCCGCCGGCGATGAGGCCCGAGCGGAGACCAGCAAGATTGGAGCGCTTCGAGAGCGAATTGAACAGCACCACCCGTTCCGGGTCCGCACCCATTTCTTGTGCGACGCTCAGGGCACCCACCGGTGCGCTATCCCGGTAGATTTCAGAATAGCATTCATCGGCAAAGATGCGGAAATCATACTGCTCGGCCAGTTGGATAAGCTGGGTCCAGTAGTCCCGGCTGGCTACGGCACCCTGCGGGTTGGCGGGCGAACAGATATAGGCGACAGCAGTGCGGTTCAGCACCTCGGGCGGCAGGCTGCTATAATCGGGCAGATGACCCGTCGCAGCCGTCGCGGGTAGAAAAACCGGCTCTGCTGCAACCGAGATCGAGGCAACCATGTAGACCTGATAGAAGGGGTTCGGGATCAGCACGACTGGTTTCTGGCCGTTTTTCTGTTCCGGGCAGAGCGCCATCGCTGCATTGTAGAGCCCTTCTCGGGTGCCGTTCAGCGCCATGACCTGTGTCATTGGGTCGACGCTGACATCATAGCGGCGCTTGATCCAGTCGCTGATGGCGCCGCGCAGCTCGGTGCTACCCTCGTTGGGAGGGTAGCTCTGAAAGCCGGCGGCGTTTTCGACGATCACATCCGTCACCCAGGCCGGGAAATCATGTTTGGGTTCGCCGATGGTCATATGCACCACATCGCCGCCCGGCGTGTGATGGTCCAACAGGGCCCGCAGTCGCGGGAACGCGTATGGCGGCAGGTTTGAAAACCGCTCCGGAAAATTCATGTGTTTGGCCTCAGGTCCGGGATCGTTAATGCCCCGTTCACAAACAAACTACAGAGCGGATCCCCCTGCGTCCAGCCGCGCGAAGGTGGGCTTGGCAAAATGTGGCTTTCACGCCAATGCCCGCTCCACAGCTGCGCCGACGCGCAAGAGGGCCTCTTCGCAGTCAGGTTGCCCCAGGATCTGCAAGCCACATGAGGGGACGCCAGTGGGCAGTGACAGGCCACACAGTCCCATCAGATTGCCAATCCGGGTGTTGCGCAAGGCCATCAGATTTGAATGGATGTAGTAGTCGTGATCGTTCTGAAGCCGTTCGACATCAGGTGGCAGGATCGGAGAGGTCGGGCAGAGAACGCCGTCAAACCCTGCGGTGGCCAGATCCCAGTCCATTCGATACTGCTCCAGCTTGGCCCAGGCGGCGACATAGTCCGGACCGCTGAAACCGGCCCCGGAGCGGAACCGCTCCAGAATCTCGGGAAACATCATATGTGGTGCTGCCTCGATCACATCTTTCCACAGGCCGTAGGCCTCCGCTGTAAAGAGGATCGCACTGAGCGACATGGCCTCCTTCAGCACAGGAACCTCCAGCGGGACAATATCTGCTCCGGCTGCGCGTAGTTTATTCAGGGCGTCGCTGTAGGCCTCGGCAATCTCAGGGGCCAGATCCTCCTGCGCCACGGTCCGCAGGTCGGCAAAGCGACGTCCCTCCAAGGTGGTTCCGCGCAGATCGGGGCCATGGGTGCCCTCCAGGATACCTAGACAAAGCGCGGCGTCCTCGACCGATCGTGCCAGAGGGCCGACGGTATCAAACCTGAGGCAAAGCGGGACAACCCCTTCCAGGCTGATCCGGCCGGAGGTCGTCTTTAGTCCGACAAGATCATTCCAGGCCGAGGGAATTCGTACAGATCCCCCAGTATCAGAGCCTATTGCACAGGCCGCCAGACCGAAGGCGACGGAAGCTGCCGCACCGGAGGACGATCCGCCAGGGGCTGCCTGATCACCATGGATGCAAGGCGGTGTTGCCTTCACCGGATTGAGACCAAGCCCGGAGAAGGCCAGCTCGCTCATATGTGTTTTGCCGAGGCAGACAGCGCCCATTGATGTTGCCGTCTGCAGAACCAGCGCATCGCGTTCGGGGACCCGCTCGGCCAGCAGATTGGACCCGGCTTCGGTTGTGATATCAGCGCTGTCAAAAAGATCCTTCCAGCTGATCGGAACGCCGTCTAGCAGCGACAACCGCTGTCCCTGCGCCGCGCGCAGCTTTGCCGCCTCGGCCTCGGCAAGGGCGCGGTCATGGGTGACGATGGTGTAGATCCGGTCGCGCTTGGGATGGGCGTCAATGGCCTCCAGATAGGTTCTGGTCAAGGCAACCGGGCAGATTTCACCTGCCTCAATGCCACGGCCCAGATCCGCTGCGGTCTGCGTCAGCCATTCTTGCATGTGCGCCTCTCCAAATTGCTCGGGATGAGGCGACGGTAGCGGCACCGCGCCCCATGGACAATCCCAATCGCAGGCGCATATTGCGGGGCATGAAAAACACAACCGACATCCTGATTGTGGGCGGTGGCCTGAATGGTCCGGCCCTGGCATTGGCGCTGGCCCAGACAGGCCACACGGTGACGCTGATCGACGCGCTGCCGCGGGATCTGCGCGACGATGACGGCTTTGATGGGCGCAGCTATGCGCTGGCGCTCGCATCACAGCGGTTGCTGGAGCAGATTGGCGTCTGGTCGCAGGTCGCGGACAAGGCCCAGCCGATGCTGGACATCAAGGTCACCGATGGTCGCGCGGGTCAGGGACCATCGCCGTTCTTCATGCATTTCGATCATGCCGAGATCGAAGATGGTCCTATGGGATACATGATTGAGGATCGCTATCTGCGTCGTGCCCTGCGCCGCGCGATGGAGGCGGATTCCGCAATCACGCTGGTGGATGAGCAGACAGTCGTCGCGCAGCATGTCGACGCCACTGGTGTGACCCTTACGCTGGCCTCTGGTGACGCGCTGCGTGGGGGAATGATCGTCGGGGCGGATGGTCGGCGCAGTGGCACCGCAGCACGCGCAGGTATCAAACGGACCGGCTGGGATTATGGTCAGACGGCGCTGGTTTGCGCCATTCAACACGAGGCGCCACACAACGGCGTCGCCCATCAATTTTTCATGCCCGCTGGCCCATTGGCGATTCTGCCGTTGCCGGGCAATCGGTCTTCCATCGTCTGGAGTGAACGGAGCCGGGTTGCTGAAGCGATCCAGGCCCTGGACGAGGCGGACTACCTTGCGGCGCTGCGCCCCCGATTTGGCGATTTTCTGGGCGAGATCAGCTTGGCCGGTGACCGTTTCACCTACCCTTTGAACCTGACCCTCGCCAATGCGTTTGTGGCTGACCGGCTGGCGCTGGTTGGCGATGCCGCCCATGGGGTCCACCCGATTGCAGGGCAGGGGCTGAATGCAGGGCTTCGCGATGTCGGCGCATTGGCGGAGGTGCTGACGGAGGCAAAGCGCCGGGGCGAAGATATTGCCTCTCCGCTTGTGCTTGCGCGTTATCAACAGTGGCGTCGCTTCGATACCGCCAGTCTGGCGGCAGCTACCGATGCGTTCAACCGGCTGTTTTCCAACGATAACCCGCTACTGCGCTTGGGGCGCGACGTTGGGATGGCCGTGGTTGGCGCCTTTCCGGGGCTGCGCCGCACCTTTATTCGTGAGGCAGCCGGACTGACCGGGGATCTGCCGAGATTGCTTCAAGGGCTGCCGATCTGAAGCTGGCCATGGTGCGGGTGCAAATCAAATTGGCCGGACAAAACTTGCCCGGCCACATCAAGATTTCAGCTTCAATCGCATTGCGGCAGGTATCGGCCTAGTCCAGAACGCGCGCCTCGCCCTCAAGCATGACAGGAATGCCATTGCGGATCGGAAAGGCCAGATTGGCCGCGCGCGATATCAGCTCCTGCGCTGAGGCATCGTATTCAAGGACCGTCTGCGTGCGCGGGCAGACCAGTGCCTCAAGCATCCGGCGGTCAAAGGGCGCCTCACTGGCTCCGGTGGAAGACGGTTCAATGCTCATTGCAGAATTTCCTCATGCGAGCCGCCGCGAAGGGCGAATTCGATCAATGTGATTAGGGTCTCGCGCCTTGTGGCAAGGCAGGGCGCTTCGAGCAAGGCCTGTTTGTCTTCGGGGTCGAAATCGAGCATCATCGACAAGGAGTTGATCAGTAGCTCGTCCTCTGCGTCCTTCAGGGCATCCCAATCTGTCGAAAGGTTGCGCGATTCAAAGAAACGTTCGAGCAGCTCTAGAAAGCGGGCGCGGTTGAAATCGTCGTCCGCCTCAACCCGGCCCAGATCGCGATGAAACCCGTCCCAGTCGACATCGCACCGCCGATATGGCGTGAACCCATTGATCTCGGTCTTGATCCGAAACCGTGAGACGCCGGACAAGGTAATCAGATAGCGGCCATCTTCGGTTTCCGAAAACTGCGTCACCCGTCCGGCGCAGCCGATGCTGTGCAGGCTATTGTCGCCGGTTTTCGACGGGAACGGCTGTATCATGCCGATCATCCGGTGTGGCGTCTTGAGCGCATCCTCCAGCATTTGCAGGTAGCGCGGTTCGAATATGTGCAACGGCAATCGCGCCCGGGGCAAGAGCAACGCCCCGGGCAGCGGAAACACCGGCAGAGTGTCGGGCAGATCAGCAACCTGTATCATGCTAGGGACTGTAGCGCTGGCGCCGCCCTAGGCAAATATGATGGAGCTGAGTTTGCGCCGACCATTGAGGACAATCGGATCGTTTGGCTTCAGAGCGTCGAAAATTGTGAACAACTGTGCTTTGGCCGCTCCGTCGTTCCACTCTTGGTCTTTGCGGAACAATGTCAGGAGTTCATCCACTGCGGCTTGGGTGTCGCCAGCTGCGTGCAGGGCCTGTGCCAGATCAAACCGGGCCTGATGGTCCTCGGGGTAGGCGTCCACGGTTGCGCGCAATTCCGTCACGGGACCTGCATTCTCGGCCTGACGAGCCAGGGCGATCTGGGCATGAGCGGCCTCGATTTCTGCGGCATCGGAGATATCGGCAGGTGCGCCATTGAGCACCGCCTCCGCCTGGTCGAGATCTCCCATGGCGACATGGGCGCGTGCCAGCCCCCCGTAGGCGGCGGCGCTGTGATCATCTTCGCCAAGCACGGCGGCGAAGGTCTGCGCCGCATCCGCGAAATCACCATCGGCCAGCATCTGCTCGGCCGCTTCGACAGCTTCGCCCAGCCCGCCGTCCGCGCTGCCACCGGCTGCTTCGATTGCACGTTTGATGAATGCGTCGATTTCAGACGGCGCTACCGCGCCCTGAAACATGTCAATGGGCCGCCCCTGAACAAAGGCGACAACCGTCGGGATTGACTGCAAAGGAAGTCCTTGCTGCGAGAGTGCCTGAACCAGACGTTGGTTCTGATCCACGTCGATCTTCGCCATGGTGACGGCGCCTTTTGCCTTGGCCACGGCAGCTTCCAGCGCGGGTCCAAGTGTTTTGCAGGGGCCACACCAAGGAGCCCAGAAATCGACGATCACCGGCGCGTGCATCGACGCATCGACAATGTCCTGCATGAATGTTGCCTCGGTCACGTCTTTGACCAGATCACCTGCGGGGGCCATATCTCCCGCGCCGCCAAGAATATCGATCATGCGCTTGCTCTCCATTTCCAACTTGCCCCCTATATGAAAGCTGGCTGCCCAGAAACCAAGGGTTCATCTGCGCAAAGCCCTGCACCCGAGCGCTATCGCGGCTGTTTGCCGAGGGCTCAGAAGGCGCAGGTATATGGCGACAGCATTGTTCTATCGTGAATGACACAGTGTTTCCGGCGAAACCGGGCCGTGGATTCGACATTTTCCCTTGTCGCAGAGTATCATGAGGCGATAGGAACAGCATTCATGCTTAGAACGCGCGCAAAATATAATCTGGGACAGGTTGTCCGTCACCGCAAACATCCCTTTCGCGGAGTTGTGTTCGACGTCGATCCAGAGTTTGCCAATACCGAGGAATGGTACGAGGCCATTCCCGAAGACAGCCGCCCGGTGAAGGACCAGCCGTATTACCATCTGCTGGCGGAAAACGATCAGACCTACTACGTGGCCTATGTGTCGGAACAGAACCTGATCGCCGACTATTCCGGCGAACCCGTGGGGCACCCCGATATTCCAGAGATGTTCGGCAGTTTTGACGAAGGCAGCTATGAGCTGCATTATCAACTGAACTGATATAAGCGGCAGGCCTCTGGACCTCAGCCTTATGAACTCCGCACTGGCGCGGCCAAAGTGCGAAGATCCATTTCTCTCAATTGCGGTCTTGTCGTGCGGTTTAATACCCCAGAGCGCAGCCATCTTTCCGAGGGTCGCTGGCACCTTCCAGCACACCTGAGCGATGAATCTGGATCGCTTGTGCTCCGCCAATTGCGGTCTCCGGTATCGCGATGTTGTGTCCCATATCCGCGAGCTCTTGTCTCACCGCATCGCTGTAGCCGCGTTCGACCTTCAGGGTGGCGCCATCGGCAAAGGCGCGGGGCAAATCGATCGCCGCCTGGGGATCCATGCGAAAATCCGTCATGTTAGAGACGAATCGCGCGTGACCATTGGGCTGATAGGCACCACCCATCACGCCAAAGGGCATGGAGACCGCGCCTTCCTTGCACAGCATTCCCGGAATGATGGTGTGCATTGGCCGCTTGCCGCCTGCCAGCATGTTGGGGTGGCCCTCTTCCAAGGTGAAGCCTGCGCCGCGGTTTTGCAACAGAATGCCAAACTTGTCGGAGGCGATCCCCGATCCGAAACCGTGGAAGATCGAATAGATCAGCGAAACGGCCATGCGGTCCTTGTCGACGACGGTGATATAGATCGTGTCTTTATGCACTGCCTCGCTGATCGGAGCAGGTGCAGCCATCGCGCGCTTCGGATTGATCAGCTCGGCCAGGCGCACCGCCGTTTCCGGCGCCAGCATATGGTCCAAACGGGCCGTGTGATCTGGATCCGCAATGAACCGGTTGCGCGTATCATAGGCGAGCTTTGCGGCTTCGGCTTCGATGTGAATACGTTCTGCGCCAACTGGGTTCATGCCTGCCATATCGAAATGCTTC
This sequence comes from Phaeobacter sp. A36a-5a, assembly GCF_037911135.1. Taxonomy (NCBI): domain Bacteria; kingdom Pseudomonadati; phylum Pseudomonadota; class Alphaproteobacteria; order Rhodobacterales; family Roseobacteraceae; genus Phaeobacter; species Phaeobacter bryozoorum. The sequence goes on along the minus strand of NZ_JBBLYU010000003.1, from coordinate 85,453 downwards.
AGGATATTCAGCATCAGAATAGCGGTGGCCCCCTGACCATTTGGCGGGTGTTCGACCAGCTCGATATCCTTGTAGCTGCCGACAACCGGTATGGTGACGTCAGCCTGCGTAGCGGCAAAATCCTCGCTGCGTTGCAACCCGCCGCGGGCTTGCAACGCAGCAATCATATCTTCGGCGACCTCGCCCGTATAAAACGCATCACGCCCGTCTTTGGCGACGCGCCGCAATACCTCGGCCTGACCTGGAGCGCGAAATATCTGCCCGATCCGCGGTGGCTCACCATCAAAAAGATACTGGTCGCGGGCGCTGCCCTGAAGCGTGTCGGCATCGTTCTGCCAGTCAAAGGCCACTCGCGGAGCCACCGGAACCCCAACTTCCGCATAGTGGATAGCAGGGGCAAGGATGGCATCCAGCCCCAACCGCCCTTCGGTATCGGAGAGTTTGCAGAAGGCATCGATTGCACCGGGTATGGTCACTGCATGGGCGCTGGTCAGGGGAATCGCGCTCAACCCATTCGCCCGCAGCCCGGCCGCGTTGGCGGCCGCGGCGGCACGCCCCGATCCGTTCAGGGCCATAACCGGCGAGCCGGGGCGGGAGTAAAGAACAAAACAATCGCCACCAATCCCGGTCATTTGCGGTTCACAGATGCCAAGCAGCACCGCGCCAGCGATTGCGGCATCCATCGCGTTGCCGCCGCGTTTCAGAATGTCTATGGCCGCGCCCGCCGCCAGCGGATGAGATGTGGCGCAAAGACCATTTTCGGCAAAGACCGCCGACCGTCCGGGGAAGTGAAAATCGCGCATGGTGCCTCCTGTAACTGGAAGGCAGCTTAGGTCGCACGGACGCAAAGGCAACGACAAAGGAGGATGAATGAGTCGCCGCTGTCGCTACGGCGCAATGCGGAATGGCGCCGTTCCGGCGCAGATCATCTGCACTGGCGCCGCCTGTAGCCCGATGAACCGAGCGATAAAGAGGAGAGAGGAGGTCTGGTGTTCGCCGCCGGGTGGCCAATGTGCCGTCCGCATGGTAGCGATGGATGCCGGAACTCGGGCGCTAGACGTCACGCGCTATTGGCGTTGCGCATCTGAATTTCGAAACACAGGGAAAGGTTGTTGCCGCTGTCATCTCGCTTGTATTGCACATCTGAGGTGAGTTCGCGGATCAGCAGCCAGCCAAAGCCGCCTTCTGGCAGCTGGTCGGTCTCAACAGTCAAGTCATGCGCGGTCGCGATCGGCAATTCGCCATCCTTGAACGGAGCGCCGCCATCGCCAATCGAGATCCACAGCTGGTCAGGGTGCAGATTGCACCGTATGCGGACATCCCCGATGTCCATGCCGGCATAGGCATGTTCGACAACGTTGTTCACCGCCTCAGTCAAGGCGATCTGCACCTCATCCGCCCGGGCTTCCGGGATGCCCATTTTGCGCAGCCGCGCCACAACATCCTGTACACCGGATCTGGCATCCAGTTCCGTTGCCGTGAACGTGCAGGAAAAGGTTTCTACCATAGTCTTTTCGCTCCGCGTTACAATCACGCGTGGGGTCAAGAATCGATGCGGGTGGCAGTCGTTGCGTCGCTCAGTGACGCATACAAATCAAAAACAGTATCCATTCGCGTCAGTCGAAACACCTTGTCGACCATCGGCGTCAGCCCGGCGAGGTCCAGTTTCCGGCCCTGTCCGAGCTGCTTCATAGCAGCTACAATAGCACCAAGACCGCTGGAATCGATGAATTTTACTTCGGACAGATCAAGAATGACGCGATCAGGGCCATTTTCGGTGGTCGCGCGCATGTCTTCTTTGAATTGGATGGCCATCGCTGCATCAATGCGTTCGGCATTGACGGTCACGATCTGTGTACCATCTGCTGTTGTGCTCGTCAGGCTCATGAGTGTCCCCGCGTCAATATGTGTTGACGATCAAACTAGACGTCAATCCTTACGATTTTGTATGCACTATTTCGAGATTAGGAGGAATATTAGATGAAAAATGTAGTGATCGCAGGCGCGGCCCGAACCCCGATGGGAGGTTTTCAGGGCATGTACGACGGCGTCGCGGCCGCCGACCTCGGCGGCGCTGCAATCCGCGCAGCTCTTGAGGGGGCAGGCGCCAGCACGGTGGATGAGGTCCTGATGGGCTGCGTCCTTCCGGCGGGCCAGGGCCAGGCGCCCGCGCGACAGGCCGGGTTTGCGGCTGGCCTCGGAGAAGAGGTGCCTGCAACGACGCTGAACAAGATGTGTGGCTCCGGGATGAAGGCCGCGATGATTGCTTATGATCAGATCGCGCTTGGGCAGACCGATACCATGGTTGCGGGCGGTATGGAGAGCATGACCAATGCGCCTTATCTTCTGCCGAAGATGCGCAATGGCGCGCGGATCGGGCACGGGCAGGTGGTTGATCATATGTTTCTCGACGGCCTCGAGGACGCCTATGACAAGGGCCGCCTGATGGGGAGCTTTGCCGAGGATTGCGCTGAGACCTATCAATTCACCCGTGAAGCGCAGGACGAATACGCGCTGACATCGCTATCCAATGCGCTGGCCGCACAGGAAAGCGGTGCGTTTGCCGGTGAAATCGCGGCTGTCACCGTAAAAACTCGAAAAGGCGAGGTCGTGACGGATGCCGATGAGCAGCCGAAATCGGCGCGCCCCGACAAGATCCCGACGCTCAAACCGGCCTTCCGCAAGGATGGCACCGTAACGGCAGCAAATGCCTCCTCGATCTCCGATGGCGCGGCGGCCTTGGTTCTGGCCTCGCAGGAGGCTGCCGAGGCGCAAGGCTTGACCATACGCGCCCGGATCATGGGGCATGCAAGCCACGCACAGGCGCCGGGTCTGTTCACAACTGCTCCAGTCCCAGCAGCGAAGAAGCTGATGGAGAAGATCGGCTGGACCACCGATGATGTCGACCTGTGGGAGGTGAATGAAGCCTTCGCAGTTGTGCCCATGGCCTTCATGCGTGAAATGGGGCTGCCGCGCGACAAGGTGAATGTGAACGGCGGTGCCTGCGCGTTGGGGCATCCGATTGGGGCCTCTGGTGCGCGGATTATTGTAACCTTGCTCAACGCGCTGGAAAAACGCGGTCTCAAACGGGGGATCGCTGCCATCTGTATCGGCGGCGGCGAGGGAACGGCAATCGCGATCGAGCGGGTGTGAATGTCACCTTTACCAAAATACTCTCGGGGGTGAATTGACCTGAAGGTCAAGAGGGGGCAGACAGCCCCCTCTGCTACACTTGAGGAGGGCTGCTCTTGCAGGTCGAGTACGAAACACTTGCCAAGACTATCGCTGCACTGACTGAGGGCGAGACTGACGAAGTTGCGCTGATGGCAACCGTGAGCTGTGAGGTCCACCACAGCGATGATCGGTTCAACTGGACTGGGTTTTATCGGGTAGTGGCGCCGCAATTGCTGAAGATTGGCCCCTATCAGGGTGGTCATGGATGTTTGCAGATCCCGTTTTCACGCGGCGTCTGCGGAGCAGCGGCGCGCAGCGGTGAGGTGCAGCTGGTCGCTGATGTTGACGCCTTTCCGGGCCATATCGCCTGTGCGTCATCGACACGGTCCGAGCTGGTGCTGCCGGTATGGAACCGCGACGGAGCGCTGATCGGCGTGTTTGATATCGACAGCGATCAGCCGGATGCCTTCACGCAAGAAGACGCAGAGCAGCTGACGCTCATATTGAAGCAGGTCTTCAGCCGCGCCGATTGATTCGGTGATCAAGGGGCGTTGCCCCTCGGCCTGACGGCCTCACCCCAGAGTATTTCTGGAAAGATGACGAAGCCGGGCGCCTTTATGGCCCCGGTTTTTGTTTGTCGGGGCCGTTCATGAAAAAAGGCTTTGAAATTTCACAAAGCCAGTGCATCGTGAAAAAATGACCCGCTTTTTCATGGAGCCCCTGTGACAGATCAATCACCATATCACGCAACACTCGGTGCGGATCTGCGCGCCTTGCGTAAGGCGCGTGGCGTGACGCTTGCCGATCTTGCGGGGCGTCTTGGTCGGTCTGTTGGCTGGTTGAGCCAGGTCGAGCGGGATATGTCGGAACCGTCGATTTCTGATCTTAGAGCGATTGCCAGCTCGTTGGATGTGCCGATGTCGATGTTGTTTGCCCATTCGGCGGCGCCGGTTTCAGAACAGGGGTACATTGTCCGCGCAGGCGCGCGCCGTCCGATGGGGTCGGGCGACGAAGGTCTGATCGAAGAACTGCTGTCGCCCGATCTGACCGATGACTTCGAGATGGTGCACTCCACCTTTCGTCCGCATTCGCGGATGCAGACCCCCGCCGACCGCCCGACGCAGGAGGTTGGCTACATGATTTCAGGCCGGTTGGACCTGCTGATCGGGGGGCGCAGTTTCACCGTGGGGCCCGGCGACAGTTTCCGGATCAAGGAAGAGCCGTACCAATGGGCCAACCCCTATGACACGCCGGCCGTCGCGGTCTGGGTTATTGCTCCGCCGGTGTATTGATGAGTATTGATGCCTGGATCATATTTGGGTTGTTCTGGGCTGTCTTCGTGACCACACCCGGGCCGAATGCGGTGAATTGTATCTCCAACGGAATGGCCTTGGGGTTTGGGCGTGCAATGGTCGGTGTTCTGGCGATCCTGACGCAAGCGACGTTGTTCCTATTGCTGTCGGCCCTGGGGGTGACGACTCTGATCGCAGCCTCGCCCACCGGATTTCTGGTGGCCAAGCTGATTGGCGCCGGGTTTCTGATTTATCTGGGTTGGCGTGGTTGGCGCAACGCGACACGCCCGGTTCCGGCCACTGTCCGGCCCGCCCGTCACATCTACCTGCACGCCTTGGCGGTGGCCGTGATCAATCCGAAGAGCGTGGCGGGTTATCTCGCCGCGTTCTCGCAGTTCATCCAGCCGGACGTGCCGGTCTGGGACCAGATGCTGGTGATCGTGCCCACTGCCTTGGGCCTGACCACTCTGAGTTACACCGGTTTCACCCTGCTGGGTGCCAGCCTGGGAAAAGCTGCAATGAAAGCCGTCTTCAGCGTCTGGATCCGTCGCCTGCTGGCAATTTGTTTCATTGTTTACGGCGTTCTGCTCGGCGCGAGCAGCGCTCCCAACCTGGAGGTTGCAAGATGATCAAGGGGTCCTGTCTTTGCGGGGGTATTCATTATGAGACATCCGCCCAACCGCAGGGCGCCTCGATGTGTCACTGCGGCCAATGCCGTCGGCAATCCGGGGGTATATGGTCGTCGGCTCGCGTGCCGGAGGCAGAGCTGATGATCTCCGGCGAGGTGAGCTGGTACGCGGCCAGTCCGGTGGCGAAACGGGGTTTCTGCGCCCGTTGCGGATCGTTTCTGTTCTGGAAAGCTGAAGATGGGGACGCGATCTGTTTTTCGCTTGGCTCGGTCGAGGCACCTACCGGTGTCTCCCTAGAGAAGCATATCTTTGTTGCGGACAAGGGCGACTACTACGACATCGCGGACGGCGTGCCGCAAGAGGACTGACATCAGGGAGCAATCATGTCCGATTTTCCAAACAAGGCCCGTGTGGTCATCATCGGCGGTGGCGTCGTCGGCTGTTCGGCACTGTATCATCTTGGGAAGAAGGGATGGACGGATTGCGTCCTCCTGGAAAAGAACGAACTGACAGCCGGTTCGACATGGCATGCGGCGGGCAATGTTCCGACATTCTCGACCTCTTGGGCGATCATGAACATGCAGCGCTACTCGACCGAGCTGTATGCCCGCCTCGGTGAAGAGGTCGACTATCCGATGAACTATCATCAGACCGGCTCTATCCGTCTGGCCCATACCAAGGAGCGAATGCAGGAGTTTGAACGCGCCTGCTCCATGGGCCGCTATCAGGGCATCGGGATGGAGATATGGACGCCTAAGCAGGCCAAGGAGCGTTATCCGTTCCTGGAGACCCACGACCTGAAAGGTGTGCTGTGGGATCCGTCAGACGGCGACATCGACCCGGCGCAGGTGACGCAGGCGTTGGCCAAGGGCGCCCGCGACATGGGCGCGAGGATCATCCGCTTCTGCCCGGCAACCGGCGTCAGCCAGAAGGAAGACAAGACCTGGATCGTGCATACCGATAAGGGCGATATCGAATGCGACTATGTCGTGAACGCCGCCGGTTATTATGCCCAGCGTGTCGGAGAGTGGTTCAAGCCCTATGGCGGGCGCACCGTGCCGATGATGGTGATGAGCCACCAGTATCTGCTGACCGAGCAGATCCCCGAGATCGAAGAGCACACCAAGAAGACCGGCAAGAAGCTCCCGCTGATCCGCGATGTGGATGTGTCCTACTACCTGCGGCAGGAGAAAAACGGCTACAATCTCGGGCCATATGAGCCGAACTGCAGGGGCCACTGGATGACCGAGGACGACCGGATGCCGGACGATTTTTCGTTCCAGCTGTGGTCGGATGATCTGGACCGGATCGAGGATATCGTCACCGACGCGATGGAGCGGGTGCCGCTGATGGCGTCCACCGGCGTCTCCAGCGTGATCAACGGCCCGATTCCCTATGCCCCCGACGGTCTGCCGCTGCTGGGCCCGATGCCGGGCGTGGACAACGCGTTCGAAGCCTGTGTCTTTACCTTTGGCATCGCCCAGGGCGGCGGTGCCGGCAAGGTGCTGGCGGAGTGGATCGCCGACGGCCAGACCGAGTGGGACATGTGGTCCTGCGATCCGCGCCGCTACACCGACTACACCGACCAGGAGTACTGCAACAAGAAAGGCATGGAGGTTTACGGCAACGAATACGCCATGCACTTCCCGCACCACGAATGGCCCGCTGCGCGAGACAAGAAGGTCAGCCAGGTGCACGGCAGGATCAAGGAACTGGGCGGCCAGATGGGCGCCTACAACGGCTGGGAGCGCGCCAACTGGTTTGCAAAGGATGGTGACGACACCTCCGAGGAGGCCACTCATACCTGGGGCCGCTCCGGCCCGTGGCAGCAGCGGATCAAGGAAGAATGCGAAGCGGTCCGCGACGGCGTCGGCGTGCTGGACCTGCCGGGTTTCTCCCGTTTCAACCTGAGCGGCGACGGCGCTGCGGAATTCCTGCGCGGCATGATCACCGGCGGTCTGCCCAAGGCGGGCCGGATGAACCTGGTCTACTTCGCAGATAACCGCGGCCGCATCCTGACCGAGATGTCCTGCATCCGTCATGGCGAGGACCACTTCACCCTGATCACCGCGGGCTCGGCCCAGTGGCACGACTTCGAGATCCTGAAGAAGGCGCTGCCCGAGGGCCTGACCCTGACCGACCGCACCACCGAATTTGCAACCATGATCGTCACCGGCCCGAAATCGCGGGAGCTGCTGGCGGGCATCTCGGATGCCGATCTGTCGCTGGGCTGGCTGACCCATCAGGAAGCCACGGTCGCGGGCAAGCCCGCCTTCCTGGCGCGGGTGTCCTTTGCTGGCGAACTGGGCTGGGAGGTCCATTGCGCCAACGCGCATCAAACGGAGATTTACGAGGCCCTGCTGGCGGGCGGCGCCAAGCCGTTTGGCATGTACGCGCTGAACTCCCTGCGCATCGAAAAGGGTTACCGCACCTGGAAGGGTGACCTGTCCACCGACTACTCGCTGCTTGAAGGCGGGCTGGAGCGGTTCGTCAAGCTGGACAAACCGCAGGATTTCCCGGGCAAGGCCGCGATCCAGGCCGAAAAGCAGCGCGGGGTGAAGAAATCCTTTGTCACCCTGATTGTCGATGCCGGGGAGGCGGACGCGCCCTATATGTCCTGCATCTGGAAGGATGACGAGATCGTGGGCGAAACCACCTCTGGCGACTGGGGCTACCGTGTGAACGCCTCCATCGCGCTGGGCATGGTGCGACCTGAGTTGGCGGTGCCCGGAACCGAACTGGAGATCGAAATCTACGGTGAGAAATACCGTGCGGTGGTTCAAAAAGACGAACCACTGTGGGATCCGGGCAATGACCGGCTCCGGGCCTGACCCTCGCGCGACCTCCGGGGGCCCCGCCCCTGGGGGACGTCGGTGGCAGGTTGATATCCTGCTGAGCGAAGGTTTCGTCCTTACGGAATTTTCCGCCGTGGTGGAGCCGTTGCGCTTGGCCAATCGGGTGTTGGCGCAGCCACCGTTCTCCTGGACCATTCGCTCCGCAGCGGGTGGTCAGATCGGCTGCCGGGCGGGTGCCTTTGTCGAGACGGAGCCTTTTGCAAGCCGCGCCGAGGCGGATTGTGTTTTTGTTCTTGGCAACACGGATCCCGATTGCCCTGCGCTGTCGATGGGGCCGCTGATCAGCAAATATCGCGCGCGCGGAGCCAAAGTCTATCTGCTGGCTGAGGCGGCAAGCAGGTACATCCGCGACAGCGGAAAGCAGGGGGCGCTCCACACGACACATTGGGAAAACGCCACTTTGATGCGCGAACGTATTGGATTGTTTGACGCCAACTTCGCGCTTGCAAGCGAGGATGGTCAGGTTGTGACCTGTGCCGGAATGGGGTCGACGGTGGATATCGTTCTGGCCCTGATTGGACAGCTGACAACGGCCGCCGCCCAGGTGACGGTTGCCAATATCCTGCTGCATGACAAGATACGCGATTACGCATCGCTGCAACCCTTCTCAGGTGTGAAGCCAACGGTTACCGGTGATGCTGACCTTGATCAGGCCATTCGCGTGATGCAGGAGCACATCGAAGACCCGTTGCCGATCAACGAGATCGTGGATCAACTGGGGATTTCGACCCGATCGCTGGAGCGCAAGTTCAATACTTTTCTGGGCACCACTCCAAACGGGTTTTACCGCGAAATGCGGCTGAACAAGGCGAATAATCTGCTGCTCAACACCACTATGAGCGTGCGGGAAATCGGATTGGCCTGCGGATTCTCCAACGGGTTTTCGACCCTGTATAAGGCTTTTTTCGGCATTACCCCATTTGCCCTGCGAAAGTCACGACGCGCTTCCCAGTCCATGGAGCGACGTCGGAAACACGCCGATTAGCGGCGGAGAATACAGCGGCAAGATTGGCGTTTTTCATACATTTCCTGTCGCCTATCTGTGGCAGGGTCTGATCAAACGAGATCAGGAGACACAAGATGAGCGATCTTCCCAACAAGGCCCGTGTTGTCATTATCGGCGGCGGCGTGATCGGCTGCTCGGTAGCTTATCACCTGACCAAGCTCGGCTGGAAGGATGTGGTGCTGCTGGAGCGTAAGCAGCTGACCTCCGGCACCACATGGCATGCCGCGGGGCTGATCGGCCAACTGCGCGCGTCCTCCAACATGACCAAACTCGCCCGCTATTCGGCCGAGCTCTATTTGGGGCTTGAGGCAGAAACCGGAGTCGCGACGGGTATGCGTCAGGTGGGGTCGGTGTCCGCTGCCCTGACCCATGAGCGGCTTGAGGAGCTCTACCGCAACGCCGCCATGGCGCGCGCCTTTGGCGTGCCGGTGGAGGAGCTGTCGCCCAAGGAGGTGAAGGAGCGCTACGAGCACATCAATCTGGACGGCGTGACCGGCGGCGTCTGGCTGCCGACCGACGGGCAGGCGGATCCGGCCAACATCGCGCTGGCCCTGGCCAAGGGCGCCCGCCAGCGCGGCGCGCTGGTCAAGGAGCGCATCAAGGTCACCGGCATCTCCAAACAGGGCCGCCGCGTCACCGGTGTGGACTGGGTTAGCGACGATGGCGGGGCGCAGGGCCATATTGAATGCGACATGGTGGTGAACTGCGCCGGCATGTGGGGGCATGAGGTTGGCCGCATGGCAGGCGTCAACGTTCCGCTGCATGCCTGCGAGCACTTCTACATTGTCACTGAAGGTATCGAAGGCCTGACCCAGATGCCGGTGCTGCGGGTGCCGGATGAATGCGCCTACTACAAGGAAGATGCAGGGAAAATCCTGCTCGGTGCCTTCGAACCCAATGCCAAGCCCTGGGCAATGAACGGCATCCCCGACAGCTTCGAATTCGACCAGCTGCCGGAGGACTTCGATCATTTCGAACCGATCCTGGAGGCCGCCTGCAACCGGATGCCGATGCTGGCGGAGGCAGGTATCCACACCTTCTTCAACGGCCCGGAATCATTCACCCCGGATGACGCCTACCACCTGGGCCTGGCGCCCGAGATGGACAACTTCTGGGTCGCCGCAGGCTTCAACTCGATCGGCATCCAGTCCGCAGGCGGCGCCGGCATGGCGCTGGCGCAGTGGATGGAAGACGGCCAGAAGCCGTTTGACCTCGGCGATGTGGACATCTCCCGGATGCACCCGTTCCAGGGCAACAAGCATTACCTGTTCGAACGCTCGAAAGAGACCCTGGGCCTGCTCTATGCGGACCATTTCCCCTACCGCCAGAAGGCCACCGCCCGCGGCGTGCGCCGCACCCCGTTCCACTACCACCTCAAGGAACAGGGCGCCGTTTTCGGCGAAATCGGCGGCTGGGAGCGCGCCAACTGGTTTGCCAATGAAGGCCAGGAGCGTGAGTACCAGTACAGCTGGAAGCGTCAGAACTGGTTTGAAAACTCCGCTGCAGAACACCGCGCCGTGAGGGAAAATGTCGGCATGTACGACATGTCCTCCTTCGGCAAGATCCGCGTCGAAGGCCCGGATGCGGAGAAATTCCTGAATTACATCTGCGGCGCCAATGTCTCGGTTCCGGCGGGCAAGATCGTCTACACCCAGTTCCTGAACAGCCGCGGCGGGATCGAGGCGGATGTGACCGTCACCCGCCTGAGCGAGACCGTCTATCTGGTGGTGACCCCGGCGGTGACCCGTCTAGCGGATCAGACCTGGATGATGCGCAACAAGGGCGGTTTCAACGTCGTGCTCACCGATGTCACCGCAGGCGAGGGCGTGCTGGCGGTGATGGGGCCGAATGCCCGCAAGCTGCTGCAGAAGGTCTCCCCCAATGATTTCTCCAACGAGGTGAACCCCTTCGGTACCGCGCAAGAGATCGAACTGGGCATGGGCCTCGCCCGGGTGCACCGGGTCACCTATGTCGGCGAACTGGGCTGGGAGATCTACATCCTGGCGGAAATGTCCGGCCACGCGTTCGAAACCCTCTGGGAGGCGGGCCACGACATGGGGCTTAAGCTTTGCGGCATGCATATGATGGACAGCTGCCGGATCGAGAAGGGCTTCCGCCACTTCGGCCACGACATCACTTGCGAAGACAATGTGATCGATGCAGGGCTTGGCTTTGCGGTTGCCGTCGGCAAGGACGACTTTATCGGCAAGGCCGCGGTGCTGGAGCGCAAGGAGAGCGGCCCCAAGAACCGCATGGTTCAGTTCAAGCTGACCGACCCCGAGCCGCTCTTGTTCCACAATGAGCCGATCATCCGCGACGGCAAATACGTGGGCTATCTCAGCTCCGGTAACTACGGCCACACGCTGGGTGCCGCCATCGGCATGGGCTATGTGCCCTGCGAGGGGGAAAGCGCAGCGGATGTGCTGGGTTCGGTCTATGAGATCGACGTCTGCGGCGTGAAAGTGAAAGCCGAAGCTTCCCTGAAGCCGATGTATGATCCGAAATCGGAGCGGGTGAAGGCATAGGTCACCTCTAAGGATCCCAGGGGGGGGCGAGATCAGCGGGAGAATATGTGCGCAGTTCGCGCACTCTTTCCCCGCCGATCCGATAAGGCCGTCTACCATCGCCGACAGCAGTGTTTTTTGTGCTTCCGCTCTGTCAATTGCGCGCTGAGCTGTCATAAACGCGGCTCAGGGAGATTCCACGATGACCTCATCAGTTGAGAACAAAGACACGCCGCAGGGCCTTGCCTTTGCAGTTTCCGCCTATCTGATGTGGGGATTTCTGCCGATCTATATGAAAGCGCTGGCACATATGCCCGCCGCCGAAGTTGTCGCGCATCGGGTAATCTGGTCGGTGCCCGTGGCGGGTGTGCTACTCATTATCCTGCGTCGAACCCGTGATCTGCGCGCGGCGCTGACCTCGCCCAAGGTCTTGATGATGGGGGCGGTGACAGCGGCGCTGATCTCAGTGAATTGGGGCATCTATGTGTGGTCGATTGCAACTGGGCATGCGCTTGATGCGGCGCTGGGGTATTATATCAACCCGCTGTTCAGCGTTATGTTGGGTGCACTTTTGCTAGGAGAGAGATTGTTGCCGGCACAGCTGGTCGCAATCGGTCTGGCGGCACTGGCGGTGCTGGTGCTTGCCGTTGACGCCGGGCGCCTGCCGTGGGCTGCCATTGGTCTTACTCTCAGCTGGGGGTTCTATGCGTTCTTCAAGAAATCCCTGCCGGTCGGCCCCAATCAGGGTTTCATGCTGGAAGTGCTGATCCTGACGCCTCCGGCGCTGGGATATCTGCTCTATCTTACGGCCTCCGGTGACGCGCATTTCGCGGGAGCGTTCAGTGACACCGCGTTGCTGCTGGGCTGTGGTTTGGTCACAGCGGTGCCGCTGATCACCTACGCCAATGGCGCCAAACTGCTGCGGCTCTCCACCATCGGTATCCTGCAATATATTGCTCCGACGATGATATTTCTGGCAGCGGTGTTCATTTTTGGCGAAGACTTCGGTCGCGCGCGCATGATCGCCTTTCCGATGATCTGGCTGGCGCTGGTGATCTACTCGGTCTCATTGGTGCGGCAGATGCGCCGGGCCTGAGGGGCGGGCCGGGATGTGCAGGACAGTTCCGCGTTGATGGTCTCTGCTAAGGTTTCAGCCCAAAGAGAATAGGCGGCTGCCGACGGATGATAGCCGTCCTGCGCTGCCAGCGCTGGGTCGGGCGCCATCGTGAATGGCAGGTGGATGAGATCGTGATTCCCTGCGGCCAAGTTGGATAGAACCCGGTCCAGCCGCGCCGCGTGGCGACCCAGGACCCAAGCCAGCGGTTGGGGAAGGGCTGGAAAATATGCCATTGGTGGCACTCCTGACAAGACCACGAGCCTGACACCAAACCGGTCCCGCAGGAGCTTGATCAGCGCGCACTGTTCCATGTGAAACCGTCGCCGCCGCGCAAGCCGGGTCACGTCATTGACCCCCAATGCCAGAACCGCAACGTCAAAGGTCTGCGGCGGCAGCGCACGCACCCGCGCCAGAGCATCTGCGCTGCGATGCCCGGTTGTGGCCTCCAGCCGCCAGGTTAGATGCCGACCCTGCGTCAGGCGCGATGTCAGTTGACCGGAGAGCGCATCGTTCTGGCGACCGACACCGACACCAGCAGCTGAGCTGTCGCCGACAATCAACAGCCGTAGCGGCGTGCCCTGTCCCTGTTGGCCGAACCGAGGCCCCGAGGGTTCCGTCAGGTTCAGCGCCCTGCGCCGGACGTTAACTGCCTGCACCACCAGAAGCGGCAGCAGGACAATGCGGGCGATATGATCGATGCCGATCAGCTGAGCGCCTTTTGATATTGCAGAAATCGTGGGTCGGTGGTGACCCGTTCCATGATTGCAGCGCGCAGCACGCCGACGCTTTTATAGGGGCGCATGACTACCTCGAAATGGCTGATCAGGTCGTGCGAATTCAACGTGATCAGGTCAACGCCCACGGCATCGAACTCGCCGATCTTGCACTGGAACTCCAACGCCCAGTCGTTTCCGTTCCCCATGATCCGACGATAGCGAAAGTCACTGAATACCTGACCGACATGACCCAGAATCGCCGCCACTGGTGCGCGACCGGTCCATGTTTTCCAATAGGTCGGGGGCAGGAACTGCACATCCTCCGCCAGGAGATCTGCAATCTGGCTGTCGTCGCCTTTGGCAACAACCTCTTGCAGCCTGTTAATGGTCGGATGTGTCATGCTGCACCTCTCAGAACAGGGAGCCCGCGGTGAGGCAGGGGTTACCGCCACCCTGACGCTCCGCCAGATCCCGGGCAAGCACGACGTAGCGATACCTTGCCCTGCGGGCGCCGGATCGCTAGGGACGCGGGCATGACTGTTTCTAGCGATTATACCCCGCCGACGGATCCATTGGATATCCTGCATCATGACGCGCAGCTATTGGTGGTGAACAAGCCCCATGGTCTGCTGAGCGTACCGGGGCGCGGAGAACACCTTGCGGACTGTCTGCTCACCCGCTTGCAGGCAGTGTTTCCCGAGGCGTTGCTGGTCCATCGACTGGATCGCGACACCTCCGGCGTAATGGTGTTTGCGGTCACTCCGCACGCCCAACGCCATCTCTCGATGCAGTTTGAAAAACGTACCGCAAAGAAAGCCTATATCGCGCGCATCGGTGGCAGGCTAGAGCCGCGCAGCGGGACCGTCGATTTGCCGCTGATCGTCGATTGGCCAAACCGCCCGCGCCAGATGGTCTGCCATGACACTGGCAAGGAGGCGGTGACCGATTGGCGGGTGATAAAATATGAAGAGGCCGCAACACGTGTGCGTCTGACGCCAAAGACAGGTCGCTCGCATCAGTTGCGTGTGCATATGCTCTCGCTCGGACACGCCATTCTGGGCGATCCGCTTTACGCTCAGGGGGCTGCACTGGATCATCCACGCATGATGCTGCACGCAGAAGAGTTGCGTATCAAACATCCCGACAGCGGCGAATCGATGAAGTTCCGCGTCAAGGCGCCGTTCTGATCGCAGCAGTTGCTAGACGCTGATCCGCAGCCAGTCCGGTGGCAGGATATCGGGGTTGTTCAGCTTGGGGTCGCCGAACCATTTTGCCGGTCCTGCAACCCGGCGCTTCGCGTTCTGGTTCAACCAGGCGGCCCACCAGGAGAAGGAGCTGTTGCCAATGATGTTATGCCTGCACAGGCTCATCAGGCGCATGTCCTCGTAGTCGGTTTCCGCGCCATTGAAATCTACCACCACCTTGTCACAGGGGAGGGGGAGGTTGTCCTTGGCCCACTGCGGATCGTCCGAGAAGACATAGACCGTTGGCTGTCCCTCCAGCCCGTCTAGCACCCGTTGCAGCGCGGCTTCGTAATAAGACTGATCGCAAAGCACATGCGCCGCGAGCGTCAGATAATCGCCCCGCCGAACATGCAGCGAGATCGCGTTGCTCTCACTGATCCTGGCCGCCATCTCGGCGTTCTGCTGATTTGAGAAGTCAGGGAAGGTGAAGTCGCGCCTGATCCGTTCGGCGCACCCATTGAAATAGTGCTCGCTCTGCCAATAGCCGTGCAGATAGCTGTCGTCGCCCCAGTGTTCGAAATCTGCATTGTAGCCAAGGCCAGCTTCTCGCCGGAGTTTCGGTCCTGCACCCAGCCCCTGCCCGAGGCTGCGCCATACCGCATAGCGCAGTGGTTCGGTCTGGCGCAGCGGAGGCAATTTGTCCGGCGCTGCCAAATCAAGGTCGAAGACACGTGTCAGGACACCTTCGCCGCGCAGCTCCGCGCCACGGCTGTCCAGCGCCAGCGAGACCCCGAGCCGATCCGCCAGCGCGCGCCCGGCGGCATATTGGAACATCTGGTTGCCCAGTCGGCCGTGCAGGCGGGTGATAATCATCGTCGGTCCCTCGAAGAGCTACAGGGGCGTTCATATGCGTGAAGCAGTGTCGTGACCAGTCCCGCCCTCGCTCATCCGCCGTATCGCGCCTGCCAGTCACCAAGGGCTGCGATGCCGAAATCGGGATCCGGCTGATCCGGCATTGGTGCGAGGATCTCGATTGAATGCCCGTCAGGATCCTTGAAGTAGATCGAGAGCGCCGGCATCCAGCCCAGCACCACCGGCTCATCGGTTGGGCTGCCGTGAAAATCGAGCGGTATGATTCCCGCATCCGTCAACCGGTCACAGATGCCATCCATCGCCGCTAAGGTATTGCGAAACGCCATGTGCAGCCGCAGTCCCATCGGTGCGGATCCACTGGCCCAGAGCCCCAGCATTCCCTGAGACTGACCGCCCACCCAGTAGAATGCGACCTGTCGTTCCGGCAGATGGTGGGCCAGCTGCAAACCCATGGCCCCTCCGTAGAATGTCATCGCACGGTCTAGGTCTTTAACCGTCAGATGCGTCTCATAGATTCCGGTCAGTTCCGTTTCGATATGTGTTTTGCCGGTAGCGTTATCCTGTACATGGATCATCTTAAGGCTCCGCTGAATGGTCAGGTAGCGACAGCCTGCAATCTCAAGTCAGGTTTAGATCAAGCAAAAAATCACAGCCGCGTGGCTTCGCCAGACGGATATCTGATGTCATCTGCTGATGGGGCCGGGGCGTGACAATCAGGCCAGCACCTGTTGTGCAGGCTGCCTTGGGTCTTGACCTTGGCCGATTGAACGGCCTAAGGCTGACGTTAGGGTCGGGGCCCTGCCGCTCGCGGTTGAGAAGACCATGGTGAATCCCCGCGCTGAAACTCCTGTCTTTCGCCCATCCATGTGATGCGCCAATGGCAATGCGGGCCCCATTTATCCGGCGCAACTTGTTGATTGGACAAGAGGCAAGAATGACAAATAGCCAGACAGATCTCCCGCCCATTGGGAGCCTCAAGCAGCAGGCCCGCAATCTGCGCGCTCAGTTGCAGGCACGTAACCACACACTCTCGCATAGCGCCGCGCTTGAGATGGTGGCCCGGCAATATGGCTACAAGGATTGGAACACGATCAGCGCCAAGGCTGACAGGCCACGCCCGGATGTTGCGCAGCAGGCGTTGCAGATCGGGCAGATCCTGAGGGGCAGCTACCTTGGCCAGGCCTTCACAGCCGAGCTGCGAGGGTTGCAGGTGTTTGCTGGCGGCGCCCGACGACGCGTTACCCTGCATCTGGAACAACCGGTCGATGTTGTGAAATTCGACAGTTTCTCAGCGCTGCGCCAGCGGATCACCGGAATCATCGGCTGGGATGGCCGCTCAGCTGAGTGTACCTCCGACGGCCTGCCCCAACTGGTGCTTGAACTGCCCAATTAGAGCCTGTTTTGCACCAGCATGAGGCGCCAGCAAAGCCCTGGTCCCAGCAAAGCCCTGATGCAGGAAAGCAAGGAGCCGCCCTCTGGGGGCGGCTCCTGTTGTTATGACCCTGAAAAATAGGCCTATTCTGCGGCCCAGCCGCCGACGGCTTTGACTTCCAGGAAGTCCTCGATGCCCCAGCTGCCGCCTTCGCGGCCGTTGCCAGATTGCTTCATCCCACCAAAGGGAGATCCGGCGGAGCGGGATTTGCCGTTCATCTCGATCATGCCGGCGCGCAGTTTGCGAGCCATGCGATTGGCACGGGCCGCATCCTGTGTCTGCACATAGTTGGTCAGCCCGTAGGGGGTATCGTTGGCGATTTCGATCGCTTCTTCTTCGGTCTCGAAGGGGATAATCGACAGCACCGGGCCAAAGATCTCTTCGCGGGCGATGGTCATCTGGTTGTTCACATCAGCAAAGACGGTGGGCTTGACATAAAAACCCTGGTTCAGCCCATCAGGACGGCCGGTTCCACCTGCGACAAGGCGAGCGCCTTCGTCGATGCCTTTCTGGATCAGATCCTGGATCTTAGTCCATTGCAGTTCGTTCACAACCGGCCCGATGTGGCGGCCTTCGCTGGAGGCGGGGCCAACCTCCACCTTGCCGGCAACAGCAGCAGCTTCTTCGACAGCTTTGTCATAGATGCTTTTCTGAACCAGCATCCGGCTTGGGGCGTTACAGCTCTGGCCGGTGTTGTTCATCATATGCAGGACACCGCGCTTGACGGCCTTGTCATCGGCATCTTCGAAGATGACGTTGGCGCCTTTGCCACCCAGCTCCAGATGAACTTTTTTCAGCGTGTCGGCTGCGGCCTTGGAAATCGCCGTGCCTGCGCGGGTCGACCCGGTAAAGGACACCATATCCACGTCCGGGTGGCTGGACAGCTGAGTGCCGACACCGGCGCCGTCGCCATTGACCAGATTGAATACGCCCGCAGGGAAACCGGCCGCATCCATCATTTCGGCAAAGATCATTGCATTGAGCGGGCTCTGCTCTGAGGGTTTCAGAACCATGGTGCACCCGGCAATGGCCGCCGCGCCAACTTTGAGCGTGACCTGATTCATCGGCCAGTTCCACGGCGTGATCAGCGCAGCGACACCAACCGCCTCGTGGATGATACGATCATTCGGGGCATGGTCGCCCAGCGGCGCTTCGAAGGAGAACGCCTTGGCCGCCTTGATGAAATTGCGCAGATGCCAGCTGCCAGCGCCTGCCTGCTGGGTGCGGGCCATATCAATTGGCGCCCCCATTTCGATGCTCATTGCCTGCGCCAGATCTTCAGTGCGGCTCTCATAGATCTCGATCAGCTTTTCGACCAGCGCGATGCGCTCTTCTACCGGAGTGGCCATCCAGCCCGGCAGCGCCGCCTTTGCAGCCGCGACGGCAGCATCTGTATCCGCCGCACTGCCAAGCGAGATGACCGCGCAAGGCGCTTCGGTCGATGGGTCGATCACTTCGAAATCATTCGGGGCAGCCGGGGCGACCCATTGGCCGTTGATGTAAAAATCACGTTTCTCGATCATCTGTCGATCTCCCGATTGTCAGGGTGTGACGGGGCGGTGCCCGCTATTGGCGGACACTCTGTCACTGGCGTTTCGGATGAGCAAGGGGGGGAATTCATAATTTGATCAAATTTTGCAGCGGAATAATTTTCGCCACTTTGACCCTATATGGAACGGCGGTATGATGCCCGGCACCAATCCGTGCAGATGTTCCGATGGGGGCAGATTGACGCGTGGGGCGATCTTTTCGTCTGCCTGTCGCCCATCAAGGGTTTAACCTGCGCGCCGAGTGGTTAGGTTACTCACCAGATAGCATTCATTTGACAGCAGAGGAGAGACCCATGGGTTTGCGTATCAATGATGTGGTTCCGGATTTCACCGCAGAAACCGATCAGGGCACCGTCTCGTTTCATGATTGGATCGGCGACAGCTGGGCGATCCTGTTTTCCCACCCCAAGGATTTTACACCGGTTTGCACCACAGAGTTTTCTGCCGTGGCGCAGCTGGCTGATGAATGGGCTGCACGCAACACGAAGGTGATCGGTGTGTCCGTGGATGGTGTCGAAGACCACAAGAAATGGAAAGGCGACATCGAAAGCTACGGCAAAGCTGCGGCAGGCTTTCCGATCATCGCGGATGAAGGTCTGGCTGTCTCCAAGGCTTTCGACATGCTGCCGGCAGAGGCCTATCTGCCTGATGGCCGCACACCCGCAGATAGCGCCACGGTGCGGTCGGTCTTCATCATCGGACCTGACAAGCAGCTGAAGCTGTCGATGACCTACCCGATGACCGTCGGGCGCAATTTTGCGGAGATTCTGCGCGCGCTGGATGGCCTTCAGATGTCCGGCAAAGGTGTAGCAACTCCGGCAAACTGGGTTCCGGGCGAAGATGTCATCATCCCCCCCAGCGTCTCGAACGAGGATGCGAAGGCTAAATTTGGCGAGTTCGAAACGATCTTCCCCTATCTGCGCAAGACCAAAGCGCCAGAGTGATCTGTAGGAAGGCGTAGCGGGGCACGTAAGCGGCCCTGCTGACATGTCGTCATGAACAGGGGCCGTCTGGCCCCTTTTCTATTGCGGGTCTAACCGGGCTTTTGCGATCGCAAGGCGACCTGTGTCCGGTAGAGCGCGCGTTTCAGCTCCCGCGCAAGCTTGCCACCTGCTGGACGGGATTGGATGGTTGATCCGCCCAGGGCCTCGGTCAGCTCAGATGCGCCGTTTGGCCATATGGTATGTACTGGCTGGCGGTGAACCCAGTGCATCTGAAGGAAGGTGTCAACCGGCCGGTCCAGCGTCTCGCTTGCTTCCAGCAATCGGGCGGCGGCGGTCTTGCCCACCACCTGTGCCACGGTTTGCAGTCCGATGCGCCTTGGCAGAAACATGCGCGCCGCGCCTGTTTGCGCTACGACCTGCCGCGCTGACTCGCGCTGTTTGGCAGGCAGGCGGATGAAGTGATCCTTGTCGGCATGGTTGCCGACAAGCGCCATCGCGTCGCGCCAGAGGTTGGGCTCAAACGCCAGATCGTCCTCAACGATCAGTCCGAAATCATCCATGCCTTCCGCGATTTTCTGCCAGCACTTGCGATGGGATAGAAAACATCCGACTTCGCCTGCCCGGAGCGCGAAGGGGTAATGTGGCCGGTGCAGATCCCCATCGCAGAGAGGCACAAGCCCCGCCTGAAGCGCCGCCCGGCCGTTGACCGCCTCGACCACTTCCGGCTGCGGCAGCTGCGCCATCAGACGCGCCACATTGGGCGCGCGTTTCTGATCGTCGGCCATATGAATGATGTAGGATCTCATGGTCCCAGAGGTAGCGATCTTGACCGGTGGTGAAAAGAGGCGAGCAGGAACCAGCTGCCACTGAAACAAAGAAACCCCGCCATCTCTGGCAGGGTTCCGGGTGCTTGGAAAGGGAAGGCAGATTACTCTGCGTCTTCTTTCTTCTCGGCTTTGATTTCTTCGCCGGTTTCCTGATCCACGATTTTCATGGACAGGCGGACCTTGCCGCGATCATCAAAGCCCAGCAGCTTTACTTTCACTTCCTGGCCTTCCTTCAGAACGTCCGAAGGGTGGTTAAGGCGGCGGTTTTCGATCTGGGACACATGCACCAGGCCGTCACGCTTGCCGAAGAAGTTCACGAAGGCGCCGAAGTCGACGATCTTCACAACCTTACCGGTGTAGATGGCGCCTTCTTCCGGCTCTGCCACGATCGAGTGGATCATGTCGTAGGCCTTCTGGATCGCGGTGCCGTCGGCCGATGCGATCTTGATCACGCCGTCGTCGTTGATGTCGACTTTCGCGCCGGAGGTTTCCACGATTTCGCGGATGACCTTACCGCCGGAGCCGATCACTTCACGGATCTTGTCGGTCGGGATCTGCATGGTCTCAATGCGGGGCGCATGGACGGAGAACGCGTTGGTTTCCGACAGTGCCTTGGCCATTTCGCCGAGGATGTGCAGACGGCCGTCTTTGGCCTGATCCAGTGCTTTTTCCATGATCTCAGGCGTGATGCCTGCAACCTTGATGTCCATCTGCAGCGAGGTGATACCGTTCGCAGTACCGGCCACCTTGAAATCCATGTCGCCCAGGTGGTCTTCGTCGCCCAGAATGTCCGACAGGATCGCGTAGGAGCCGTCGTCTTCCAGGATCAGACCCATCGCGACACCGGCAACCGGTGCCTTCAGCGGCACGCCGGCGTCCATCATGGACAGCGAACCACCACAGACCGACGCCATCGAGGAGGAGCCGTTCGATTCGGTGATCTCGGACACCACGCGGATGGTGTATGGGAAATCGGTCGGAGCAGGCAGAACAGCCTGCAGCGCGCGCCATGCCAGTTTGCCGTGGCCGATTTCGCGGCGACCGGGCGAGCCGACACGACCAACTTCACCCACCGAATAGGGAGGGAAGTTATAGTGCAGCAGGAAGTTGGATTTGAAGTTGCCGTGCAGCGCGTCGATGAACTGCTCATCGTCGCCGGTGCCGAGGGTGGTCACGGCCAGGGCCTGGGTTTCACCACGGGTGAACAGGGCCGAACCATGGGTCCGCGGCAGCAAGCCGGTTTCCGATTCGATCGCGCGCACATCGGTGGTCGAGCGACCGTCGATCCGCTTGCCGGTTTTTACGACGTCGCCGCGCAGAATGGCTGCTTCCAGCTTCTTCATGGCGGAGCCGAGGTTGGCGTCTTCTAGCTGTTCTTCGGTCAGCGATGCCTTGATCGCCTCACGCGCGGCGGCAACAGCGGCGGTGCGCTCCTGCTTGTCGGTGATCGCAAATGCAGCGCGCATCTGCTCTTCGCCTGCGGCTTTCACTGCGGCGAACAGCTCCGAATAGTCAGCAGGCTGGAAATCGAACGGCTCTTTGGCCGCGTCTTCCGCCAAGGAGATGATCAGGTCGATCACCGGCTGGATCTGTTCGTGAGCGAATTTCACCGCACCCAGCATCTCTGCTTCGGTCAGTTCGTAGGCTTCGGATTCAACCATCATCACGGCGTCTTTGGTGCCGGCGACAACCAGATCCAGACGCTGATCAGGGTTCAGGCGCAGATCCTGCATGTCGTCAACGGTCGGGTTCAGGACGTACTCGCCGCCCTCAAAGCCAACGCGCGCAGCCGCAATCGGACCCATGAAGGGTGCGCCGGACAGGGTCAGCGCTGCGGAGGCCGCGATCATCGCAACCATGTCGGGATCGTTGACCAGATCGTGGCTCAGCACGGTGCACATCACCAGGACTTCATTTTTGAAGCCGGGGACGAACAACGGGCGGATCGGACGGTCGATCAGACGCGCGGTCAGGGTTTCTTTTTCGGTCGGGCGTGCTTCACGCTTGAAAAACCCGCCGGGGACCTTGCCCGCAGCGTAGTATTTTTCCTGATAGTGAACCGTCAGGGGGAAGAAGTCCTGACCCGGCTTCTGCTGGCGGGCAAAAGTGACGTTTGCCATGACCGAGGTTTCGCCCAGGGTGGCAATCACTGTGCCATCGGCCTGACGGGCAACCTTGCCGGTCTCCAGTGTGAGCGTCTCTTCGCCCCACTGCATTGATTTCTTTGTAACGTTAAACATTCAGCTTATCCTAGCTGGGAGCACTCCCGGGCGTATCCCGGGTCTCCCGTTTGATGTGGCGGCCCCATTGCCGCCGACCCCTCTCTATCTTTCTTTCGACTGCCGGGGTCTTGGCAGCACGTCTCAGATAGGCCGCCCTTACAGGATTTTTCCACAGATTGAAAGAGCAAGCGCCAGGAGCCGTCGCAGCCTGTGCCCCGTTTGTCGGCATCGTTCGTGTCGATCCTCCGCTATCTGGGCGTGGTTGGTGAATTGCGGCCTGCGTTAACCGGATCCTCAGCGTTTTTATGGAAAATTTGCGCAATCCAGAAGGGTAAGACGACGTCGACCCCAACACTTAGAACAGGTGCTGAATGAACGATTGGACTTCCGGCTATGTCGCCGAACTCGACTATACGCACGACTTTTTTCACGAGATGACGCCCTCCCGCCTTGCCTTCAGCGCCGTGTCTCGGGGACATCGGCATGGGCTGGACAGCGATGAACTGACCTATTGTGAGCTGGGCTGTGGTCAGGGCTTCACAGCCAATCTTCTGGCCGCAGCCAATCCGCATATCGATGTCCACGCGATGGACTTCAACCCGGCCCATATCGCCGGTGCCAATCGCCTGGCCGCGGAAGCAGGACTGGCAAACGCCCACTTCTACGAAAGATCCTTTGAGGATTTTGAAGAAGAGGCGGAGCTGCCAAATACCTTTGACGTCATTGCGCTTCACGGTGTCTACAGCTGGATTTCGCGAGAGAACCAACAACGGATCACCGGGTTCATCTCCCGTCGTCTGAAACCCGGTGGGTTGGTCTATATCAGTTACAACACGCAGCCGGGCTGGGCGCCATCTATGCCGCTGCGCAGGATTCTGACCGATCGCGCCGCGCAGGGCAGCGGTCCGTTGGAGCAACGTATAGAAGACGCATTGAATTTTGCCGAGCGGTTGAAACAGGTCGGAGCCGAATTTTTTGTCTCAAACCCCGGCCAGTTGAGACGGCTGAGTGAAATGAAAACCATGCCGCGAAACTATCTGGCGCATGAGTTTTTCAACAAGGACTGGACGCCATTCCACTTTGCCGATGTGGCGGAGGATATGGCGCAGGCCAAACTTGAGTTTCTCGGTGCTGCGAACCCGCTGGATCATGTCGATGACATCTGCTTGAGCAGTCCGCAACGTGCGCTGTTGGCGGAGGAAAGCAATACAAACAGGCGCGAGGGGCTGCGTGATGTTCTGCTGAATGAACAGTTCCGGGCCGATATCTTTTCGCGTGGGCATGTGCCGCATACGGAACGCGGCAGCGTTGGCGCATGGTTTCAGACTGGCTTTGCCCTCGCACGTCACTATGGATCCGGCCCGTTGAAGATCAGCTGGCGCAATGGGGATGTTGCGCTTGAGGCCGGTCAGTATGAACCTGTCCTGAGAGCTTTGGCCGAGGGGCATAAAACAGTTCGGGCGCTGCTGGAGCAGGGCGTGTTTGCCGATATGACCTGGGGCGAGATCACGCGGCTGCTGACGATCCTGACGGGGGCGGGTCATATCGTTCCCTGTCTGCCTTCAGAAGGCTATGCGGATCGCGCGGCGCAGTGCCAAGCATTTAACCTTGCAGTGTGCAAAAATGCTGAAGACAGCGAAAGACTGGGCTTCCTGGCCTCTCCTGTCACCGGTGGGGGGGTCGCGGTGGATCGCATGGAACAGCTGTTCCTCCTGGGCCAAAGCGAAGGGCAAACGGCGCCCAATGACTGGGCCGAATTTGCGTGGCAGATCCTTGGGCCGCAGGGGCAGCGGTTGGAGCAGGACGGGCGCGTTCTGACCCAGCCTGAGGAAAACCTGGCGGTCTTGCGCGCCCGGGCTCATGCCTTTGCCGCGCGCCGACTGGGCATTCTTACCGGGCTTGGCGTGAGCTTGATTGCCGCCGATCCGTTACTGTCTGACGCCGTTGCGCCAAAGGCTGCGCTATCAGGGCGCAGCACGGCGGCCTAGTGACCGGGCAATTGTATAATCGGCCTGTGTCTCAAACACGAAAAACGCCCGCTTCCGATAGGAGCGGGCGTTGAATTTCAACCGTCTGGTCGTCGCTATTAGCGACGGATGCCCAGGCGTTTGATGAGGTCCTGATAGCGGGCCACGTCTTTGCCTTTGGTGTAGTCCAGCAGCTTACGGCGCTGAGCAACCATCTTCAGAAGGCCACGACGACCGTGGTTGTCCTTCTTGTGGGTTTTGAAGTGCTCGGTCAGGGTGTTGATGCGCGAGGTCAGGATTGCAACCTGGACTTCCGGGGAACCGGTGTCGCCTTCTTTGGTTGCGAATTCTTTCATCAGGCGGGCTTTTTCTTCAGCAGTGATCGACATCGGGGTCTCCTTTGAAGGTTTGTGTGAATGGCGCAGGCCGGGATGTCGTCCAGCACAGGCCCATGGAGGCGTCTCAGGCTCGGCCGCCTTCCGCAGAAAGCGGCATAACCATTGAACAGGTCGCGCCTATACGCAGATTCTCGGGAAATAGCAAAAGGTTTCGGTCGGGTGTGGGCCGGGGATGGGCGTCGGGGCTAAATGAACGGCACCTGATCAGCCGAGTGTCAGCCCGCTGCTGGCGCTGTTGGTGGCCAATACGCCAAACCGGAGCGCGGCATCCTGATCGACGACCAGAATGTCCGATGCCGACAATTGTTCTGGCCCGGTGACGCGCAGCGCCTCGATCCCGTCAATGGTCACGATATGCTCACCCGGTGCATCCGGGTTGCTGGTGACTTCCACGGTGGGCGCCTCTGGGCCGAATTGATCCCAGATCACAACCAGTTGATCCTCATCGACGTTGAAATCCGACATGTCGATGGCGGCAGTGGGATCAGCCTCGTTACCGTCGCTGACTGCGCTCGCGTGGAACTCACCTGCTGCAAAAATGAGGTGGTCGGCCCCATCCCCTGTCGAAACGATATCACCGGCGCCCGCCAAAATCGTGTCATCCCCGTCGCCACCGTTGAGATAATCCGTGGTCATGCCATCGTCGCTGCCGATCAGGCGATCATTGCCGGTGCCACCAAACAGCGTATCCTTGCCCAGGCCACCAGTCAGGTGATCGTCGCCATCGTTGCCATGTAGCGCGTCTCGCCCGTCCGCCCCGGTCAGCGTGTCATTGCCCTGGCCGCCATGGGCCACGTCATCGCCATCACCACCATCGAGCTGGTCATGACCGAAATGGCCAAACAGCGTGTCGTTGCCGCTGTCTCCGCTCAGACTGTCGTCCCCGCCCTCTCCGTGCAACAGATCGTCACCGTGATGCGCCTCAAGCGTGTCGTCACCCTCGCCACCGTAAAGGCTGTCGTCGCCCTCACCGCCCTGGACGGTGTCATCTCCATCGCGGCCGTTCAGCTGATCGTTGCCGCCCAGCCCCTGCAGGTCGTCATCCTGATCGCTGCCGCCGAGCTGGTCGCTGTCCTCTGTGCCGGCCTTCACGAAATCATCAAGTGAAACCATATCGGTTGCTGTGTCATCGGTCGCCCCGTCATTGTCTGCAGACCCTGTCTCAGAGGCGTCTGGATCATCGCCGCCCTCGTCAATCAACAAGATACCACCGACGGCGGCGACTCCCAAAATTGCAGCCAGCATCAACATTCCGGCGACCCCTCATGACAACACGCGGAACACCCGCATTATCAAAGTCGCACACGTATTGGTTGAATATCAAAGCAATTCAGAAGCGATGGTTAGCGAGGCCTTACCCGATCAAGGGCAGCCAGCGTTCCGGCTGCTGGGTATAGCGGATGTAAAGCGGGTGCTTTGGGTGGCCGGCCTTGCTCAATCCCAGGTGAAACAGCGGTTTACCGGTTTCGGCGAGAGCACCAGCAACCCTGACCCCTTGCTGGCGAAACGCGCCATGGGTGCCCCAGGCGCAGATAACCTGATCCGCCCAGCCTGCGCCGTCCAGGATCATCGCCAGATTGTCAGGACCGACCGGGTCCGCCGCCCGTTTCATGTCACGTGGATCGGTGGCCCGAAAGGCAAAGATATTGGCTGCGCGGAACCCGCCAAACCCAAGGGCTCGCGCGCGCCGCTCGCAGCGTTCAATAGTGGGGTCATTCTGCACTTCCGTCGCGGTTGACGGGTTGAGCATGACAAACATCACACGCGGTCCCGCCGGGTCCCAGACACGGCTGAGACTATAGCGGTAGTGCTCACAGTCGGAATAGACCGCGCTGGAGGGGGCATCGCCCTTGGTGTGGCTGCGGTGGATCATGCTTTCCTGAGGTGGCGGGCGTCCGGGCCTGTGTCAACCGTGGTTCAGCGTACGAACACACGGCTGGGGTGTAGCTCGCCGGATTTGTAATGACCAACTGCGACCGCAAGCCCATCCAGCGAGGCCCAAGCCTCTTCCCCGTATCCCACATCAGAGGCAAGCACCATTCCGGGATTGCCATTGCGCAGTTTCGCCGCGCCTTCGGGAGTACAGGTCAGCTGCGGCAGATCCGCGAGACCTTCCTCCAGCGGGCGCAGAAACCCATCCAGATCCGGGGATTTGGCCATCTCATCCAGAGTTTCCAGGCTGATGCCATCCTCGGCATCAAACGGCCCGGACCAGATACGGCGCAGACATTTCACATGGCCATGACATCCAAGTGCCGCGCCCAGATCCCGCGCGATCGACCGGACATAGCCGCCCTTGCCACAGGTCATCTCAAGCACGACATGGTCCGCATCCGGCCGGTCCACCAGGATCAGCTCCTCCACCCAGAGCGGGCGAGCTGCGAGCTCGATATCCTCGCCGTCGCGGGCGAGTTTGTAGGCGCGCTGGCCGTCCACCTTCACGGCTGAGAACTTCGGCGGCACCTGCATGATATCACCTAGGAATTGCGGCAGGGCCGCAATGATATCTTCGTCGCTCGGGCGGGTGTCGCTGCTGGCGATTACCTCGCCTTCGGCATCATCGGTATTGGTCGCCTGACCAAGCCGCACGGTAAAGGTATATGCCTTAAGTGCGTCGGTGATATAGGGCACGGTCTTGGTCGCTTCACCTAGGGCCACCGCCAGGACGCCGGTCGCCTCGGGATCGAGCGTGCCGGCATGGCCCGCCTTCTTGGCGTCAAAGGCCCAGCGGACCTTGTTCACAACCGCAGTGGACGTCAGCCCCGCGGGCTTGTCGACCACCAGCCAGCCGGAAATATCGCGCCCTTTGCGTTTGCGTCCCATGTCATACCCCAATGTCATCGTCGGTGAGAGAGGCGCGCGGGGTAGCCCAGCTGTCAGGGCCTGTCAATCGCGCGCAGCTCCGAAATCCACCCGCGTGGGGCCCGGTTTGCGTCGGCGCCCTGTACGGTCTCAGTTCGTGGTCGCGTCCGGCTGCGTCCTGTCGGCCACGACGCCAACCACCGGCCCCATCATGAAGCCGGCATCACTCCGGTTGATCTGGGGCGCGTGCAGCCGTGAAATATTGCCGTCGAAATACAGCGCGCTCGGCAGGCCCAGGTGGTCTCGGAACAGGCTGCCGAACTGGTGAAAGGTGACAGCGTTACGCGAAATCGCAAAAACCACCCGCTGCCCGTCGGCACTGGTCCCGACCCCATTGCGAATGAAATATGAGGTCGAGTCCGGTAGAAACCGCGGATGCAGCGCACCTTCAATCACCAGCATCGGGCCCGATTGCGTGGCATAGCGGCATTGCGGGCCGGTTTTGGCAAAGGTCAGCGTTTCGATCACATCCGTGCGGGTTTCGCCGATGCACAGCACGCCATTTGGCAGCAGACCAAAATTTCCGGGGCCGGGCGTGGTGACCAGCCGCATCTCTTCGGCATCGCCGTCCTGATACAATCCAACCGGCGAGCGATCGCGGTGGTACATGCCTGCATTGGTGGCAAAGGGCAGCGTCTGCCCCTTGGCCTCCAGCTCGCTTTCGATTGTAGAGAAATGCCCGTAGATCTCGCCTGCATCATTCTTCAGAAACAGGCGTAGTTCGTCTTTCGTCACATCGACGTCGCAGATCGTGTAGCGGTTGCCGTCATAGGCGATGTCGCGGCAGTCCACTGCCGCAGCAGGCGCTGCCCAAAAGGCCAGCGCCACACCCATCGCCCAGCGAATCACTCGCCCGTGTCGCGGCGCACCGCGTCCTGCGACAGCATCCTGCGGGTGTCATCCATCCGGTCAAAGGTGTCGTCCAGCTGAAACCGCAGTTCCGGCGTGAACTTCAGCGCCAGCTTCTTGCCGATGATCCGGCGCAGTTCACCCTTGTTGCGGGCCATCAGCTTGAGCGTTTCCTCCTGCCCCTTGCCGCCCAGTGGCAGCACATAGGCGGTCGCAATACGAAGATCGGGTGAGGTGCGGACCTCGCCGACGGTGATCGACAGCCGGTTCAGTTCGGGATCATGCAGGTCGCCGCGCGCAAAGATCTCGGACAGGGCGCGGCGAATCAATTCGCCGACGCGGAGCTGACGTTGTGAGGGCCCGGTGCCCTCGTGGAGTTTGTTCTTAGCCATATATCCGATTTATGCCGAAAGCAGGGCTTTGCCAAGCGCAGCACAAGCGGTTAGGACAAAACCTGCACGAAACAGATCATCCGCGATCCAGCGCACAGACGAGGACCCCTGACATGGCAGATAGCAGCACGGACACACCCGGCATCGTGATCACCGGTGCCTCTGGTCGGATGGGCCAGATGCTGATCCGCACCATCATGGAGCACCCTGGCGCGCGTCTCGTTGGCGCGGTTGAGCGTGAGGGGCATGACTGGATCGGCCAGGACGTGGGCCTTGCCATGGGCGGGGCCGAGATCGGCGTCACGGTGACGGATGATGCGCTCGCAGCTTTTGCCAGGGCGCAGGCGGTGATTGATTTCACCAGCCCCGAGGCGACGATTGCCTTTGCCGAACTGGCGGCGCAGGCCCGAGCGGTCCATGTCATTGGCACCACAGGGATGAGCGATGCGCAGATTGCGCAGTTGGAACCGGCCTCGCGTCACTCGGTGCAGATGCGCGCCGGCAATATGAGCCTCGGCGTAAACCTGCTGGTACAGCTCACCAAGAAAGTCGCTGCCGCGCTCGACGAGGATTTCGATATCGAAGTGATCGAGGCCCACCATCACCATAAGGTCGACGCGCCATCGGGTACGGCCCTTATGCTGGGGGAGGCCGCCGCCGAGGGGCGCGGTGTGACGCTGGCGGATGTGACCGACAGCGGGCGCGACGGCATCACCGGCGCGCGCAAGCGCGGCGACATCGGCTTCAGCGCGATCCGGGGTGGCGATATCGTTGGCGAACACGACGTGTTGTTTGCCGGTCAGGGCGAGCGCATTGTTCTGCGCCATCTGGCAACCGATCGCGCGATCTTCGCCCGCGGCGCCATCAAAGCTGCGCTTTGGGGGCAGGACAAACAGCCGGGCCAATATGACATGCTCGACGTTCTGGGTCTCTGAGCTTCAGCGCCGTCAGGGCGGATAACCCTAGAAACAGGCCCGATCTCGGTCTGTCAGGCGTCAGAAATCGATGGCGATGCCCTTCTTTTCCCAGTCGCCGTAGCGCGCGGGATCGGGGCCGTCCCGACCGCCAAGTTCAACCGGGCGCTTGGCGGCTTCGGCCTCAGCAGCCTTGCGCCGCTCCGCAGCCTCGGCCAGCGCGCGCTGCGCGGCGGGGGGCAGCGGCTGGGCTGCTACTTGGGTCTTGGATTTATTAGCGTCACTCATGCCGGCTTCCCTTGTTGTCGTTCTATGATATACGCCCGCGTCCGGCGTCGACAACCCATCGCGCCGCTGCCCCTATTGTCAGGAGACCCGCATGTCCAATGCAAGCCAAGCCCGCCGCCGTGCCATTCACCTGCTGGATCAGGTGCTGGGAGAGGGCAGGCTGTTGTCGGAATGCTACGCAGCGGGTGCGCTGGATAAACTGCCGGCAGAGGAACGCGCGCGCAGCCAGCGCCTGGCAACAGATACGTTGCGCAATCTCGAGCGTGCCGACCGCATCCTGCAGAAACACTTGAAAAAATCGACACCACTCACCGTGCACAACGCGCTGCGCATCGGCACGGTTGAGTTATGCCAGGGCGGCGCGGCGCATGGGGTGGTGAATGATATGGTGGGGATCATTTCTGGCCATCGTCGCCACGGAAAACTGAAGGGGCTGGTCAACGCGGTCTTGCGCAAGGTGGCAGAGCAGGGGTCGGCTGAATGGGCCAAGCTGCGGGTGCCACGCCTGCCGAAATGGCTGCGCAGCCCGCTGTCGCAGGCCTGGGGTGCTCCCGCGATGCTTGCGATCGAGGCTGCGCATCTGGCGGGCGCGCCGCTGGATCTGACCGCCAAACCGGGCGCCGACCTGTCTGCGCTGGACGCCACGAGGCTGCCGACAGGATCCTATCGCATCCACGGGTCCGTGCAGGTTTCTGGTCTGCCAGGGTTCGAGGCAGGCGACTGGTGGGTTCAGGATGCCGCCGCAGCGTTGCCGGTGCAGCTGCTGGCCGCCCAGCCCGGCGAATCGGTGCTTGATCTCTGCGCGGCGCCGGGTGGCAAGACCATGCAGATAGCCGCGGCTGGCGCCACGGTGACCGCCGTCGACCAATCCGCAGGCCGCATGGCACGGCTTTCGGAAAATCTCGCCCGGACCGGGCTGACCGCTACGGTGGTTGTCGGCGATGCCTTGGAGCAGACCGGTGCATATGATGCGGTACTGCTGGATGCACCTTGTTCGGCCACCGGTACGATCCGCCGCCATCCAGATCTGCCCCATGCCAAGGACGGCAGCAGCTTTGGTGCGCTGATTGAGTTGCAGGCACAGATGCTTGCCCATGCCTGGAGCCTCGTGAAACCCGGTGGACGGTTGATCTATTGCACCTGTTCGCTCCTGCCGGATGAGGGCGAATGCCAGGTAGAGGATGCCTTGGAAATGTTTCCCGACATGTCGGTTGGCACTCGACTGCAACAGCTGGACGGGATCGCCGCTGACTGGATCACCGAAGAAGGCGGCTTGCGCCTGCGCCCGGATTACTGGCCCGAGTTGGGCGGCATGGATGGGTTTTACATGGCGGAGCTGCGCAAGGCCGACTGAGACCGGCAACCCCTTGCCGATACTGCCCTGAGGTATCTGCCGCATTATCGGTGACTTGCCCGGTAACCGCCGCTATGCTCGGCGCAAAACGCCCCGGAAAATTTCTCTGGCGTGAGGCAAGAGAGCATGTCCCGATACGATAGAATGGCGCGGCGCGGCACCCGCCTTTTGAACCGCTATTATGCAAGGCGCGCCCGTCGGCAGCCCGGTGCCACGGCCTTTGTGTCGCAGCCTGAGCCGCGCACCATTGGCAGTTTTGCCCGTGGGCGTCAGCTGGTGGCGGGCA
Organism: Phaeobacter sp. A36a-5a; assembly: GCF_037911135.1. Lineage (NCBI taxonomy): Bacteria > Pseudomonadati > Pseudomonadota > Alphaproteobacteria > Rhodobacterales > Roseobacteraceae > Phaeobacter > Phaeobacter bryozoorum. The sequence goes on along the minus strand of NZ_JBBLYU010000003.1, from coordinate 53,818 downwards.
ATCTTCTGTTTGCAGGCTATCTCGTCGAATCGCCCACGACCGGTCTTTGGGATGTTGTGGCACCTGACCTCGCCTTTGATGCGGAACGCCACGGGTTTGCCTGGCTGGATGATCTGGCCGCTGTCGGTGATTTTCGCGCCCGCGAAAAAGCGCAGCTCTGGGTCTGGGGCTGGATCGAGGCTCACGGCAATGGCACCGGACCGGGCTGGTCGCCGGATCTGACCGGCCGCCGCGTGATCCGCTGGATCAATCATGCACTGTTTCTGCTAGCTGCGCGTGATGCAAAACAATCCGAGGCATTCTTTGGCGCTCTGTCCCGCCAGACGTGGTTCCTGTCGCGGCGCTGGCAGGGGGCCTCACCCGGATTGCCACGTTTTGAAGCGTTGACCGGGCTGATCTATGCCGGTCTGGCACTCAAGGGGCACGAAGATCAGGTCGATCCGGCCCTGAAAGCCCTCGCCGAGGAATGCGCCAGCCAGATCGACGATCAGGGCGGGCTGCCGACCCGTAACCCGGAGGAACTGCTGGAAGTCTTCACCCTGCTCACCTGGGCTGCCGCGGCGCTGCAGGATGTCGGACGCGGGGTTCCACCAGCACAGGTCGCAGCAATTGAACGGATTGCACCGACCCTGCGTACTTTGCGCCACGCCGATGGCGGACTGGCGCGCTTTCACGGCGGCGGGCGCGGGCTTGAGGGACGGCTCGATCATGCGCTGGCAGCGAGCCATGTCACCAAGCGCCATGCCGACGGGCTTGCAATGGGCTATGCCCGGCTCTCCGGGCGGCGCACCTCTGTCATCATTGACGCCTCTGTGCCGCCCAAGGGGCGCGCCTCATGGAACGGTCATGCCTCCACGCTGGCATTCGAACTGACCTCAGGCCGCCGCCCGCTGATCGTGAACTGCGGCTCTGGCGAAACCTTTGGCGTAGAATGGCGCCGTGCCGGGCGCGCCACGCCGTCGCATTCGACGCTGTGCATCGAGGGCCACTCAAGCGCCCGTCTCTCCGCTCCGGAACGGGGGAGTGGACATGAGCTGATGACAGAAGTCCCGGATAACGTGCCGCTCGATGTATCGGATCTGGAAGATGGCTATCGGTTCCAGGGTGGGCACAACGGATATGAGCGTCATTTCGGCCTGACCCACGCGCGCACATTGGAGCTCGCCATGGATGGCCGTGGCCTTGCGGGCGAGGACATGTTGCTGGCGCTGGACACGACGAACAAACGACGCTTTGACAAGGCGATGGATGCCCATTCCCTGAGCGGCATCGGCTTTGAGATCCGCCTGCATCTTCACCCCGACGTGGACGCAGCCCTTGACTTGGGGGGCGCAGCAGTATCCATGGCGCTCAAGAGCGGGGAGATCTGGGTGTTCCGTCATGATGGGACCTGCGAATTGAAGCTGGAGCCCAGCGTGTACCTGGAAAAGACCCGCTTGAAGCCGCGTGCGGCAAAACAGATCGTTCTCTCCGGGCGGGCAATGAATTATGCCACGCGCATCCGGTGGACGCTCAGTAAGGCGCAGGAGACTGCCGTTGCCGTGCGAGACCTGAACCGGGACGACCCCGCGTTAACCGACTGAGCCTGAAAAGGACCGCCCTGCCATGACCGACCTTCACCCCGTACGCCGTGCGCTGCTTTCCGTATCCGACAAGACCGGGTTGATCGACCTGGGTAAGGCCCTGGCGGCACGTGGCGTTGAGCTGCTCTCAACCGGCGGGACGGCCAAGGCGCTGCGCGAGGCAGGCCTGACCGTGAAAGACGTGTCCGAGATCACCGGTTTTCCTGAGATGATGGATGGTCGGGTGAAGACGCTGCACCCGATGGTGCATGGCGGTCTGCTGGCGCTGCGGGACAACGACACGCATGTGGCTGCGATGGAGGAACATGGCATCGGTGCCATCGACCTTCTGGTGGTGAACCTCTATCCATTTGAGGAAACCGTGGCCAAGGGCGGCGACTACGACAGCTGCATCGAGAACATCGACATCGGCGGTCCGGCAATGATCCGCGCCGCCTCCAAGAACCACCTGTTCGTGAATGTTGTGGTGGATGTCGAAGATTACGAGCCACTGCTGGCAGAGCTGGACAAAAACGACGGCAAGACCTCCTATGGCTTCCGTCAGTGGCTTGCACAGAACGCCTATGCTCGCACAGCCGCATATGATGCGGCGGTGTCGAACTGGATGGCAGGCGCGCTGAAGCTTGAGGCACCCCGCCGCCGCGCCGTTGCAGGGCAATTGGCCCAGACCCTGCGCTATGGTGAGAACCCTCATCAGCAGGCGGCGTTTTACCTGGATGGCTCCGCCCGCGCAGGTGTCGCCACCGCACAGCAGGTGCAGGGCAAGGAACTGTCCTACAACAACATCAATGACACCGATGCCGCCTTTGAGCTGGTCAGCGAGTTTGCCCCCGCTGATGGCCCCGCCGTGGCTATCATCAAACACGCCAACCCCTGTGGAGTGGCCCGTGGCGCAACACTGAAAGAGGCCTATCAGAAAGCCTTCGACTGTGACCGGACCTCGGCCTTTGGCGGTATTGTCGCGCTGAACCAGCCGCTGGACGGCGAAACCGCTCTAGAGATCGTCCAGATCTTCACCGAAGTCGTCATCGCCCCCGGTGCCTCGGAAGAGGCAAAGGCGATTTTCGCCGCCAAGAAAAACCTGCGTCTGCTGCTGACCGATGGTCTGCCCAACCCGCAGGATACAGGTCTGACCACCCGTCAGGTCTCCGGCGGTATGCTGGTGCAGGACAAGGACGTCGGCCACCGCGCCATGGACGACCTGAAGGTGGTCACTGAAAAGGCCCCGACTGAAGAACAGATGCAGGATCTGCTCTTTGCCTGGAAGGTAGCGAAACATGTGAAATCCAACGCCATCGTCTATGTCAAATCTGGCCAGACTGTTGGTGTTGGTGCAGGTCAGATGAGCCGTCTGGACAGTGCCACCATCGCAGGCGTCAAGGCGCAGCGCATGGCTGACGCGCTGGAATTGCCCGAAAGCCTCGCCAAAGGATCAGCGGTGGCGTCTGATGCGTTCTTCCCCTTTGCCGACGGCCTGCTGGAAGCGGCAGCGAATGGCGCGACCTGCGTTATCCAGCCCGGTGGTTCCATGCGAGATGACGAGGTGATCAAGGCCGCCAATGACGCCGGTCTGGCGATGGTCTTCACCGGCATGCGCCATTTCCGCCACTAGACACGGTTGACGCCGATCGGACCAGTTTGGTCCGGTCGGCCATCCGAAACCCCGTCAAGAGGAGCCGCGCTATGCGAGCCAAAGTGATGATCTGGGCAGCGGTATTGGCGTTGCTTGCGGATCAGATCAGTAAATATCTGGTGGTTCGGGTCATGGATGTCGCCAATCGCGGCGGCATTGACGTGCTGCCGCCGCTGCTGCGGTTCCGCTATGGTGAAAATACGGGCATCAACTTCGGCCTGTTCGGCGGTGGCACTGACACCACACGCTGGATCCTGATCGGGCTGTCTCTGGTGATCTGCCTGGTGCTAGTGATCTGGATCTCGCGCCTGCCTGCCAATGCCCGCGTCATGCAACTGTCCGCCGGGCTGGTCATCGGCGGCGCGCTGGGCAATGTCGTCGACCGGCTGCTCTATGGCTATGTGCTCGATTTCCTCAATATGTCCTGCTGCGGCATCGACAATCCCTTTGTCTTCAATGTGGCGGACATCTTTATCTTTGCGGGAGCGGCCGGCTTGATCCTATTTGACGGGCGGCAGAAAAACCCTGCGTGACCTCGCTGGGTAAATACGATAAAAGCGGCTCAAACAGGCAGGAGTAACGGGTCATGCGGATCCCTTTTGGTGTGATTGTTCTGATGGGCGCGCTGGCCGTATCTGCCTGCGGGCAAAAAGGGCTGCGTGATCTGCGCCCCTCCGGAACCGGCCCGGATGAATTTATGGTCCTGCCTGCCAAACCGCTGGAAGAACCGACCAGCTACAAGACGCTGCCGCAGCCGACGCCGGGCGCGGCCAACCTTACCGACCGCAACCCCAAGGGCGAAGCCGTCGCCGTGCTCGGCGGAAATGCCGCAGCGCTGGTTCCCAGTGATGGTGTCCCCGCCAGCGATGGCGCCTTGGTCACTGCCGCCAGCCGCTATGGCGTCGATCCCGACGTCCGTGCGGATCTCGCCGCGCGCGATGCAAAGAAGCGCAAGCGTGAAAACCGCACGGCACGGTTCAAGCTGTTCCCTGTTGACCGCTACCAGGACGCCTACAAACGCGAGGCGATTGCGCCGGATGTGGTCAGCGAACGATTCCGCCGTGCCGGATTCGAGACCCCGTCGGCCCCGCCGGCAGAGTAACGCCGAGTCTGCAGTTTTCGGGATTATGTGGCGATCACAAAAACGCCATTTCCCTTGCACATGCCCCCCTAGAGCGTAGTTTGATGCCAGCGATGTTGGTCCGTTTTATGGATCAATGCCAATGATATGTCGTCGGATCGGACCTGCTGCTTTGCACGCCCCCACACGGACAGGGTGGCGTATAGCATTGCCCATCGCGGGCAGGTGGCCCTGTCTGACCGGCTGCATTTGTCTATTTTGACGCTACCGGTCTACCCATTGCCGCTGGCGTACCGCAAAAAAGGAGATCACCAATGATCCCCCCTATGAAACCCGTGATCCGCCGGATCATCAGGGCCAGCGCGCTTGTTGCAGCCCTCGTGGCCATGGATTTGGCGACTCTGAGGTCCGGCAACTTTGTTCAGACAGCGCAGGCACAGGGCGCCGATGCGCCGAACGATGCAAGCGACATGGTCACAAGCTTTGTGCTGGACAATGGCATGCAGGTGGTCGTGATCGAAGATCATCGCGCGCCCGTTGTTCAGCATATGGTCTGGTACCGCGCCGGTTCCGCCGACGAACCTGTGGGCCAATCCGGCGTGGCGCATTTCCTCGAACACCTGCTGTTCAAGGCCACCGATACGATGGAGGCCGGAGAGCTGTCAGCCACGGTTGCGGCCAATGGCGGGCGGGACAATGCTTTCACCAGCTATGATTATACCGCCTATTTCCAGCGTGTCGCAGCGGATCGCCTGGGGCTGATGATGCAGATGGAAAGCGACCGCATGGTCAATATCCGCCTGACCGAACAGGATATCGAAACCGAACGCGAAGTCATTCTGGAGGAACGCAATCAGCGCACCGACAGCGAGCCGCGCGCGTTGTTTCGTGAGCAGTTGAATGCGGCGCAGTATCTCAACCATCGCTACGGGCAGCCGATCATTGGCTGGCGCCATGAGATGGAAGAGCTGGACATGGCAGATGCGCTGTCCTTTTACGGGACATACTACGCCCCCAATAATGCGATTCTGGTGGTCTCCGGTGATGTCGATCCCGCAGAGGTGCGTCGCCTTGCCGAGGAGAGCTATGGCAAGATCCCGGCCAACCCGGAGCTGCCCGAACGGCTCCGCAGCAAGGAGCCTCAGCAGACCGCTGCCCGGCGTATTATCTTCAAGGATCCGCGCGTGGCGCAGCCCTTTGTCCAGCGCTCCTATCTGGCGCCTGAACGTGACAGTGGTGCGCAGGAACGCGCAGCGGCGCTGTATCTTCTGGCCGAACTATTGGGCGGCGGCAGCACGTCGTATCTGACCAATGCGCTACAGTTCGACCAGCAGGTGGCAGTCTATACCGGGGTTTTCTATTCCGATGTCTCGCTGGACGACACCACCTTCGACTTTCTGATCGTGCCGGGCGCGGACATCAGCCTTGAGGATGCCGAGGCCGCGCTTGATGCGACCTTTGCCCGGTTCCTCGAAGAGGGCGTCGATGAGGCACAGCTGGAGCGGATCAAACTGCAACTGCGTGCCGCCGAAGTTTATGCCCGCGACAATGTCGACGGGATCGCAAACCGCTATGGTCGGGCGCTGGCCTCGGGACTGACGGTTGAGGATGTGCAGGCCTGGCCCCGCATCCTGCAATCCATCACGGCGGATGAAATCATCGCAGTTGCCCGCGAAGTGCTGCGACCGGAGGTCTCGGTGACCGGCTGGATGATGCGAGATGAAGAGGTAAGCCAATGAAGGCGATAAAGCTCATCACGGCGGCAATGGCCGTCTGTTTCCTCGCCCTGCCTGTCTGGGCAGAGGTGAAAATCAAGGAGGTCACCTCTCCCGGTGGCATCACCGCGTGGCTGGTCGAGGACCACAGCATCCCCTTTACCGCGCTGGAACTGCGGTTTCGCGGTGGCACATCGCTCGACAAACCGGGAAAGCGTGGCGCGACCTATCTGATGGCCGGCCTGTTGGAAGAGGGCGCCGGACCCTTGCCTGCCCAGGACTACGCCCGCGCGCTGGAAAGCCTGGCGGCGGGGTTCTCCTATGATGCAGACAAGGATACCGTGTCCATTTCGGCGCAATTCCTGAGCGAGAACCGCAATCGGGCGATTGATCTGCTGCGTCAGACCATCCACGAGCCGCGCTTTGATCAGGATGCACTGGACCGGGTGCGTGCGCAGGTCCTCGCCGGACTGCGTTCCGATGCGAAAGATCCCAATGACATTGCCGGGCGGGTGTTCTCGCAGATGGCTTTTGGCGATCATCCCTACGGCACCGAAGGAAACGGGACCATCGAGAGCGTGACCGCCCTCACCCGACAGGACATGTTTGATGCGCATGAAGCGGTCTTTGCCCGCGACCGGCTCTACGTCGGGGCGGTGGGGGATATCACCGAGGCGGAATTGGGAGCGCTTCTCGATACTTTGCTGGCGGATCTGCCAGCGGAAGGCGCGCCAATTCCAGGACCGGCAGATGTCACCATCGAAGGGGGCGTGACCGTTGTTGACTACGACACGCCACAATCGGTGGCGCTGTTCGGTCATATCGGCATCAAACGCGACGACCCGCGGTATTTTGCGGCCTATCTGCTGAACCAGATCCTCGGTGGGGGATCTTTTGACAGCCGCCTGATGTCGGAGGTGCGCGAGAAACGCGGCCTCACCTACGGTGTCTACAGCTACCTGGTTCCGCGTGATCTTGGTGCTGTCTACATGGGCTCCGTCGCCTCGGCCAATGGCAAGATCGCCGAGACGGTTGAGGTGATCCAGACCGAATGGGCGAAGCTGGCAGCCGAGGGTGTAACGGAGAAGGAACTGGCGGATGCAAAGACCTATCTGACCGGGGCCTACCCACTGCGCTTTGATGGCAATAGCCGGATCGCGTCCATTCTGGCGGGGATGCAGATGGATGACCTGCCCATTGATTACGTCGCCACCCGCAATGACAAGGTGAATGCAGTGACATTGGACGAGATCAACAAGGTGGCAGCGGAGATCCTGCTGCCGGATCAGCTGCATTTCATCGTGGTGGGTCGTCCTGAAGGTCTGCAATCCACCAACTGAGCTGGGCTGGCGGTATATCAAACGGAAAAAAGGGCGCTACCATTTCTGGTAGCGCCCTTTTTGCAGGATATGACGGGTGCAGCCCCTTTGGGCTGCACCCATCGGCTTATTCGCCGTAGGGGATCCAGATGTTCTTTACCTCGGTTGCGGCTTCGAGGAAGCGGCGGCTGTGGTCCGACGCCCAGTCCAGCGCCATGCCATTGTTGACCCATGTACGCTTGAGATTACCGGCGGAGGCAGCCTCGATCGCGGCGGAGAGGTCAGAGGAGGAGAAGCTCCAGACCGCATCTACATTGAGATGGGCGGCCAGCGGTTCGGCCAGTTCGGCGTGACGGCCGGTCAAGATATTGACGACGCCACCGGGCAGATCGGATGTGTCCAGCACCTGATAGAAGTCGGTCGCCGCCAGCGGGTAGGCCTCGGATGCGGCCAGGACCACGCGGTTGCCCATGGCAATGGCGGGTGCCAGCACCGAGATCAGGCCCAGCAAGGGGGCCTCATCCGCGCAGAGTGCGCCGATCACCCCAACAGGTTCCTTCATCGCCAGGGCCACACCGCGGATTGGCACACCATGGGCCTGCCCGTCGTATTTGTCGGCCCAGGCAGCGGCGGTGAACAGGCGCTGGATCGAGGTTTCGACCTCCTGCGCGCCTTGGGACTTGCCGGTCATCCGGTCGATCCGATCGGCAAATTCGCCAGCCCGCGCAGATAGGTTTTCGCCGATGTAGTAAAGGATCTGCGCGCGCAGATGGCCCGTCGTCTTGGCCCAGCCATTGGCCCCGGCTGCGGCTTCCACGGCGTTGCGAACGTCCTTGCGGTTGCCGAGGCCAACGTGGCCCAGCAGCGCGCCGGATTTGCCATGGATGGCTTTGGAATAGCCGCCATCCGGGCGCGCCTGCTTGCCACCGATATAGAGTTTTGCGGTGCGGTCCACGGCATCAACCGGTGCACCTTCACCGTCAAAACCCTTGATCTGGTCAAGAGCTTTGACCTTGCCCTTTGGCTTGGTGTAGGCGCCAAGCCCTTCCCAGCCGCCTTCACGGCCAAAGCCGCTTTCACGGGTGCCGCCAAATCCTGCGGCCGCATCAAAGAGATTGGTTGCATTGACCCAGACCACGCCGGCAACCAGTTTGGGGGCGATGTCCAGCGCGAGATTGACGTTTTCAGTCCAGAGCGTCGCCGCCAGACCGTAGCGGGTGTTATTCGCCAGTTCTACAGCCTCGGATGGGGTGCGGAAGGTGGTCGATACCAGAACCGGACCAAAGATCTCCTCCTGCATCAGCGTGTCGGAGGGCGCCAGACCTTCGATGAGGGTGGGCGGGTAGAAACACCCGCGCTCCGGCACATCGATCTGCGCCTGATACATGCGGCCGGCCGAATTGGCGGCAACCATCTCGCTGATGGTGGTCAGCTGCACCGGGTCGACAATGGCGCCGATGTCGATGCTCTTGTCCAGCGGATTGCCGATGCGCAACTTGTCCATCCGTGCGCGTAGTTTCCTGTGGAAACGGTCGGCGACGCCTTCCTGAACAAGAAGTCGCGAGCCGGCGCAGCAGACCTGTCCCTGATTGAACCAGATTGCATCAACGAGACCTTCAATGGCGGAGTCGATATCGGCGTCGTCAAAGACGATGTAGGGAGATTTGCCGCCCAGCTCCAGCGTCAGTGCCTTGCCGCTGCCTGCGGTGGCTTCGCGAATGCGGCGGCCGACGGCGGTGGACCCGGTAAAGGCGATCTTGTCGACTTCGGCCCCGACGATCATCTCCCCCACGGCGCCATCGCCTGTCACGATGTTCACAACACCCTTGGGCAGGCCCGCCTGACGGCAGATATCAGCAAACAGCAGGGCGGTAAGCGAGGTGTATTCCGCAGGTTTCAGCACCACAGTATTGCCCATGGCCAGGGCCGGCGCGACCTTCCACGCCAGCATCAGCAGCGGAAAGTTCCAAGGGATGATCTGCCCACAGACACCCAGCGCCTCACGGTCGGGAAGTTCGCTTTCCATCAGCTGGGCCATGCCTGCGTGATAGTAGAAATGGCGCTGCGCCAGCGGCACATCAATGTCGCGGCTTTCGCGGATTGGCTTGCCGTTATCCAGCGTTTCCAGAACCGCAAACAGGCGCGCGTGTTTTTGCATCAGCCGCGCGATGGCATAGAGATAGCGTGCGCGGCCGGCGCCGCCTAGGGCCGCCCATTTGCCCTGCGCCTTGCGCGCCGCGGCAACAGCGCTGTCGACATCCGACTGGCTGGCCTGGGTCAATGTGGCCAGAACCTCGCCGGTTGCCGGGTTCTTGCTGTCGAACCCGTCGCCGGGTGCGGTGAAGTCGCCGTCGATGAAATGGCCGAACCGGGCGCCCTGATCCACCAGCCAGGCCAGCGCCTCAGCTGCACTTTCGGGGGCGGGGCCATAGGTCATGGTGTCGAAAATCTCTTTGATAGTCATGTGTCGAGCCTTGTGTCTGTCGCTGCTTGCCCGGATCCGGAAGCGGGCCGGAGGCCTTTCAGGCATCCGGGGGTGGCATCTGAAGGTTAGGCCAGCGCGTGGCGGTAGCCGGCGGAATAGGCGCCGGTGACATGGTGTTCGAGCTGCCGTTCGATATCGCCCAGCAGGCTGGACGCGCCAAAGCGGAACAGATCCGGCTGCAGCCAGCGGTCGCCCAGCTCGTCCTTGATTAGCGAAAGATATACCAGCGCATCCTTGGCCTTTGAGATCCCACCAGCGGGTTTGTAGCCAACGCGGTAGCCGGTGCGCTCGTGATAGTCGCGGATGGCGCGGATCATGACCAGGCTGACCGGCAGCGTGGCGTTGACGCTTTCCTTGCCGGTCGAGGTCTTGATGAAATCAGCACCCGCCATCATGCAGATCAGCGAGGCACGCGCAACGTTACGCAATGTGCCCAGCTCTCCGGTGGCGAGGATGGCCTTTACATGGGCGTCGCCACAGGCCTCGCGGAAGGCTTTCATCTCATCATAGAGAGCCTGCCAATTGCCGGACAGCACGTGACGACGGGAGATCACGATATCAATCTCCTTGGCCCCGGCCTTCACACTTTCTTCGATCTCGGCGAGGCGCAGGTGAAACGGCGACAGGCCGCCGGGGAAACCCGTAGACACGGCGGCCACCGGAATACCCGTGCCCTCCAGCGCGTCGACAGCGGTTTCGATCATGTCGTGGTAGACGCAGACCGCGCCGGTGGTGATCGGCTCCATGCCGAGCGCGGTCATCAGGTCGCTGCGCACAGGCTGGCGCGCCTTGGCGCAAAGCCGTTGCACACGCCCCACGGTGTCGTCACCGGAGAGTGTGGTCAGGTCAATCAGCGTGATCGCCTTCAGCAGCCAGGCCGCCTGATAGTCTTTCTTGACGCTGCGCCGACCTGGCAGCGTGGCACAGCGACGCTCGATGGCGGAGGTGTTTGCCTCAACCCCAAGCGCCCAGTCCAGATCCAGCTCCATGCCGGGGTTACGCGGTTCGCCCACCTGCGGCAGCTGCGCGGTGTGCTCTGCAATTTGGCTTTCCATGCCGGGAATCCTCATTCGAGTTCGGTGCGAAAATCGCACGACCACCCAAGCTTGGCAAGCAAGGGCAGGGTTGTCTGGGGTAAAATTTTGACTGTTTGGACAAAAAATTATCTATTTTTGCGAACCGTTCTCATTTCTTCTTGCGAATAAGTCGCATTTTCATTGACAGGACATCGCTGAGCGCTCTTATTGATGTCAGATGACAATTAGAGGATCAGCTCCATGCGTTCGACGCTCAGCACATCAATGAAGATCGCCCACAAGCTGGTGCTGGCTGCTGTGATGGCCTTTGTCGGGCTCGTTGCCACGACGTTCGGCAGCTCAGACGGCTCTGCTGCGCGGGCGGATGCCCCGCTGAAAGTGGTGGCAACAACCGGCATGATCGCCGATGCCGCCCGCCAGGTTGGCGGTGATGCAGTCGAGGTGCGCGCCCTGATGGGACCCGGGGTAGACCCGCACGCCTATCGGCAGACACGGTCCGATATCGTGGCGATGACCCGTGCAGATCTGGTGCTGTGGCACGGTCTCTATCTTGAGGCACAGATGGAAGAGTTCTTCCACGATCTGGCGCGCAAACGGACGGTGGTTGCCGTCGCCGACCATCTGGACAAGGACAAGCTGCGCGGCCATGACGCCTATGCAGATAAATATGACCCCCATGTCTGGATGACCCCGGCCCTGTGGAAGGACATGGTCGCAGAGGTTCAGGCGGCGCTGAGTGATGCGCGTCCGGATCAGGCCGATCTTTTTGCCGCCAATGCAGCGGCGCATCTGGCAGAGCTGGATCAGCTCATCGCCTACGGCAACGACATCCTGGCCCAGGTGCCGGTCGAAAATCGGGTGCTGGTCACGGCGCATGATGCCTTTGGGTATTTTGGCCGTGACTTCGGGTTTGAGGTGCTGGGCATTCAAGGCATCTCCACCCAATCCGAAGCCGGCCTCAATCGCATTGGCGCGCTGGTCGATATGCTGGTGGCGCGTCAGATCTCTGCCGTCTTTGTCGAAAGCTCGGTTTCGGATCGTTCGATGCGTGCCCTGATCGAAGGGGCAGCGGCGCAAGGTCATGAGGTTCGTATCGGCGGAGAGCTGTTCTCCGACGCGATGGGCGCCGATGGCAGCTATGAGGGCACCTATGTCGGGATGCTGGATCATAATATGACCACTATCGCGGCTGCTCTTGGCGCCAAGGTGCCACCTAAGGGCATGTCCGGCCGCCTGTCCGGTGCCGGATTTTGAAGGGAACCGATGAGATGAGCGTGGAACTGGCTCGCGACAATGGCGCGCCCGCTGCCGCTGAGGGAATCACCCACAGCCTTGACAGGTCGCCGCTGGCCATCAGGGGGCTGACCGTAACCTACGGCGAGAAGCCAGCCGTTTTCTCTGTCGATATGACAGTGGAGCCGGGACGGATGACGGCCATCATCGGCCCGAATGGAGCTGGTAAATCGACCTTGCTGAAGGCCGCGCTTGGCATCGTGCCGCCGATTTCAGGGCGGGTGCAGGTCTTTGGCAAGCCGCTGGACAGCCAACGGGCCCGCATTGCCTATGTCCCGCAACGGGCCAGCGTCGACTGGGATTTCCCGACACGGGTGATTGACGTTGTAATGATGGGGCTCTACCGCGAGCTGGGCCTGCTGGGCCGCATCACCGGACGCCATCGCACCGAGGCGCAGGCCTGCCTGGACCGTGTCGGGATGGGCGATTTCGCCACCCGCCAGATTGGCCAGCTGTCCGGGGGTCAGCAGCAACGGGTCTTTCTGGCGCGGGCGCTGGCTCAGGGAGCAGATCTTTATCTGCTGGACGAACCCTTTGCCGGTGTCGATGCCGCGACCGAGAAGGCCATTATCGCGGTGCTGAAACAGCTGCGCGCAGATGGCAGGACAGTGGTTGTGGTGCATCACGATCTTGCCACCGTCGGCGAGTATTTCGACAATGTCTTCCTGATCAACACACGCAAAGTCGCAGAGGGTCCGGTTGCACAGGCCTTTACCGCCGAAACCCTGCAAAGCGCCTATGGCGGGCGGTTGGCCACTGCGCAGGTTGACCAGCTGGCCGTGGCACCCGGATCTATTCTCCCACAGAGCGGCGGGCCATTCTGATGCTTTGGGACGCCCTGCTGCTGCAAATGGGCTATAATGCGACGCTGGTCGCAATTGGCGCCACATTGCTTGGCATCGCCGCCGGCATCACCGGAACCTTCCTTTTCCTGCGCAAACGGGCGCTGGTCAGCGATGCCATCAGCCATGCCACCTTGCCCGGTGTCGGGCTTGCCTTTCTGGTAATGGTCGCGCTTGGCGGCGATGGTCGCAATCTGGCCGGTCTGCTCCTTGGGTCGGCACTCTCGGCGATGGCCGGGCTGTGGTGCCTCAACTGGCTGACCCGCCGTACCCGTCTGGCCGAGGACGCCGCGATTGGCGCCGTGCTCTCCGTGTTCTTCGGGTTCGGCATCGTGATCCTGACGGTAATCCAGACGCTGGGGGTGGGCCGTCAGGCCGGGCTGGAGGGGTTCCTGCTTGGCTCTACGGCAGGCATGTTGTGGAACGATGCGCTGGTGATTGCGGGAGGTGGCGCGGCCACGCTGCTGTTGATCCTGCTGCTGCGGCGTCCGATGACCCTGGTGGCCTTTGACCCTGAGTACGCCGCGTCACAGGGTGTCTCCGTCTCCCGTATCGACATGATGATGATGGGGCTGGTGATGGCTGTCACCGTTGTCGGGCTGAAAATCGTCGGCCTGATCCTGATCGTGGCGCTGCTGATCATCCCGGCCGTCACCGCCCGGTTCTGGACCGAGCGGTCCGATCTGGTGGTGCTGCTGGCTGGCGGTGCCGGCGGGCTGTCAGCCTATCTTGGTGCGGCGGTATCTGCATCGGCGCCGAACCTGCCCACCGGGCCTATCATCGTCCTGATGAGCTTTGGCCTCTTTGCGCTGTCGCTTCTGCTGGCTCCCAATCGCGGGGTGCTGGCGGCTGTGCTGCGCCATCGGCGGTTTCAGCGCCGGGTCCATCTGCGCCAGGGGCTGCTGGCATTGGCGCAGGATCAGGTGATCTATGAGCCGCTGACCCTGCGATTGCTGCGCCAGCGTGGCCTCTTACGCGCCGATGGGGTGCCCACGGAACAGGGCCGCGCCCGCGCCGCCAAGGCGCTGCGAGACGAACATCGCTGGGCGCTGGTGCGCAGCGACCAGACACATGAGGCGGCAGCGGCGCTATATGATGGGCTGCGCGAGATAGAGACGGTTCTGACTGCCGACCAGATTTCCGACATTGACCGCCGCATGGGCGGCCCCCGTGAGGTTCTGCCATGAGCGGCGCTGAATTTGTCCCGTTGTCCCTGACACCTCTGCTGATCGGTGTCTTTGCCGCCGTCGCCTGTGCGCTGCCGGGGAATTTCCTGCTGCTGCGTCGGCAGGCGCTGATTGGCGATGCCATCAGCCATGTTGTTCTACCGGGTATCGTTGTTGCTTTCCTCCTGACCGGGGTGATCGCAGCGGGTCCGATGATGCTGGGGGCCGCTGGAGCCGCCATCGTTGCCGTGGTTGTGATCGAACTGATCCGCCGCCTTGGCCGGATCGAGCCGGGGGCCGCCATGGGCGTGGTCTTCACCACCATGTTCGCAGGCGGGGTCTTGCTGCTGGAGCAGACCGATACATCGGCGGTTCATCTGGATGTGGAACACGCGCTCTACGGCAATCTCGAAAGCCTGATCTGGCTTGATGCCACCGGCTGGGAATCGCTGCTGGATCCGGTGGCGCTCAGCTATTTGCCGACCGAGCTGTTGCGCATGGGGCTGACCTTGATCGGGGTCACCGTCTTTATCGCTCTGTTCTGGCGCCCTCTTAAGATTGCGACCTTTGATGAGGGGTTTGCCCGCACGCTGGGTATCCGCACCGATCTGTTGGGGCTGGGGTTGGTGATCACTGCTGCAATCGCCGCCGTTGCGGCCTTTGATGCGGTGGGGTCGATCATCGTGATCGCGATGTTCATCTGCCCGCCGGCCGCAGCGCGGATGATGTCGAACCAGCTGGAGGGTCAGCTGGGCTGGAGCGTCGGGTTTGCCGTGGTTTCAGCGGTTGTCGGCTATGTCCTGGCGGGCTATGGCCCGCTCTGGCTTGGCGCTGCGGACGCCGTAAGCGCCGCCGGGATGATCGCAACGGTTTCGGGTCTGTTGCTGGCGATTGCGGCACGGTTCGGCCCGTGCCGTCACCGGGCCGGGGCGCCAGCAGGGGTCTGATCAACAGGCCGCTGACTGCGCCCGACAGGACGGATTGCGGCTGGAAGAATCGCGCGGCGGCATGCTAAATATTGCGGCATGGCATATGCAGACCCCCAAATCAGCGACAGTTCACAACCGATCATCCGGCAGCTTGATGACAGTGCCATCAACCGCATCGCTGCGGGAGAAGTGGTCGAACGCCCTGCTTCGGCGGTCAAGGAACTGGTGGAAAACGCCATTGATGCGGGGGCCTCTCGGATCACCATCGACATCGCGGATGGTGGCAAGACGCTGATCCGGGTGACCGATGATGGCTGCGGCATGGCACCCGCAGATCTGCCGCTGGCGCTGTCGAGACATGCCACCTCCAAGATCGACGGCTCTGACCTGCTGAACATCCATACCTTCGGCTTTCGCGGTGAGGCGCTGCCATCGCTCGGCGCTGTCGGACGGTTGAGCATTACCAGCCGCGCCAAGGGACACGAGGCCGCGAGGATTCGCGTCGCCGGTGGCCAGATGGAGCCGGTGAAACCTGCCGCCCTGCGCGCAGGCACCGTGGTTGAGCTGCGGGATCTGTTCTACGCCACGCCCGCCCGGCTGAAGTTCATGCGCAGCGACCGCGCCGAGACGCAGGCCATTGGCGACGTCATCAAGCGGCTGGCGATGGCGGAACCATCGGTTGGCTTTACCTTGCGTGATGTCTCCGGCGGCGGTGAGGGGCGGGTGACCTTTCGCGCGGACCCGCTGTCGGGTGATCTTTTCGATGCGCTGCACGGGCGGCTCACGACGGTTCTGGGGCGCGAATTTGCGGAAAACGCGCTCAAGATTGATGCCACCCGAGAGGGGGTCCGGCTTTTTGGCTATGCGGCCTTGCCGACCTATTCGCGGGGCGCCGCGGTGGCGCAGTTCCTCTTTGTGAACACCCGACCGGTTAAGGACAAGATGCTGACCGGTGCCCTCAGGGCGGCTTATTTCGATTTTCTCAGCCGCGACCGCCACCCGGCAGCGGCGCTGTTTCTGGACTGCGATCCGGCGCTGGTTGATGTGAACGTCCACCCCGCGAAGTCCGAGGTCCGGTTTCGCGATCCCGGTGTGGCGCGGGGTCTGATCGTCTCAGCGCTGCGCCATGCGCTGGCGGAGGCCGGTCATCGGGCCTCGTCCACGGTTGCGGGCGCGACCCTGGGGGCGATGCGCCCAGAAGCCACCTCGTCAGATCCGGCCGGCGCTGGCGGCCCGCGGATCTACCAGATGGATCGGCCGTCAATGGGCGCGCGCAGCCTTTCTTATGCAGCCCAGCAACCAGAGAGCTTCGCGCCTGCTCCCGCTCATCCGGCGCAATCGGTATCGCCCGGCTTTGCTGAGCTGGCCAGCGCCTATAGCGGCCGTGTGACAGAGGCGCCCAAAGGTGCGATGGCCCCGGGTCAGCCCTCGGACAGACCCGAAACCTCCGCGCCCGGGGCCGAGCATCTGCCGCTTGGTGCCGCACGCGGGCAGGTGCATGAGAACTACATCATTGCCCAGACTGCCGACGGTATGGTGATCGTCGATCAGCACGCCGCCCATGAACGGCTGGTCTACGAGAAGCTGAAACGCCAGATGGCCGAGACCGGCGTCGCTGCGCAGGCCCTGCTGATCCCCGAGATCGTCGAGCTTAGCGAGGGGGATTGTGCCCGTATCCTGGCGGTGGCCGATGATCTGGGCCGCTTTGGTCTGGGCATCGAAGCCTTCGGTGGCGGCGCCATCGCTGTGCGTGAAACCCCGGCCATACTCGGCACTGTCAATGCCGCAGCGATGGTGCGCGATATCCTTGATGAGCTGGATGATCAGGGCGAAAGCCAGCTGGTTCAGGCCAAGATTGAAGCCATCCTCAGCCGGGTTGCCTGCCATGGGTCCATCCGCTCGGGCCGCTGGATGCGCGGCGAGGAAATGAACGCCCTGCTGCGCGAAATGGAAGCAACGCCGCATTCCGGTCAGTGCAACCACGGGCGTCCGACCTATGTCGAGCTGAAACTGGCCGATATCGAACGTCTGTTCGGGCGGAGCTGATGGAGTCGGTCCTGCTCTTTCTGGAGCGCGCGGAGCCGCAGATGCTGGTGCTTCTGGGGATTGGTGGTCTGATGATGGTGGGTCTCGTCATGCTGCTGCGCAGCCATGCACGCGCTGCCGCGAGCATGGCCCCGATCGCACAGCAGATGGCTCATCTGGGACAAAGCGTTCAGCAGTTGCGCGGCGGGCTACAGCATGTCTCCGACGCGCAGGCCAATGCGCAGATGCAGATGATCCAGACCGTTGAGACCCGGCTCGGCGCTGTGCAGCAGCAGGTCAACGACCGTCTCTCCGACAACGCGCTGCGGCAGGCCCGCGCGCTGGCCGAGATGCAGGAGCGCTTGCAGGAGAGCCTGCACGGGTCGACCAAACGCACCGTCACCTCGCTCACTCAATTGCAGGAGCGGCTGGCGGTGATTGACAAGGCGCAGGACAATATCACGAAGCTGTCGGGTGATGTCCTGGGGCTTCAGGACATCCTGGCAAACAAGCAGACGCGCGGCGCTTTTGGTGAAATCCAGCTGAATGATATCGTCTCCAAGGCGCTGCCCTCTGACAGCTATGCCTTTCAGCACACGCTGAGCAACGGCAAGCGCGCCGATTGCCTGATCCATCTGCCCAATCCCCCCGGTCCGATCGTGATCGACAGCAAATTTCCGCTGGAACCCTATGAGGCGCTGCGCAACGCCGAGACCCCGGAGCAGCGCGCCAGCGCCGCGCGCCAGCTGAAGGCGGCATTGCGGGGCCACATCCGGGCGATTTCAGAGAAATACATACTGGAGGGCGAAACGGCGGATGGCGCGCTGATGTTCCTGCCCTCCGAGGCTGTTTATGCCGAACTCCATGCCAATTTTTCCGACATTGTGCGTGAGGGCTTCTCCGCCAAGGTCTGGATCGTTTCGCCAACCACCTGCATGGCCACGCTGAACACGATGCGCGCCATTCTCAAGGATGCGCGGATGCGCGAACAGGCCGGCGCGATCCGCAGCGAGCTGGGGCTTCTGCATAAGGATGTCGAACGTCTGGGCGACCGGGTGGGTAATCTGGACCGCCATTTCGGCATGGCGGCAAAGGATATCGCGGAGATCAAGATCAGCGCTGACAAGGCCGGACGCCGGGCGCAGCGGCTGGACAACTTCGACTTTGAAGAAATTGCCCCGACATCAGCTGGCATCGGTCAGCCCCCCGATCCGGTGAATGTCGTTCCGCTGGGGCGTTCCGATAGCTGATGCAACAGACCACCATCGCTCCCCTGCTGAACACGGCCTCAATCGCGGCAGAGCGGCTGGTGTCGGTTCTGCGGATCGCGGTGACGCTGGGCCTGTTTGCCGTATTCGTGGTGACGATGTCGGGGGTGGACTTCAGCTCTCTGGCGCCCTTCCTGCATCGTCAGCTGCTGTTTGCGCTATTGACGATGTTTGCCTATCTGACCCTCGGTATCGTTACCTTTGCTGCGACGACATTCGGGTGGTTCCGGCCCTGGATGTCCTGGATCAGCGTGACGGCGGACTGTGCCTTTCTGCTCTTCAATGTCTGGTTCAGCCTTGAGAACAGCAACTACCCCGGAGGCGTGGCGCTGCTGCTGCCGCCGGCCTGGCTGGTTCCGCTGGTGCTGGCCTACGGTGTCATGCGGATGGACCCGCGCCTGCAGCTGTATACGACGGTTCTGCTGACCGGTGGGCTGGGGATCCTGATTTTCTGGCCGGTGACCCGGCTGGATGTGGGGCAGATGGGCAGTCTGTACAGCGTGCTGGACAGCCCGGCAAACGTGATGAAGCTGACAATGATCCTGCTGGCCGGATTGGTCATGGTTGTGGCGGCTGCGCGGATGCGGCGATTGTTTTACCGGGAGCTGACGGCGGCCGAGGCGCGCGCCAACCTGACCCGCTATCTGCCGGCGCAGGTGGCCGATCAGCTCGCGGATGGCGGGCTTTCGGCGCTGCAACAGGGCCAGCGCCAGCCGATGGCCGTGATGTTTGTCGATATCCGCGGCTTTACCCGCTGGTCGGAATCACGTGATCCGCAGGAGGTCGGAGATTTCATCACCGCATTCCGCAATGAGGTGGAATTCAGCGCCACCCGGCATGGCGGAATGATCGACAAATATATGGGCGATGCGGCAATGCTGCTGTTTGATGATGCGCCTGTGGCGCGCGGCGGCGCAAATGGCGCCGCCCGGGCTCTGGCCTGTGCGGCGACGCTGAGCGAGGCCATTCACCGCTGGTCGGACCGGCGCGTCGCTGCGGGCGAGCCGCCGGTGGACATTGGCATCGGCGTTCACGCAGGTGAGGTGTTTTCTGGTGTTGTCGGCAATGCGGCGCGGCTGGAATATTCGGTCTTTGGAGATGCGGTCAACACCGCCTCCCGCCTCGAGCAGCACAGCAAGACCGTTCCGCAGACCATCATTGCCTCAGCTGTTACGTTTGAGATCGCAGGTATCGCCCCCGCGCGCCAGCGTTGGGTTGCCCTGCCGCCGGTGACGTTGCGCGGGCGCAGCAGGCTGATCGAGATCTACGCCAAAGACAGCTGATCCGTCGCGCGCCGGCCTCCCCGGGGGCGCGGTCTGGCGGCTTCTGCGGTTCTTGCCCCAGATCAAGGACAGCCACGCGGCAATGGGGTCTGATCCTCATGAACAGCGCGGACAATGGAGGACGAGCCCATGCTGGAGATCAGTGCCCGAAAGGTGGCGCAAGTGGCCATGATGGCGCGCGAGCTATCGCGCGCCGAGGGGGAGCTCAGGGCGTTTATCGACCGCATGGGCGAGGATGAGCAGGCCGAGCTGGTTGCGATCATGTGGATTGGCCGAGGCAGTTTCGACGCCGACGATCTGGAGGAGGCCATCGCAACCGCTCAGCAGGAGGCGACCACGCCGACTGCGGATTACCTGATCGGGACACCACATCTGGCGGATAATCTGGAATCCGGCTTGGACGCGCTGGGGATAGATGTTCAGAGCGTCGAAGAGGATGTCATCGGGCGCTGAGCGTTCCGCTGACAGGTTGCGATGGCAGATCGGTATGGCAGGGGGCGCCGAGGTGTAGCGCCCGCATGGCCTGTCGCGCCGGGGCTCTGCCCCGGACCCCGGGATATTTGGGGCCAGAAGATGGCTATCTTCCGCGCAGTCGGTAGCCGGGGCGTGGGTTCAAGACGTGCTGTCGACCACCTCGAGATGCTGGGCCAGCGCACCGATCTTACCCATCCACTGATCCACCAGATCGGCGTCGCTGGGCGCGGCGCTGACGCCGGGAGCGATTTTGCCGTTGATGGCAGCCTCGATGGCGAAGGACACCGGGTAGGAGACCAGCCGCGCCATCGCCGTGCCGCGTTCGTCACCCCAGGCATCCATCACATAGGTCTTGTGCCAGACTTCGGCACCGTCTTTTTCGGCTTTCAGCCCGACGCAAAGCACCACGCGGTCTGGCTCACCGTCGTCATAGGCATTCTCTGCCCAGAATTGATCCGACATTTCCTTGAGCCGGGCATCGCCTTCGGGGCCCGATAGTGTCTCGACCTCCTTGAAGACATCCGCCCAGGCATCGGCCCAGCCGTTGAGGCGCAGGGTGCCGCGAACGAATTCTTTTACCTTCCAGTCCGCGCCGAATTCATACTGCGCCATGAAAGGGAGCGAGTCGCGGTTCGGATAGACTTCGAAGCTTTCGGATGCGGGCAGCGGTGCCTCGTAGGAGGAGATCGCATCCCAGGGGCGGGCGACGTCCAGCGCCTTGAAATCGCGGATCGACTTCGACGGGGAGCGCAGCGCCTTCAGCACGCCGAGCGGCGACCAGCTGAATTTGTAGCGGAATGGGTTCGGTGTCTTGGGGATGCCGCCGCAGTAGGAGATAAAGCTGATCTCATTGTCCGCATCGAAGGCCTTGGAGGCCTTATAGTCGGCAACCAGCGCATGGGCCATCAGGTGGTCGATGCCAGGGTCGAGGCCAACCTCGTTGATCAGGCAGACACCGGCGTCCTTTGCCCGCTGGTCCAGCGCGCGCATCTCCGGGGCGATGTAAGAGGACGACACGAAATGGGCGCCATGCTCAATCGCCAGCTCAGCCAGCGGCACATGCCAGTCACCGGGCAGCATCGAGACGATCACATCCTTGGGGCTGAGCATCTGGCCCAGATTGGCAAGGCTGAAGGCATGGATATTGGTTGTCAGATCGCCGATTGCCTCGCGCGCCTTATCGGGAGTGCGGTTCCAGACCGCGACGTCATGGCCCGCCTCAAGCAGGCGGCGCAGGCCAGGGATTGCGGACAGGCCGGTGCCACACCAATGGATTGTCATTGTCAGTCTCCGTTGTTTGGTTCCGGCGATGGTCAGCCCGGAAGATGGTCCTTGAAGGTGGTTTCCGCCCGGCCCCAGACGCCACTGGCAAGATCGGTAAGGGTCAGCAGGGAGGGCAGCAGCTGGGCTGCATAGTCTTCGGAGCTTTCGACCGGCAGCATCGAAGGCAGGTTATCAATCGCCATGACGTCCAGTACGGGATCCTGGGCGACCCGCAGGGCAGGGGCCTCCCATGTGGTGGCGCGGTCATAGACCGGAACCGGGTTGTAGTCGCTATCGGGATCGCAGGCGACATCGCCGATGGCGGTCAGCCGACGATCAGCGGTCAGCGCCTCTTGCGGGACGAAGACCGGCGTGCCGGGGCGTGCGAAGATGCAGTTGAGAAAGAGATCATGGGCCAGAATTTCGGGGAAAGGGCCGCCGCTGGCGGTTTCTGCCATATCCCATTTGGTGACCGCGACACCCATCGCCTCGCAGAGATCGGCGGCCCCGGTGCCGACCCGGCCTAGGGCGCCAATGACGATGGCCGAGGGGCGGTCGGTTTTCAGACCATCCAGCTCTGCGCTCAGCTCGGCAAGCAGCGCATCCTTGCCCTCGTAGACGCCAACCGGGCCGCAGAGCTCACCGCGCTGCTGCGCGGCCCAGGTTTTCAGCGTGACGGCCGCACCGGCATAGCCGGCCCAATAGCCGAAGGCCGCAACCCGGCGGCCACTTTCATCGACCAGATATTCCAGATCGTAGAGCGTGCCGCCGCCGGCCTGGAACCGTTCAAGAAGCGCTTTGCCGGAGTGCTGCCCCTTGTAGGCATGTCCGAACATGATGTGGCGGTGCGGCAGCGGAGTGCCATCTTCGGGCAGTTCTTTCAGGCCGAAGATGATGGCGTCGCGGGGGGCGTCGGGCCAGCTGTTCTCTGCCGCGATCTCGCAGCCGGCGTCAATGTAGCCCTGCAACGGGATGGCGCGGACCGTGCTTTCCTCGACCGTGACCTTCAGCCCGGCGTCGATGAGCGCTCTGGCACCTTCGGGCGTCAGGCCAACCCGTTCTTCATTTGGGCGCTGTTCGGCCCGTACCCATAGATGTGTCATGTCTTGTCCTTTACAGCATGCCCTTGGCGGTCACCGCGTGCACCGAGTCACGCTGTTCCATAGCCGCCATGAAGGTCTGAATTTTTGGGTAGTTGGCGAGGGTCACGCCGTCGCCCTCCAGCCAGGTGCAGATCACATAGAGATAGCAATCCGCCAGGCTAATGGTGTCGCCCAGCACGTAAGGGCCGCGCAGTCCGAACTGGCTGATATAGTCGCAGGAGGCGGCCATGGTCTGTGGCACCTTGGCCTGCATGTCCTTGAAGCTGGAAGTCTTGCTGGCCCAGCGGCTTCCGCGCAGTTTATGGGCGTGGTTCACATGCATGGTGGAGGCGAGATAGAACATCACCTCACGCATGCGGGCCAGCAGGACCGCCTCGCGGGGGCGCAGAGCGGCATCGGGGGCCATATCGGCCACATATTCCAGCAAGGCGCCGGTTTCCGTCAGGATGCCGCCATCCACCACCAGCGCCGGGACACGGCCCTTGGGGTTGATCTGGGCATAGGCGGTGCCAAGCTGTTCCTTGGCTGCGAAGTCAATACGGATCGGCTCGTAGTCCAGTCCGGACTCTTCCAGCGCGATGGCGACGGCCACCGAAATCGTCCTGGGTGCATAATAGAGCTGCATCATCCTGTCCCTCCCTCAGATAGTGCGGTCCCCGGTCGGATGTCGGGCCTACAGATGGGTCTGTGCGTAATGCCGATCCGGGGCTTCCAGATGGGGCACCGCGTTGAACAGCACCGGGCTCAGCTGACCGCCGATCGCGTGCAGCCGGTGCATCGAACTGTTCATGATCGCGAGCGCCATGCGCGCCATTCCGGTGGTATCCAGCCCCATCGCCTGCCGCATGGCCATCGCGATCAGCCCGCCGGATGTAACCACCAGGGCCGGCCCGTCGCCTGCGGAGATTTCGGCCAAGGCGGAGCGGGTGCGGGTTTCAAAGTCTCGCCAGCTTTCTGGCGGGTTGGTGATCTCATCCGCAGCCCAGGCGGAGAAAACCTTGGGCATGTGCTCGATGAACCCTTCCCGTTCGGTCGGGATCTTCAGCCCGTGCTGGGCCTGCATCGCCTCGGCCAGATTGAAGTATTCCATTTCGTTCAGTCGCGGATCCTGCACCACGTTTTCAAGCCCCATGGCAGTCGCGGTTTGCAGATGGCGGGTCAGCGTGCCGCAATAGACGCGGGTGTAATGCGCGCGCGTCTCGCTCAGATGCGCGCCAAGCCAGCGTGCCTGCTGATGGCCCAGATCGCTCAACCGGTCATAGCTCGCTTCGTCGCGGGCGCTGGTGTTGGCCTGTCCGTGGCGGATCAGCGTGATATGCGTCATGGCGTGTTCCTTTGCGTCCGGGCAAGTCTTAAGCAAGCTTTCCAACGGTGGAAAGGGCCAGTTGTCGATTTCGGATCCAATCCAGTCGGGCGGCACGGCGACAGGTAAATTAGGTCCGGTTCGGACCAAATGTTTCGCGTGCGAAACAAACGAACAAAAGCTTAACGAAGAACCACGCAAAAGACCTTGTTTTACGGTTGTTGCGCAATGGGCGCGCGGGGAATTGGGCCGCCGTAAACCGGCGCGCTGTACGGTGGGTGAAAGGGGATCTTGAGCTGATGGGCGATGGCGGTATGTGGAGGCTTATCGCCGATCAGGCGCGGTCATAGCCCCGTTTCAGCATCCGTTTGCGGTGCTGATCCGCCGCGATCGAGGCTTCGCGCAGGTTGCCGTAGATATTGATGGCGCTCTGCCCGCTGCCGCCGGCCACCCCCCATTCCCTGAGAACGGAGACTTCAGCGAAGAGGTTCATCGCAAGTTCGATCCGATAGAAGCGCGGGACCCGCGCCGGGTGTTGGCGATAGAGCAGACAGGTAGCCATACCCGAATCATATCGCCGTCGATTCGCTGCGTCCAGTCCGAGCTTTGGCCAGAGTACTCCCAGAGCTTTGGCGGCTGGATTTCGAGCCGACGGCGGCGTGATCAGAGCCAGCTGACATCGCCGAGGAAGATATAGCCGGCGCCGTAGATCGTCTTGATCAGGCGCGGGTTCTTAGGGTCTTCGCGCAGCTTGGTGCGCAATCGCGAGATGCGCACATCCATGGCCCGATCAAAGCTTTCGCCAGCACCACCGCCTAGGCTTTCTTGCATCTGGGCGCGGGAAATCAGCCGTTTCGGGCTTTCCAGGAACAGCCGCAGCACCTCGCCCTCGGCATGTGAAAACGGGGTCTCTGCGCCGCTGTCATCTTCAAGGATGTAGCGATCGAAATGCGCGGTCCAGCCGGAAAACGAGGCGCTGTTTCCCGTGGTTGCCGCAGTGCGGGGGCCCCCGCGCAGCCGGGCGCGGATGCGCGCCACCACCTCGGCCGGGTCAAAGGGTTTGGTGATGTAATCATCTGCCCCGAGCTCCAGCCCGGTAACACGGTCCTGTACCTGTGCGCGTCCAGAAATGATGATCACGGCCGCCCCCTGTTCCAGCGCGAGGCGATGCACCAGCGCCAGCCCATCGGTATCGGGCAGCGAGAGATCGACAAGGCAGACATCGGGAGTCACCCGGTTGAGAGAGGCCTCAAATTCGCGGGCGCGGGCAAAGCTCTGGGTGCGAAATCCGGCTTCCTCCAGCGTGTCGGTCAGGATGCGGCGAATCTCCGGCTCGTCGTCAAGAATGGTGATTAGGGGTCGGCTCATGCGGCGGGTTCCGATTTGATCAGCGCTGAAAGCTGATGAGTGGTAAAGGGTTTCTGCAACACCGGGCAACGTTTCAGCGCCATGCGGAACAGAGGATCGCTGGTCGGCAGGGACGTCATCAGAATGCAGGGCAGGCGAGAGCCCTGCAAGCGGTCGACCAGGTCGATCCCGGTGGCGCTGCCCTGCAACTTGATATCTGACAGGACCAGAGAGATGCCATCGATATCGGCGGTAAGCGCGCAGGCTTCGTCCACGCTTGTGGCCTCAACCACGGCATAGCCAAGATCAATCAGCATATCGCGGAAGTTGGCGCGCAGCTCCTCGCTGTCCTCCACCAGCAGCGCCAGCCCGCCGGCGGCATCCGGTGCCAGCCGATAGGGAATGCGCAGGGTCACGCTGGCACCGGAAACGGTATTGCCGATCCGCATGTCCCCACCGGTGGATTTGGCCATATCGTAGACCATCGGCAGGCCCAGACCTGATCCTTCGCCGCCCTTGGTAGTGAAGAAAGGGTTCAATGCCTTCTCCAGCGCGGTTTTGGAAAAGCCCGGTCCGGTGTCGGTAACGCTGAGTTCAAGCCAGGTTTGCCCGACGACATGGGCGCTGACAGTGATCTGACCCTGACTGCCGCAGGCGTCACGTGCGTTCAGAATAAGGTTCAAAAGGGCATCCTGCAGTTTGCCCGGATCCAGCAGCAGCCGCACATCCGGCGTGTGATCCACGATGCTGAGGCCCATGCCCTGCGGCAGCGAAGGCGTCGCCAGCACCTTCAGCTCTTGCAAAAGGCCGTGCAGATCGGTGGCGCGTGGACGCAGGCTGCGGTGTCCGGTCATCTCGGCAATACGGTTGAGGAGGCGCCCGCCACGGCGGGCAGCGGAGAGCGTGGCCTGAACCAGATCGGCCGCCTCCGGGGTCAGATCGGATTTCGCCAGTTTGCCCTGCATCCCGAGGATGATGGTCAGGAGGTTCGAGAAATCATGCGCCAGCCCGCTGGTCATCTGAGCGGCCATTTCGCGGCGGCGGGCCTGTTGCAGGGCGACACGGGTCTGGGTTTCCTCGGTCACATCCATCGACAGGATGAACACGCCGCCGGTGTCATCGGGGGTGAAGGCCACCCGGATCCGGCGGCTGTCATGGCTTTCAGTGAACTCGAACACCGGGCTTTCGCCCTGGTAGGCCGCCATCAGATGCGGTGCAATCTTGTCATAGGCGGCCGCGCCGAGCGCCTCTGCGATATGCGTGCCGAGGATTTCGGACGGACGGCTGGGAAACACCGAACTGAGGCGCCGGTTGGTATAGGTATAATAGCCCTCGGCGTCGACATGGGCGATATGGGCGGGCATCATCTCGGTCGTCAGGCGGGTGCGCGCTTCCATCTCCGTGAGCTGACGCTTCGCCTCTTCCAGTGCGGTGATCGTCGCGGCCAGTTTGCGGTTGGTGGCTGACAGCTCTTCGGTATGGGCGATCAGCTGATCGGACATTTCCTCGGACCGGGCCCGCAACAGCTGTTCAATTCGCTTGGTCCGGGTGATGTCGGTGTAGACCGTGACCCAGCCCCCCTGAGGCAGAGGTGCCCCTTCGATAGAGATCACCTGACCGTTGGCGCGTTCGCGTTCCAGATAATGGGGCACGAAATCCAGCGCCTGATCAACGCGCTGTTGCACGAACCCCTCGATATCATCGACCGGGCCATATTCGCCGCTGGTGGCAATATGTCGGATCGTCTCGTCAAAGCGTGCACCCGGGGTGATCAGCGCATCGGGCAGGTCGAACATCTCCTGAAAACGCTGATTGCACACAACAAGGCGCAGCTCGCTGTCATAGATCGACATCGCCTGGGCAATCAGGTTGAGCCCGGCGGTGGTCATTGTTGCGCGGTGTTTCTCGGATCGGTTCATGCTGTCTCCCCGCCGCATGGCTAGCATCCCGACGGGCCTGCGCAAAGAGCTTAGCCTGCGACAGGGGGCCCCGGTGGGACGATCTGCGTTCGCTGGGCGAACGGCTGTTACAATTCGTAAGATTTGGGAAAACTTCAGGAAAAAGTTGACGCAATAGCATGAGGCCGTCCCTAATCGGGATCAGAATCGCGGTTAGCGATCAGTCCGGCCGCATGGGTCGGAAAGGGGAGGAGAAAGAACGTGGCTCAGACGCAGTCGGGTGCCGCAGGGATGATGTCCCTGCCGGCGCTGCTTGAACGCAATGCGGCGCAGTTTGGCGATCGCCAAGCCTATCGGGAAAAGGAATTCGGCATTTGGCAATGCTGGACCTGGTCCGAGACCCAGAAGGAAATCGAGGCGCTGGCGCTTGGGTTGATCAATCTGGGCGTCAACGAAGGCGACTTTATCGCCATCATCGGGCGCAACCGTCCGTATCTCTACTGGGCGATGGTTGCGGCACAATCCGTGGGCGCGGTGCCGGTGCCGCTCTATCAGGACGCGGTGGCGGAAGAGATGGCCTATGTACTGGGCCACTGCGGTGCGCGGTTTGTGATCGCGGGTGATCAGGAACAGGTCGATAAGGTCATCGAGGTTCAGGAAGAGCTGAGCAATCTGGAGCAGATCATCTATCTGGATCCGCGTGGTATGCGCAAATATGATCACCATGCGCTGCATCAATATTCCCACGTTCAGGATCAGGGCCGCGCGGCACGCGACGAATGGGCCCCCGATCTGGAAGCCCGCAAGGCCAAGCTGACCTACGACAGCACCTGCGTCATGCTCTACACCTCCGGCACCACGGGCAAGCCGAAGGGTGTCGTCCTGTCCAACCGCAACGTGATCGAAAGCGCCAAGAACTCGGCGGAGTTCGACCGGCTGACGGCGGGAGAGAACATCCTGTCCTATCTTCCGATGGCATGGGTCGGGGATTTCATTTTCTCGATCGGGCAGGCCTATTGGTGCGGCTTCTGCGTGAACTGTCCCGAAAGCGCCGAAACGATGATGACCGACCTTCGCGAGATCGGTCCGACCTATTTCTTTGCGCCGCCACGTGTCTTTGAAGGCCAGCTGACCAGCGTGATGATCCGTATGGAAGACGCGAGCACGCTGAAGCGCAAGATGTTCCACCACTTCCTGGCACATGCAAAAAAGGTGGGCGGCGACATTCTCGACGGGCGTCCGGTAGGCCTGATGGACCGGCTGAAGTACAAGCTGGGCGATCTGCTTGTCTACGGTCCGTTGAAGGATACGCTGGGCTATGGCCGTATTCGCGTCGGCTACACTGCGGGTGAGGCAATCGGGCCGGAAATCTTTGATTTCTACCGCAGTCTGGGCATCAACCTCAAACAGCTCTACGGCCAGACAGAGGCGACCGTATTCATCACCGTGCAGCCTGATGGCGAGGTGCGCGCAGATACGGTGGGGGTTCCGGCCCCGGATGTGGAGATCAGGATCGCCGAGAATGGCGAGATTTTCTATCGATCGCCGGGCACCTTTGTTGAATATTACAACAACCCGGAATCCACGGCCTCGACCAAGGATGCCGAGGGTTGGGTGGCCACTGGTGATGCGGGTTTCTTTGAAGAGGGCAGCGGCCATCTGCGCATTATCGACCGTGCCAAGGATGTCGGAAAAATGGCGGATGGCGCGATGTTTGCGCCCAAATACGTCGAGAACAAGCTGAAGTTCTATCCGGATATTCTGGAGGTCGTGCTGTTCGGCAATGGCAGGGACCGCTGTGTTGCCTTCATCAATATCGATCTGACGGCAGTCGGCAACTGGGCAGAACGGAACAATATCGCCTATGCGTCCTATCAGGAGCTGGCGGGGCATCCGAAAGTTCTGCAATCCATCAAAGAGCATGTTGAAAAGGTCAATGAGTCCGTGGCTCAGGACCGGATGCTGTCCGGCTGCCAGGTGCATCGCTTTGTTGTGCTGCACAAGGAACTGGACGCAGATGACGGCGAAATGACCCGGACGCGGAAGGTCCGCCGTGTGGTGGTCGAAGACAAATATGCCGACATCATCGCGGCTCTTTACGATGGCTCGTCACAGATTTCGACACGCACCGAGGTGACTTACGAAGATGGCCGCAAGGGCGCGATCAGTGCCACGCTGGATATCATTGATGCCAAGGTCGTACCGGTGGCCCCACAAGCGGTGGCTGCCCAATGAAACGGATTATGACAGGCGCTGCGTCGATGCGGTCGGCGGCGGCGCGGAGCCACAGCACATCAACCAACAAGGCGAAAGGCGTGGTGTCGTGAAGGATATGGAAGACGGCTATATCACCGAGGACGGGCGCAAGATCGGCGGCGTGGTGATGGAGATGAAGAACATCACCCTGCGCTTTGGCGGCGTGGTGGCGATCAAGGATATCTCGTTTGATATTCGTGAAGGCGAGATCCGGGCCATCATCGGCCCCAACGGTGCGGGCAAATCCTCGATGCTGAACGTGATCTCGGGCTTTTACGTCCCACAGGAGGGTGAAGTTCTGTTTCGCGGCAAACCCCGCCCGCAGATGCGCCCCTACGAGGTGGCACGTCAGGGCATCGCCCGGACATTCCAGAATATCGCGCTGTTTGACGGGATGAGCGTGCTGGACAACGTGATGACCGGGCGGCTCAACTTCATGAAGACCAATCTGCTTCAGCAGGCGATCTGGCGTGGCAAGGCGGAGGCCGAGGAGACCGAAAACCGGGCGGCGGTTGAGCGGATCATCGACTTTCTTGAGATCCAGCACATCCGCAAAACGCCTGTGGCACGGCTGCCTTATGGTCTGAAAAAGCGGGTTGAGCTGGCGCGGGCGCTGGCGGCGGAGCCAAAGCTGCTGCTGCTGGATGAACCTATGGCGGGGATGAACGTCGAGGAAAAAGAGGACATGTCCCGCTTTATCCTGGATGTGAACGACGAGTTTGGCACCACCATCGCGCTGATCGAACACGACATGGGCGTGGTTATGGATCTGTCCGACCGGGTTGTCGTGATGGATTACGGCAAGAAGATCGGCGACGGCACGCCCGAGGAAGTGCGCAACAATCAGGATGTGATCGACGCCTATCTGGGGGTCAGCCATGACTGATGAGCGATTGGGTGGAAAAATTTTCGAAAATTTTTGGCAAGTTTCTTTGAGGAAACTTGCAGGAGGAGAGCGGGATGCCTGAACAACTCGTCTTTGCGATGGAGGTCACGCTGAATGGCCTGATGGCTGGAGTGCTCTATGCGCTGGTCGCGCTGGGGTTTGTCCTGATCTACAAGGCCTCGGGGATCTTCAACTACGCCCAGGGCGTGATGGCATTGTTTGCCGCGATGACGCTGGTTGGGATCATGGACGGGCAGGTTCCGTTCTCCCATGTGATCAACGCGATCTTTGGCGGGCATGTCACCCATTTTGGCTGGACCGTGCCGTCCTTTGTGGCGATCGTCATGACGGTTGGGGTGATGGTTCTCCTGGCCTGGATGGTCCAGCAATTCGTGATGCGCCATCTGGTTGGCCAGGAACCGATCATCCTCTTTATGGCCACCATTGGACTTGCCTATTTCCTCGAAGGGGTGGCGGATCTGATGTGGGGCTCGGAGATCAAGACGCTGGACGTCGGTCTGCCGCAGGGCATCAACCTGTGGATCGACGAGACCACCTATCAGATCTTTGATTATGGTTTCTTCGTCGACAATCTCGACATTGTTGCGACCATCATCGCGGCACTGCTGGTGGCGGGGCTGGTGGCCTTTGCGCAATATACCAAACAGGGGCGCGCCATGCGGGCGGTGGCCGACGACCATCAGGCGGCGCTGTCGGTTGGCATATCGCTGAACTTTATCTGGGTACTGGTTTGGTCTGTCGCGGGGTTTGTCGCGCTGGTCGCCGGGATCATGTGGGGCACGAAGTCCGGCGTGCAGTTCTCGCTGTCGCTCATCGCTCTGAAGGCCCTGCCGGTATTGATGCTGGGCGGTTTCACCTCGATCCCCGGCGCAATTGTTGGCGGGCTGATCATTGGCGTAGGCGAAAAACTGTTCGAATTCATGGTCGGCCCGATGGTCGGGGGCGCGACGGAAAACTGGTTTGCCTATGTTCTGGCGCTGCTGTTCCTGGTGTTCCGCCCGCAAGGTCTGTTCGGGGAGAAGATCATTGAACGGGTCTGATGCGCCTTGGCATGGTGTGCGGCCCCGATCTTTCGGGACCGCGTCGCCGTGGCTCCGTCAGCCTTCCAGACGCCGGAAGGCCGCGATGACGATGGCTGCAAACACGGTGACAACCAGCGTGAAGGCTATCGTCAGATCGCCGATCAGCTGTCCGACAAGCACCGTCATGGCCGCCGCCGCGCAGAGCGCAAGCAGCAGCATGCCCCAGGCACCCGGCGCAACATCGCCTGAAGGTCGCGCTGCGGTCCGGGCCACTGGTTGGCGGCTGGCCTGCGGCAGCACCGTTGCCTCCTCGACCGTGTTCAACAGCCGGGTCTTGGCCTTTGTGAACTCCTCGGGAGATATCTCTCCCCTGTCCCGCGCAGCCTCTAGCTGCCGGATTTCCTGCAAGATTGCACTCATCGTTCCCACTCACTTTTCCCACGATGAAGGTGGCAGAAAGATTTGGACGAAATGTGGCGAAAGCCAGAAATCCGAAGAAATGGTTAACGCCGGAGGCGGCCGATGACGAAGCTGATCGCCATCATCAATGTCATTGCCTGGGCCGGGTTCTGGGCCTTTGGATATCTGGCGCTGACCGCCGAAGGGTTTTCCGAAGCACAGATGGTCACAGCATCGCTGTTGGCGGCGGCGGGGCTGATTACCGGGGTTCTTGCCTATCTGCGACTGGCCCGTGCTGCCGAGTTAAGCGGTTACGCCAGCAAGACAAATCAACTCGACGCGGGTCTTAGAAACCGCGCGCAGCAAGAAGGGAGCATCTGAGTCATGTTCTATCGTGAAGCCGGAGATTTCAAAACCTCCTACCAAGATGACAGCCAGACCTTCCCGATCAAATTCGACCGGATCCGTTATTATGTGGTGCTGGCACTGGCGTTTCTGGTGGTTCCTTTTGTGATAAATGACTATTGGGCCAACGCCATTCTGCTGCCGTTTCTGATCTATTCGATCGCGGCGATTGGCCTCAATATCCTGGTGGGATATTGTGGTCAGGTGTCGCTGGGCACCGGTGGTTTCATGGCGGTGGGGGCCTATGCCTGCTACAAGCTGATGACCGCCTTTCCAGAGGTGAGCATGTTCATTCATGTGCTGCTGGCGGGCGGGATCACTTCGCTGGTCTGCATCGCCTTTGGCCTGCCGTCGCTGCGCATCAAGGGGTTCTATCTGGCGGTGGCGACACTGGCGGCGCAGTTCTTTCTGGTGTGGCTCTTCAACCGGGTGCCTTGGTTCTACAACTACTCGGCCTCCGGCCAGATCAGCGCGCCTGAGCGGGATGTGTTCGGCATCCTCATCACCGGCCCCAATGCTCCGGCCTGGGCCACCTATATGTTCAGCCTGATTTTCCTGGCGTTTTGCGCACTGGTGGCCCGCAACCTGACCCGTGGCACGATTGGGCGCAGCTGGATGGCGATCCGTGACATGGACATCGCCGCCGAGATCATCGGGGTGAACCCGCTGAAGGCCAAGCTGTCGGCCTTTGGTGTGTCGGGCTTCTTTATCGGTGTCTCCGGCGCGCTGTTCTTTTCCGTCTATCTTGGTGCGGTTGAAGTCGGCGAGGCCTTTGGCATCAACAAGTCGTTCCTGGTGTTGTTCATGGTGATCATCGGCGGTCTGGGGTCGATTTTCGGCTCCTTTGCCGGGGCGGCGTTCCTGGTGCTGCTGCCGGTGGTTCTGAAGGTTGTCGGCGTTGATGTGCTGGGCTGGCCCACCGATATCGTCGCCCATATTCAGCTGGTGATTGTTGGTGCGTTGATCGTGATCTTCCTGATCGCGGAGCCGCATGGCATCGCGCAGCTGTGGCGCGTCGCCAAGGAAAAACTGAGACTCTGGCCGTTCCCGCACTAAGCGGGGCCGGCCAAGCAAGACCGCGGGGCAATAACAAGATCAACCCCCGCTGTGACCCACATCGGACAATTCAAGGGAGGATGAGACCCGATGAAAATGAAACTGACGACTCTGGCGCTGGGCGCCATGATGGCTGCTGGCCCTGCGATGGCAGACCTGGTGTTCCCGTCGCTGAGCTATCGCACCGGCCCTTATGCCGCCGGTGGCATCCCCTTTGCCGACGGCTATGCGGATTACTTCACCCTGGTCAACGAGCGTGACGGCGGCATCAATGGTGTGAAGGCCAAGGTCATCGAATGCGAGACCGGCTATAACACGGAAAAAGGTGTGGAATGCTATGAGGCGACCAAAGGCGAAGGCGCGCTGGTCTATCAGCCGCTGTCCACCGGCATCACCTATCAGCTGATCCCGAAAGTGACGGCGGACGGCATCCCGCTGCACACCATGGGCTATGGCCGGACATCGGCAGCCAATGGCGAAGTGTTCAGCAATGTCTTCAACTATCCTGCCAACTACTGGGATGGTGCGTCAGGGATCATCAACTATCTGCTTGAGGAAAACGGCGGTGATCTGAACGGCAAGAAAATCTCGCTGCTGTTCCATAACTCCGCCTACGGCAAAGAGCCGATCCGCACGCTGGAGGAGCTGTCCAAGAAGCACGGCTTCACCCTGTCGACCCTGCCGGTGGATCACCCCGGTCAGGAACAGAAGTCCCAGTGGCTGCAAATTCGCCGTGATCGCCCGGATTTCGTGATCATGTGGGGCTGGGGTGTCATGAACCAGGTTGCCATTCAGGAGGCCGCCAACATTCGCTATCCGATGGAGAATTTCATCGGTGTCTGGTGGTCCGGCGCCGAGCATGACGTGATGGCTGCGGGCGACAAGGCCAATGGATACAAGGCCGTGACTTTCCACGGTGTTGGTCGTGACTTCCCGGTGTTCGATGACATCCAGACGCATGTCGTTGACAAGGGGCTTGCGGCTGGTGCCGGCGATCAGATCGGTAACGTGCTCTATAACCGCGGCATGTATGCGGCGATGTTGGCCGTTGAAGCGGCCAAGACCGCACAGGAGATCCACGGCACCAATGACATCACTCCGGCGATGATGCGTGACGGCATGGAAGCTCTGGAGATGCCCGAGGCACGGATGTCGGCGCTGGGTATGCCGTATTTCGGCCCGTCCTTTAACGTCTCCTGCGAGAACCACGGTGGCCCCGGCCTGGTTGGTATGACCCAGTGGGATGCCTCGAGCAAAACCTGGAACCTGATCAGTGACTTTGCCCCGAGCGATCGCGACGTGATCCAGCCTCTCATCGAGGAAGATTCCATGGCTTATGCCAAGGAAAACAACATTGAGGTGGGCTGCAAGTAACGCAGTTTGGTCTGCCCCCGGTTTTCGGTCGGGGGCGGACCTGGCGAACCGCGTCGCTGCTGGCGCGCATATCATCCGGTGCGGCGCGCAAGGGCCGCACCCACAGACAGACCCGGAACAGGGCGACCGGGTCAGGACCGCGTGAGGACAACAACAGATGCTGGATACAGCCAAAACCACCGATGTTCAGGCAGAGACCCTGCTTGAGGTCAACAACATCGAAGTGATCTACAACCACGTGATCCTCGTTTTGAAGGGCGTCAGCCTGAAGGTGCCCAAGGGCGGGATCACCGCGCTATTGGGTGGCAATGGCGCGGGCAAGACGACAACACTCAAGGCGGTGTCAAACCTGCTGCATTCGGAGCGGGGCGAGGTCACCAAAGGGTCGATCAGCTACCGCGGCGAGCGGATTCAGGACCGCGATCCTGCCGAACTGGTCAAGAAAGGCGTCATTCAGGTGATGGAGGGCCGTCACTGTTTTGAGCATCTGACCGTTGAGGAAAACCTGCTGACCGGCGCCTATACGCGCAGCGATGGCAATGCGAACATCCAGCGCGATCTTGAAATGGTCTACAGCTATTTCCCGCGCCTGAAGGAACGCCGCCGCAGTCAGGCCGGCTATACCTCCGGCGGGGAGCAGCAGATGGTGGCCATGGGGCGCGCCCTGATGAGCCGCCCTGAGACGATCCTGCTGGACGAGCCGTCCATGGGGCTGGCACCTCAGCTGGTGGAGCAGATCTTTGAAATCGTAAAGTCGATCAATGAAAACGAAGGGGTGACCTTCCTTCTGGCTGAGCAGAACACCAATGTGGCGCTGCGGTATTCGCACTATGGTTACATCCTGGAGTCTGGCCGTGTGGTCATGGATGGCCCGGCGGCTGAGCTGCGCGAGAACCCGGATGTGAAGGAATTCTACCTCGGGATGTCCGACGAAGGACGCAAGAGTTTCCGGGATGTGCGGTCATACCGCCGCCGGAAGCGGTGGTTGAGCTGAGGTGGGGTGCTGACATGACATATTTTGACAGCCTTGAGACCCGCAGTGCAGACGCCCGTGCCGCTGATTTGGCGGAACAGCTGCCGCAACAGATTGCCCGTGCTATGGCCGCGCCGGGTTATGGCGAAAGCCTGCGTTCTGTAAATGCGGCGACAATCACCAGCCCGGAGGATCTGGCGGCCCTGCCGGTGCTGCGCAAATCGGACCTGAGCAAGGCGCAGGCCGCGCATCCGCCCTTTGGCGGGTTCACCGTGAAACCGGCCAGCGGGTTTGCCCATATCTTCCAGTCGCCCGGCCCGATTTACGAACCGGGTGGTGTGGATCATGACTGGTGGCGCATGGGACGGTTCCTGCATGCGGCCGGGATCGGTGTTGGCGATGTGGTGCAGAATTGTTTCGGCTACCATCTGACACCTGCCGGGATGATCTTTGAGAACGGCGCGCGTGCGGTGGGTGCAGCTGTATTGCCTGCGGGCACCGGTCAGACGGAATTGCAGGTCACTGCGGCGCGTGACGTCGGGGCGACGGCCTATGCCGGGACGCCGGACTATCTGAAGGTGATCCTCGATAAGGCCGATGCCATGGGCGTCAAGCTGGGCTTTACCAAAGCGGCAGTGGGCGGTGGTGCGCTGTTCCCCTCCCTGCGTCAGGAATATGCCGATCGCGGGATTTCCTGTCTGCAGTCATATGCGACGGCGGATCTGGGCAATATCGCCTATGAAAGCGCGGCGATGGAGGGGATGATCGTCGATGAGCAGGTTATCGTCGAAATCGTCACCCCCGGCACCGGCACCCCTGTGGCCGCCGGAGACGTCGGCGAGGTTGTCGTCACCACGCTCAATCCCGACTATCCGCTCATTCGGTTTGCGACTGGCGATCTGAGTGCGGTTCTGCCCGGCGAATCTCCCTGTGGACGCACCAATATGCGGATCAAGGGCTGGATGGGCCGTGCGGACCAGACCACGAAGATCAAGGGCATGTTTGTACGCCCGGAACAGGTCGCCGCGCTGGTCGACAAACATGCCGAGATCGTCAAGGCACGCGTTATCGCCAGCCGAGATGGCGAGATGGATGCGATGACCGTTCAGATCGAGGCACAGGATGGGGACGAAACCGCCTTCTCGCGCTCGGTCGTGGAGGTGCTGAAGCTGAAAGGGCGCGTGGAAGTGGTCGCGCCCGGCGCCCTGCCCAAGGACGGTTTGGTGATCGAGGACCAGCGCAGCTACGACTGATCCCCTTTCCTGTGGGGACACCACCCGATCAGGGTATCTGCTGGCGCAACCGGGCTCCTCCCACCGGTTGCGCCAGTTTTTGTGACAGCAACAGCGATAGAGAGAGGCGCGGCGAATGGCTGCGCTTTGGCTTTGTCGCTGGTATTTCCGACGAAAATGATCGAAATAGAGGGCTGCACTGAGGTAGTCCCGTATCTATGCCAAAGATCACACCCATCTCCCCCACCTCCACAGAGGCCAAGCGCTCCGCCAGGGCGCCGATTTTCGATGGCGCAGCAACGGCCGGCGCCGTCCCGTCCGCGGATGCGCCTAACCGGACACGTGGGCGGCGGAAGAAACCGGGGGGGGCGCTGTTTGCGACGGTGGGCTGGGTTGTGGCTCTGTCCTGTCTGTTGCCAATGCTGGCGGTTGCGCTGGCCGCTCTGACCGGTGGCACCGATACGATCCGGCATCTTATGGAAACTGTCTTGCCGGGTTATGCCGGTACCACTTTGGTTCTGGTCTTTCTGGTGGCGCTGGGAACCGGGCTGGTTGGGGTAGGAGCGGCCTGGCTGGTCACTATGACCCGGTTTCCGGGCGTGCGCGTGATGGAGGTGGTTCTGATCCTGCCATTGGCCTTCCCGGCCTATGTGCTGGCCTATGCCTATACCTTTGTTCTGGATCATCCTGGCATCGTGCAGACCACCTTGCGGCAGATGACAGGCTGGGGACCACGCGACTATTGGTTCCCGGAGATCCGCTCTGTGGGAGGGGCGGCGGTGATGTTGGTGCTGGTGCTTTACCCCTATGTCTACCTGCTGGCTCGGGCGGCTTTTCTGCAACAAAGCGCGGGTGCGTTTCTGGCGGCGCGCGCACTTGGCAATACCTCGCTACAGGCCTTCTGGCGGGTCAGCCTGCCCATGGCGCGCCCCGCGATTGCGTCCGGTGTTCTGCTGGCGGTGATGGAAACCATCGCTGATTTCGGCACGGTGAGCTATTTTGGCGTGCAGACCTTTGCGACAGGGATTTATACCAGCTGGTTTTCGCTGGCCGACCGGGCGGGTGCGGCGCAGCTGGCGCTCTGTCTTCTGGGATTTGCGCTGACGCTGGCGGTAGCGGAGCGCGCAACGCGAGGTCGTGCGCGCTATCATCATGCGGGCAAGCATCAGGCCAAGATGCCGCCGGTGGAGCTGCATGGGGCGAAGGCGGCTCTGGCCTTTGGGCTGTGCGTCCTGCCTGTCCTTCTCGGGTTCCTGCTGCCAGTGGTGATCCTGGCGCAGATGGGGCTTGAGTCGGAGCAGAACCTGCTGAGCAAACGGTATCTGGGCTTCCTGCAGAATTCAGTGACGCTGGCGACGACGGCGGCTGTCCTTACCGTGATGGCGGCGGTCTGCCTCGGCTTCTACCAACGGCTGCGTCCGGGTCGGCCGTCTGCTCTTGCCGGTTACGTCTCAAGGCTCGGCTATGCGGTGCCGGGCGGGGTGATCGCGGTTGGGCTGATGGTGCCGTTTGCAGCCTTTGATAACGCGTTGGATGCCTGGATGCGGGCGAATTTCGAGATCAGGACCGGACTGCTGATTACCGGGTCGATCTGGCTGCTGGTGGCGGCCTATATGGTGCGCTTTCTGGCGGCGGCATTGGGTGCCTATGAGGGAGGGCAGGCCACCGTTCATGCCAATATGGATGCGGCTGCCCGCTCGCTGGGGCAAAGCCCGCTGGGTATGTTGCGCCGGGTTCACCTGCCTATCCTGACGCCCAGCCTGATGACGGCTTTGCTGATTGTCTTTGTCGATGTGATGAAAGAGCTGCCAGCGACGCTGATTATGCGTCCTTTCAACTATGACACACTGGCAGTGCAGGCCTACCGGCTGGCCTCGGATGAGCGGCTGGAGGGCGCGGCAGTGCCATCGCTGGTCATCATGCTGGTCGGGCTGTTGCCGGTGATTCTGATTTGCAGGCAAGTGGGCCGACGCAGCTAGGCTATCAATGCTGGCGGCGTGGCGCCGGCCTTTAGCTCTGCCACCAAGCCTCGATTTCCTCACGGGAAATCCGGGCCGCCGGGCCAAGGGCAACCAGAACGGTTTCCTCGGCATCGCAGCGCTTGGCCGAGACCTGCCGACCAACCACATGCAGCTCATAGCCGCCGCCATTGGTGAGGATAAATCCCTTCATCCGATAGATCCCGCTTGGCCGGTTTGCCAGCTTGTCACCCAGGCGGCACCGATCCATCGGCTCGGCGCTGCGGTGGTGCCAGGTCGCATAGGCGTGGTGGGCGGATTTTGCAGTTGCCCTGCCAACCGGCAGCGGGACCACGTCAAACAGCAAGTCGGCAATCGGGGCGTCTTCGAGAATCGTCGGCGTGCGGGCGCCCAGCTCGTCCAGCCGAGTCATAACAGCGTCAGAAGGGGCGTCGCATTTGCTGATCAGCACCAGGTCCGCGGCACGGATCTGCTGACTGGTCTGCTCGCGCAGCAGATCGTCGTTCAGAAGATCGCAGAGGTTTTCGCCATCGGCGACGGTGATGATGCCGCCATAGGACAGCTGGCTCTCGTTCACCACGGTGTTGGCAATGGCGACCGGATCGGAGAGGCCGCTGGCCTCGATCACGATATGATCCGGGCGGCTGCCCTCGGCCAGAATACGATGCAGCGCGGCGGTCAGATCTTCGCCCAGGGTGCAGCAGACACAGCCGTTGCTCAATGCGATGGTCTGTGAGGTTCCGTCCTGCAACAGGCTTTCATCAATGTTGATGCGCCCAAAATCATTGACCAGAACGGTCAGGCGCAACCCATGATCATCGCTCAGCAGACGGTTGATCAACGTGGTTTTTCCAGCGCCGAGATAGCCGCTGATGATGGTGACCGGAATACGTGTCATTGGTATTCACCCGATGGAGTATTGTGGTCACGCATGGCTAGTTTCTCGCTCTGCATCTGTGAATTCGACCCGAAGCTATAGGTGGTCTTTTCCAGCCCGTCCACCCACGGCGCGACGTGAGGTAAAGGGCCTTGGATAGCGGTCATTCGGCGGTTTTCGCGTTCGTATCGGCTTTGCTGGGGGGGTACCTCAGACAATGCAATTGGCGGCCGGCGGTCCTCAGCACCTAAAATCACTGTGACCCGAGGGTGGATGTCCCCTGCGGGAACCAAAATCACACAAGAGGGATGGATGCCGTGTTGAACCGCAATGACTTGATAATCCGCATTGTTCTGCTGGGGGTGGGGGCAACCGCCTTCATGGATCTGTGGGCCGTCGTCGCCGATGCGCTATTTGGCGTGCCGCAAAGTAATTTTGCCGTGGTGGGGCGCTGGCTGGGGTACATGCCGGATGGGATCTTCACCCATGAAAGCATCGGCAAGGTCCCGCCGGTGGCGAAAGAGGCCGCAATCGGCTGGACTGCGCATTATGTTGTGGGCGTGATTTTTGCGGCGCTGTTTGTCGCGCTAGGCGGGCAGCGCCAGCTGCTGAAGCCGGGGCCGGTTGCGCCGATTCTTTTTGGTCTGGTGACGGTGGTTGCGCCATTCTTCATCTTGCAGCCTGCCTTGGGGGCCGGAATCATGGCTTCGAACAAACCGAATCCGGACATTGCGCGGCTGAAGAGCCTGATGTCGCATTTCTCGTTCGGGTTGGGTCTCTATGTCGTCGCCTATGGCCTGTCGCGCCTCGCGCCGAAGGGTCAGCATGGATCAAGTGACCAGATTTCACCGGCAGAATAGACAGACGACTGCCGCGTTGGAAAACAAGAAAGGCGCAGGAGCGTCTCCTGCGCCTTTCCCGTTATTCGGCTGTGGTGGCTGCTCGGCCTTGCAGCGACCGGGGCAGTTACTCCCAACCCACCTGGTTGAAGATCTTCTGTGCGGTGGGGATGTTCTGCGCTACGTCCGACAGCTGCACGTCATCGGGTTTGAAGTGGCCGAGTGCCGCAATGCTGGGCGCAAGCGCAACACCCGGAACCGCCGGGTACTCATCATTGCCTGCGGAGAAATACTGCTGCGCCTGATCGGAGGCGAGGTATTCGAGGAACTTGATCGCGTTCTCCTTGTTCGGTGCGTTCACTGCAACACCGCCACCGGACAGGTTCATGTGGGCGCCTTCTGCGTCCTGCGCAGGGAAGACCCAGCCGATCATGTCACGTTCGGCGGACAGACCTTTCACGTCTTTGCGGATGGAACGGGCGAAGTAGTAGCTGTTGCCAACGGCGATTTCGCACTCGCCGGAGACGATGCCGCGCAGCTGATCGGTGTCGCCGCCCTGGGGCGCGCGGGCCATGTTGGCAACGACGCCTTTTGCCCAGTCGGTTGCGGCTTCTTCACCGTGATGCGTGACGATGGAGGCCAGCAGAGTCTGGTTGTAGGTATTGGTCGAAGAGCGGATGCAGATCTGACCTTTGTAGGCGGGATCCGCGAGGTCGAGATATGTCTTCGGCGGGTTGGCGACATCTGCCTTGTCAAAGAAGATGATGCGCGCACGCTGGGAGAAGCCGAACCACTGGTTGTCCGCATCCTGCAGATAGCCGGGAACGCGGGCTTCCAGGATGTCGCTGTCGATGGCCTGAAGGAGGCCTTCGTTCTTGGCACGTGCCAGACGCGATGTATCAACTGTCAGCAGGATATCGGCGGGGGAGTTCGCGCCCTCGGCGCTCATCCGGGCGATCAACTCGTCAGCCTTGCCTTCGATCCGGTTGATCGTGATGCCGGTGGCCTCTTCGAAGTCGGAATAGAGCCGTTCGTCGGTATCGTAGTGGCGCGAGGAGTAGAGGTTCAGCTCACCCTCGGCAGCAGCAGATGTTGCGACGGCGGCGACCAAAGCGCCTGCAAGAATGGTGGTCGATTTCAGCATGGTACTTCCCATCTATTCAAAACACTCGGGGGGATCTTGGCCACTGGCGTCGAACCCGACTGATTTGCTCAGATAAAGAGTTTCACCAAAAATGCAAAGCAAAACTGACAAAAACGATCAGAAAAAGAGATGGGGGGTTACAACCCTCTTGAGGTCACTGGCAAGAGAGGCCTGAAAACACAAAAAAACCGCATCCGAAGATGCGGTTTTCTCAAATCAGCTATGCTGCGTCTGGCGATCAGCCCTGGCGTGCTTTAAAGCGGCGCTGGGTCTTGTTGATCACATAGACACGGCCCTTGCGACGCACAACGCGGCAATCACGGTGCCGGTTCTTGAGCGAGCGGAGCGAGTTCTTGACCTTCATGGCCTATCTCCTGTTCTGCGGCGCGAACCAGCGCCTGGGTTGCGGGGCTCCGATCGTAGGACCAGAGCAATGAATTCATGGTGGGCGATACAAGGTTCGAACTTGTGACCCCTTCGATGTCAACGAAGTGCTCTACCACTGAGCTAATCGCCCATGAATACCCACGCTTTCGGCCGGCCCCAAATTGAAAGGGGCGCGGATGACCGCGCCGGTGAGGGGGTCTATAAAATGAGTCGGAGAGGGGTGCAAGAGCTTTTGACCGCAGAAATTTCCGGTCTATGCTGTTTATTGTATTTGAGCCGCCGGAGCCTGCATGTCTGACACAGTATATTTGGTGGAAATGCCACAGGAATTGCGGTCTGGGGTGGTTTTTGCCTCGCCGCATAGCGGATCGGATTACAGCGCGGCTTTTCTGGCGCAGACGATTCTCGATCCTTTGCAGCTGCGCAGTTCAGAAGACGCCTTCGTGGATGAGCTGTTTGCCGCCGCGCCGCGATTCGGGATGCCCCTGCTGACCGCGCGGGCGCCACGGGCCTATGTCGATCTCAATCGATCAACCGAAGAGCTGGATCCGGCGCTGATCGAAGGCGTCATCAAACGGGGGCAGAACCCGCGCGTGGCCTCTGGCCTGGGGGTGGTGCCGCGCGTGGTGGCCCATGGGCGGGCGATCTATCATGGCAAGCTGAGCCGGGCTGAAGCAAGTCACCGGATTGCCACCTATTGGCGCCCCTACCACGCGGCTTTGCAGCAGCTACTGGACCAGGCCCGCATCGGCTTTGGCCAGGCCGTGCTGATTGACTGTCATTCGATGCCGCACGAAGCGATTTCGGCCGCAGGACGGCGGGGGGCTGGGCTGCCGGATGTTGTGCTTGGCGATCGTTTCGGCGCGGCGGCCTCGGCCGAGATCATGGACCGGGTCGAAGCGGCGTTTGTTGGCGCAGGTTTGCGGGTCGCGCGAAACACGCCTTTTGCCGGGGCTTATATCACACAGACCTACGGGCGCCCGTCACGGGCGCAGCACGCGGTGCAGGTCGAGATTGACCGCTCACTCTATATGGATGAGGCGCGGATTGAGAAAACCTCTGATTTTGCAGCGCTGCAAAAGGTGCTGTCCGATGTGATTGCCGAGCTGTCGCAGCTGAACTGTGAACCGATGCCGCTGGCTGCGGAATAAACACAGGCGGCTGTTCAGCGCAGGGCGCGACCCTTCTGGATGGCCGATTTGCCGAAGCGTTCGCGAATTGCATCCGTGGCCCGCTCCGCCTTTGCGCGCTGCCCGGCCTGTGGATCCAGAAGGTCGCCGGTGATATCGGCCTGCGTTTCGGGCACCAGCTCGGAGATGCCGCAGCCAAGTAGCCGATAGGGGCCTTCGTCGCCGACCTGATCCAGAAGCGCCCGCGCCGTTCGGTAGATCATGT
Source organism: Phaeobacter sp. A36a-5a (assembly GCF_037911135.1). NCBI lineage: Bacteria > Pseudomonadati > Pseudomonadota > Alphaproteobacteria > Rhodobacterales > Roseobacteraceae > Phaeobacter > Phaeobacter bryozoorum. The sequence continues at coordinate 10,526 of NZ_JBBLYU010000003.1, read as the reverse complement.
CGGCAATCTGGGTCGCATCTCGCAGAGATTGCCGCCGGGTGAGGCTGCTGTGATTGGCGCGCTTCAGCTTCAGCGTCACCACCCGCCCTGCAAGCTGTCGGGCTTTGGCGCGGTCAGAGACTTTTTCGGCCAGCCGCCACAGGTGACCGTCCAGCACCTCCAGACTTACGGTGTCCTCGTAGAAGGTGGTTTCGTTCGAGATGGATTTCACCGGCGCATTGGCCGACACCCGCCGCCGGTCCTGACCGCGCGCGAGATGCCAGAGCCGTTCCCCCATTGAGCCGAACCGCGCGTTCAGATCAGTGCGGTCCCAGCGCAGCAAATCCGAAAAACTGCGGATGCCGGCTTTGTCGAGCGACGCCTGAGCGGCTGGGCCGATACCCCATATCAGGCGCACCGGTTTGTCTTTCAGGAAATCGGCTGTCTCCTCTTTGCCAATCACCGAGAATCCGCGCGGTTTGTCGAGGTCGGAGGCGACCTTTGCCAGGAATTTGTTGTGTGACAGCCCGATTGATCCTGTCACGCCCAGCTCGTCCTTCATGCGTTTGACCAGCCGTGCCAGCATCACCGCAGGTGGCGCACCATGCAGCCGCTGGGTGCCAGACAGATCCATAAAGGCCTCATCCAGCGACAGGGGTTCCACATCAGGCGTCAGCTCATCCATCATCGCTCGGATCTGGCGGCTGACCTCGACATAGACATTCATCCGCGGCTTTATCACCACGGCGTCCGGGCAAAGCTTGAGCGCCTGAAACATCGGCATGGCCGATCGCACACCGCGAATGCGCGCCACATAGCAGGCCGTGGAGACGACACCACGCCGCCCGCCCCCGATCACCACCGGTTTGTCGGCAAGCTCGGGATTGTCGCGTTTCTCAACGCTGGCGTAGAAGGCGTCGCAGTCCATATGTGCAATCGACAGCGAGAACAGCTCCGGGTGCGCCTTGATCCGTGGGCTCTGGCAGCTTGGGCAGCGCTTTGGATTTGGTGTCTGGCCGTTTTTTGGTTTGAGGACACCATAGGACAAGCACTCCCGGCACAGCACCTGCAGGCGCCGGGGCGCATGGCTGGGCGTCTCCAGCTCAGACGGGGCCGTGTGATCGGGCGGTATGTGCAATTGGTCTGACATGGGGCGGAGGCGTTGAGGCCGAAAGGGTCGGGGAATCTGATGGTGCTGCGGGGGCGCTCAGAGTAGCCTCTGCCACAGCAATTGTCTTTAGATCATCTGACATGGTGAGAGCAGCAATGACATTCAACGGCGCCAAGCTGGCGCTTTTCATTGGCGATAGGCTGCTGGTGATCGAGCGTGATGCCTATCCGCATATTCCCTACCCCGGCCATTGGGATTTCCCAGGCGGCGGGCGCGAAGGCGAGGAAACACCGGAAACCTGCGCGCTGCGCGAAACGGAAGAAGAGGTTGGGCTGGTCGTGCAGGAGGGGGATCTGGTGTGGCGGCAAAGCTATGAGCGTCGCAATGGTGTCGTCTGGTTTTTTGTCGCGCATCTGCCGGCCGCGCGCGAGCGCGACATTCGGCTGGGCGATGAAGGTCAGAGCTGGGCGCTGGTGCGTCCTGAGTGGTACATCGGGCATGAGCTGGCGGTGCCGCATTTTGCGGAATATCTGCAAAGCTACCTGACACGCCCCGCCAAAGCTGGTGGCATAGGATAAGATATGCGGTATCACCCTTGGCGGATCGCCTGTCAGCGGCTGAATATCCGGGGCTGAAAAGAAAGAACCCCCGCTGCTGTAGCGGGGGAGGTGACGAACCTCAGGAAGAGCAAGGCCGTCAGGGGAGTGTCTCCCGTATAGGGTCGGTCATTTTGACCGCCGGGCAAAGGCTGTAAGGCAGGATTATGTAATTCTGCCTTTGATTGTGTGCTTTTGCGGGCACAGGACAAAAGGGCGCAATCTGCTGCGGTGAAACGCAAAATACTGTTGTAATACCGGAGGTTGACCCTAGGTAATCTTGGCGCAAATGTGGCAGAATTCCCGTCCGGCATGGGTCTGATGAAAAGTTTTATTTCGGCCAGATCTTTGAGTGGCGAGTGGGTCTGCCCGCCGCCTTCGGGTCAATCTGACCAGAAAACCCGTCGGGCAGATCTGTGCCGACGGGTTGCCCGTGTTGAATAAGTGTAACTGATGCCGTGTGGGACGCGCCGCAGGCGGGGGCCGGTTTACCGTGGCAGACTGGCCAGAATATCTTCGGCGGCGCTGCGCGGGGCGTCTGCTGCCCAGATCGGGCGACCGACCACAATATGATCGGCGCCGGCCTCCAGCGCACTTGCTGGGGTTGCCACCCTTTTCTGATCCCCAAGCGCCGCACCGGCAGGGCGGACGCCGGGGGTGACGATCAACTTGCCGGTGGCTTCTGGCTGGGCGCGGATCAGCGCCGCTTCCTGCGGGCTGGCGATTACGCCATCGGCCCCGGCCGCGAGAGCTAGCCCCGCGCGCTCTTGTACCAGATCGGGAATGTCGCCTGATTTTATCAGGGCTTCATCCAGATCGGAGCGGTCCAGCGAGGTCAGAATGGTGACACCAAGGATCTTGAGACTTGTGCCGGCGGCACCTTCCTTGGCTGCGCGCACCACATGGGGATCGCCATGCACGGTGAGAAAGTCGAGGTCGAACTGGGCCAGCCCCCGAACCGCGGCCTCAACCGTGGCGCTGATATCAAACAGTTTCATATCGAGGAAAATTCGTTTGCCGCGCTCCTGTTTCAGCTCATTCGCAAGCGCCAGACCACCACCGGTCAGCATCCCCAATCCGATTTTATAGAAGGAGACCGCGTCACCAAGCGTGTCGGCCAGCTGAAGCCCGGCAAGCGCACTGGGCACGTCCAGTGCAACGATCAGCCGGTCGTCGGCTTTGGCGTCAGGGGAAGAGTGGCTGGTGGAAGAAGCGGACATGAAGGTTCCTCGTCTTTTGTGCGGCGGTTCAGGCCGTGTGACGGTAGGGGTGGTCTTGGGATCGCACTGCTTTTAGTGCCGCCGCCTCGGTTGGGAAAGGGAAAAACGGGTCCGGCGGGGCGGTGGCAGGGTGCGACAAACCGATGGAGGGAGTGGCTGAATGAGCAAGCGGTTGATCTGGGTCAGGGATTTGGTGACATATTTGCCGCATAGTAGCCTTGAAGAGAGGATAAGACCTCCCACATTGGACAGGAGGCCCCGACCGGGACGTGCCGCAGAGCGGGCGTCACCAGAAAAGGGGGCGCTTATATAAGGAGAGCAAGATGGACTTGAACAAGTTCACTGAACGGGCGCGTGGTTTTGTGCAGGCGGCCCAGACGATTGCGCGACGTGAAGATCACCAGCGGCTGATGCCGGAGCACCTGTTGAAGGCGCTGATGGATGATGACCAGGGGCTGGCAAGCAATCTGATCACCCGCGCCGGTGGTAACCCGACCCAGGTGGTCCAGGCGCTGGAACTTGCGGTTTCGAAGCTGCCGAAGGTGCAGGGCAATTCTGCAGACATCTATCTGGACGGCCAGACCGCCAAGGTGCTGGATGAAGCGGCCAAGATTGCCGAGAAGGCAGGCGACAGCTTTGTCCCTGTCGAGCGGGTGCTGATGGCGCTGTGCATGGTGAAGTCCAAAGCCAAGGAAGCGCTGGCGGCTGGTCACGTGACCGCCCAGGCGCTGAATGAGGCGGTGAATGACATCCGCAAGGGGCGCAAGGCAGACAGTGCCAGTGCCGAAGATGGCTATGACGCGCTCAAGAAATATGCCCGAGATCTGACCGAAGCTGTGCGCGAGGGCAAGATTGACCCGATCATCGGCCGCGACGAGGAAATTCGCCGCGCTATGCAGGTGCTGAGCCGCCGGACCAAGAACAACCCGGTGCTGATTGGTGAGCCGGGGGTTGGTAAAACTGCGATTGCCGAAGGTATGGCGCTGCGCATCGTCAATGGCGATGTGCCGGAATCCCTGCGTGACAAACAGTTGCTCTCGCTTGATATGGGCGCATTGATTGCCGGGGCCAAATACCGGGGCGAGTTTGAGGAACGGCTCAAGGCGGTGCTGACCGAAGTGACCGACGCCGCAGGCGAAATCATTCTGTTCATCGATGAAATGCACACGCTGGTTGGCGCGGGTAAATCCGATGGCGCGATGGATGCGGCCAACCTGATCAAACCGGCGCTGGCGCGGGGCGAACTCCACTGTATCGGCGCGACCACTCTGGATGAGTACCGCAAATACGTTGAGAAAGACGCGGCGCTGGCCCGGCGGTTCCAGCCTGTCATGGTGACGGAACCCACTGTGGAAGACACTATTTCGATCCTGCGGGGCATCAAGGAGAAATACGAGCTGCACCACGGTGTCCGTATCGCGGATGCGGCGCTGGTCGCGGCGGCCACCCTGTCGCATCGCTACATCACCGACCGGTTCCTGCCGGACAAGGCGATTGACCTTGTTGATGAGGCGGCGGCGCGTCTGCGGATGCAGGTCGACAGCAAGCCAGAAGAGCTGGATGCGCTCGACCGTCAGATCCTGCAGATGCAGATCGAGGAGGAGGCGTTGAAACTCGAGGATGACGCGGCCTCCAAGGATCGGCTGGATACCCTGCAGAAAGAGCTGTCGGACCTGCAGGAGAAATCCGCAGAGATGACCGCACAGTGGCAGTCCGAGCGGGACAAGCTGGCTTCGGCCCGTGAGCTGAAGGAGCGGCTGGACCGTGCGCGAGCGGATCTGGATGCAGCCAAACGTGAAGGCAATCTCGCCCGCGCAGGGGAGCTGTCCTACGGCGTTATCCCAGGTCTGGAAAAGCAGCTGAGCGAGGCCGAAACCTCTGACCGTAACGGTTTGATGGTCGAAGAGGCCGTTCGTCCGGAGCAAATCGCCGGCGTGGTCGAGCGCTGGACCGGGATCCCGACATCCAAGATGCTCGAGGGCGAGCGCGAGAAGCTGTTGCGGATGGAGGCGGATCTGCATGGTCGTGTGATTGGTCAGGACACTGCGGTCACGGCTGTGGCCAATGCGGTGCGGCGCGCCCGAGCCGGGCTCAATGACGAGAACCGCCCGCTGGGGTCGTTCCTGTTCCTTGGTCCGACCGGTGTCGGCAAGACCGAGTTGACAAAGGCGGTGGCGGAGTTTCTGTTCGATGATGACAGCGCCATGGTGCGCGTGGATATGTCCGAGTTCATGGAGAAACATTCGGTAGCCCGCCTGATCGGCGCGCCTCCGGGATATGTCGGCTATGATGAGGGGGGCGTTCTGACCGAGGCCGTCCGGCGCAAACCCTATCAGGTTGTTCTGTTTGACGAGGTGGAGAAGGCCCACCCGGATGTCTTTAACGTGCTGTTGCAGGTGCTGGACGATGGGATGCTGACCGATGGACAGGGGCGGACCGTCGATTTCAAACAGACTCTGATTATCCTGACCTCCAACCTCGGTGCGCAGGCGCTCAGCCAGCTACCGGATGGGGCGGATGCCGCCGATGCCAAGCGGGATGTGATGGACGCGGTGCGTGCGCATTTCCGTCCTGAATTCCTGAACCGTCTGGATGAGACGATCATTTTCGATCGCCTGGGACGCAAGGACATGGATGGCATCGTCACGCTACAGCTGGCGCGGCTTGAAAAGCGGCTTGTGGGTCGCAAGATCGTGCTTGAGCTGGATGAGGGTGCAAAGACGTGGCTGGCGGATGAAGGATATGATCCGGTGTTCGGCGCCCGCCCGTTGAAACGGGTGATCCAGCGGGTCTTACAGAACCCATTGGCGGAGATGCTTCTGGCCGGAGATATCCGCGATGGCGACACGGTGCCTGTAAGTGCCGGTGTCGAAGGTCTGATCATCGGCGATCGCATCGGCTCCACCGATCGGCCGCGCCCCGATGATGCGGTAGTGCACTAAGCTGACATGAAGAAGGAGGGCCCGCCGATCCGGCGGGCCTCTCTATATACAGGTCTGCTCATTGCTATGCGCCACCGTTCAATTTCTGGCCATCACGGCCGTGGCTCCTCTGCGCCGCAGGACGGTCAGGCGGGGTTCCCAGTCATACCGGGGATCCTTGGCCGTTGCGGACCAATACAACCTGCCGCCATAGCGCCATGGGTCCAGCACGATGCCGCCGTAGATATCCGCTCCCTTCGGGGCGATCACGGCGCTGCTGTGTTCAATCCGAAAGCTGTTTCTTGGCTCTGCGATGGCCCGCAGAACCGTGAGGCTTTGAAACCCTTCGCTTTGCAGCCGGGCCTGCATGTCCTCGGCGTAATGATAACAAAGGCCGCGTTGTTTGACGCCGGTATTGACGAGGGTGTTGTGCAGGATCGGTGAGGTTGTCACCTGATACTCCTGCGCAAGCGCGGTAGCGTGGCGATAGGCAATCAGCGCGGCTCTGGCCGCTTCTTCCGGATCGACTTGCGGGCCAAGTGCTTCAATCGCGTGGCGAAGCTGGCCGACCTCATCCGATTGGGTGTCCGTGCCCGGTGCGCAGGCAGCGATCATCGTGCCTGCGAGCAGCAGAAGCGAAACAAGGATGGACTTCATGCAGGATCTGTCCGCTGTCAATTTCCGTGGTGATCAGACTATCAAAGCCAGCGCCAGGAGGCAGCGGAAAAACTCAAACGATGGGTCTTACTCCTCGATTGCCTCCAGGACGATGTCATTCAGCAACGACTGGATCAGCTGCATGTCGCCATCAGGGAAAGCGCGAAAGCCGATTGTCGTGATCTCGCTGCCGGGCTGCTGTGCGACGAAGATATTGTAGGGGCAGAAGGTGATATTCATCGGATTGGCTTCCATCACCTTGCGCGACAGGCTGGCGGAGCAGAAAGAATAGACCTCGGCCTTTTGGAACAGAACGACGTCAGAGCCGACATCCTCGCGCGTCCGCTCCAGCATCTCTCCCACATGGCTGATATGATCGACTACAAACCCACGATTGGTGATCGCGCTTTCCAGCCCAAAGGTGACATCATCGAAGGCGAGATCGGTCTGATAGCTGACCATATCCGCCGTTATTGTCGGCTCGGCCGTGACCGGGAGGGATAACGCGATGAATGCCCCGTAACCCAGCGACAGAAAGCTGGCGAAGCGGCGTCCCGTGCGAAATGCAGCGGTTATTACGGTGGATTTTGTCATGGTCCTCTCCCAATGTGATCAAAGGTGACTTGCCCGCCCGGTGGAATACACCAATTTGGTCTCGGGCGAACGGGCCGATGGGCAGCGCGTTCCATTATCATATAGGAGTTTTTGCATGGGTTTCGCGGCAAATGCCATAGAATTCCTCGCATATGCCTTTGTCTTTGCTTTGGGGGCGCTGGCATTGGTGGCTGCGGGGCTGTTCGTGGTTGATCGGGTGCAGACCGAGGACGCGGTGCGCCGCAATTATCCGGTGATCGGTAGGTTTCGCGGCCTGTTCAGCACCTTGGGAGAGTTTTTCCGCCAGTATTTCTTTGCCATGGACCGCGAGGAGATGCCCTTCAACCGCGCGCAGCGCGAATGGGTGGGACGTGCCGCAGAAGGAAAGGGGAATACCGTTGCCTTCGGCTCGACCCGCAATCTGAACGTGCCGGGGACGCCAATCTTCGTGAATGCGGCATTTCCGGCCTTGGATGAGGGCAAGGCCTGTTGCGAGCCGCGCCTGATCGGGCCAACCGCCCGCCAGCCCTATATGGCACCCTCGTTCTTCAATATCTCCGGCATGAGTTATGGGGCGCTCTCTGCGCCGGCCGTCCGTGCCCTCAGCCATGGGGCAAAAGAGGCCGGTGTCTGGATGAACACCGGCGAGGGTGGTCTGAGTCCCTATCACCTGGAGGGGGGCTGCGATGTGGTGTTCCAGATTGGTACTGCCAAATACGGCGTGCGCGATGAGAACGGCGGGCTGAGCGACGAACAATTGCGCAAGGTTGCCGCCCATGATGCGGTGCGGATGTTTGAGCTGAAGCTGGCGCAGGGGGCAAAACCCGGCAAGGGTGGGATCCTTCCCGCGGCCAAGGTCACCCGGCAGATTGCCGAGATACGCGGCATCCCGGAAGGCGAGGACAGCATCTCCCCCAATCGGCATCCGGAGATTGCCAATTACGATCAGCTGCTGGATATGATCGCGCATCTTCGGGAGGTCACAGGCAAGCCGGTGGGGATAAAGCTGGTGGTCGGTGCTGAGACGGCCCTGCGCGAGCTGTTTCTGAATATTGCCGCCCGCAGGGACGACAGCGCGCCGGATTTCATCACCGTGGACGGTGGCGAGGGCGGAACCGGAGCCGCGCCTATGCCTTTGATTGATCTGGTTGGGATGTCTGTCCGGGAGGCACTGCCGCTGGCGTGCAATCTGCGCGATGAATACGGGCTGAAGGACCGCATTCGCCTCATCGCCTCTGGCAAGCTGGTCAATCCGGGCGATGTTGCCTGGGCGCTGGCGGCAGGCGCCGATTTTGTGACCTCGGCGCGGGGCTTCATGTTCTCGCTGGGGTGTATTCAGGCGCTGAAGTGTAACCGCAACAGCTGTCCGACAGGTATCACAACCCATGACAAGCGCCTGCAAAAGGGGTTGGTGGTCGAGGAAAAATCCACCCGCGTCGCACGCTATGCCAAGGAGATCATCCATGAGGTTGAAACCATCGCGCATTCCGTCGGCGTGACCGAACCGCGTCAGCTGCGCCGCCGACATGTCAGGATCATGCAGGAAGATGGGCGCAGTCGGCCGATGAATGAGCTTATGCCAGGTTACAGTGCCATCGCGGAGACGTGAGAGGATATGTTTTGGACTGTGCCGCCCGCTGGCTTAGATCCTGCAGATACCCATACTAAGGAGACGCTGCATGGCCCACCGCTGGAAGAACGATCTGAGTGACGACGACGTCACGCCTTATTCGGCTTTTCTGAACCGACGCCAGATCATGGCCGGTCTGGGCGGCGCTGCGGGGCTTGGTCTGGCGGGGTTGGCTGGCGGCACCGCACAGGCCGCAACGGAGGCGGAGCTGGAACCCAACAGCTGGGAAGACGTGACCAGCTATTGCAACTTCTATGAGTTCGGCACCGGCAAGGGGGATCCGGCTGCCTATGCCGGTCAGATGACCACCCAGCCCTGGAGCGTCGAAATCGATGGCCTGGTCGAGCGCCCGGGCAGCTACTCCATGGAGCAGATCATGGAGGCTATGACGCTTGAGGACCGGATCTATCGCTTCCGCTGTGTCGAGGCCTGGTCGATGGTGGTGCCCTGGCAGGGGTTTGAACTGGCGGATCTGCTCAATCTGGCCGGGGTGCAGGAGGGCGCGAAATACGTCGCCTTCGAAACCCTCTACCGGCCGTCGGAAATGCCCGGCACAGCCTATAAGGTGCTGGACTGGCCCTACCGGGAGGGCCTGCGCCTTGATGAGGCGCAGCACCCGTTGACGATCATGGCCACTGGCATCTTTGGCAAATCGCTACCCAATCAGAACGGGGCCCCGCTGCGACTGGTGGTGCCATGGAAATACGGGTTCAAGTCGATCAAATCGATTGTCCGTATGACTCTCACCGATCAAGAGCCGCAGACCAGCTGGAACATGGCAAATGCGGGCGAGTACGGCTTCTATAGCAATGTGAACCCCAATGTGGACCATCCCCGCTGGAGCCAGGCCACCGAGCGCCGCATTGGCGGGGGGCTCTTTGCTCGCCGCGAGCCGACCCTGATGTTCAACGGCTATGAAAAAGAGGTGGCCGCGCTCTACGAGGGTATGGATCTGGCAAAGAACTTCTGAATGCAGCGCATCAACGATACAATTCGGGTCGTGCCCATCTGGCTGATCTATCTGCTGGGTGTGCTGCCCGCAGGTCTGCTGTTCTATCAGGGGCTCTCCGGCGCGCTTGGCCCTGAGCCGATCAAGGCGCTTGAGCATGAATACGGCAAACTGGCGCTTCAGCTGCTCGTCGTCACCCTCGCTGTGACACCGCTGCGTCGGCTGCTCGGGCTGAACCTGATGCGGTTTCGCCGGGCCATCGGTCTTTTGTGTTTCTTCTATGTCAGCTGTCACCTGCTGGTCTGGCTTCTGTTGGATGTGCAGCTGCTCGGTCAGATTCTTGCCGATATTGTTAAGCGCCCATATATCACCATCGGCATGGCGGCCTTTGTTCTGATGCTGCCGCTCGCTCTGACCTCCAATAACGCTTCGGTCCGGCGTTTGAGAGGTAAATGGCGCAGCCTTCACCGGCTGACCTACCCGGCCGCTCTGTTCGGGGCCCTGCACTATGTGATGCTGGTGAAAGGCTTCCAGCTGGAACCGCTGATCTACATGGGGCTGATCCTTCTCCTGCTGGCACTCCGCCTGCCGGCGGTCCAGCGGTTGAGGCCCGCCTGAGTCGCGGTGCGAGGCGTATCTCCATCGCAGAAGGCTCCTGCCCGTGCGTATGGCGAGTCGAAACATCGCAGCGAATAGCCCTCTCGACTCGCCCGGACATGAGCGCAGACCACAGCGACTCGGAGTTGAAACCGGTTGCAGCTTTGTTCCTGCTGGGAAAATGGCCCGATCCTGCCAGGGAAATGTGGTATCCTCGATAGAGAAGTTTTCGTAAGTATTTGAAAATAATGGGCTTTTGAGAAATTCGTCAA